>JAEUHU010000520.1 GCA_016793305.1 Planctomycetota bacterium
CGAGCAGCTCGGCGGGCCGCTGTTCGACCGCAGCGGCCGGCGCATCGTGCGCAACGCGCGCGGCACGCGTCTGCTCGAGGAGGCCGCCGACCTGCTGCAGCGCGCCGCCGACCTGGTGCGGGGCTTTCGCGGCGATCGCGAAGTGCGGGGGCGCCTGCGCGTCGGCGCGAGTTCGACCATCGGCATGTACCTGCTGCCGGAACGGGTCGCCCGCTTCGCCGCGGCCAACGACGGCGTGGACGTCGATCTCGAGATCGGCAACAGCGCGCAGATCGAAGACCGGCTGGTCGCCCGTTCGCTCGACGTCGGGTTCGTCGAAGGGCCGCCGCAGCGCCCCGAACTGGACGCGCTGGCGTGGCGTGTCGACGAACTCGCGATCTTCGTGCGGGCCGGCGACCCCCTGGCGAGTCGACGCCGGCTCGGCGTCGAGGACCTCGCCGCGGCGCGATGGGTGTCGCGCGAAGCCGGCTCCGGCACCCGGGCGGTGTTCGAGGCGGCGATGCGCGACCGCGAGCTGCCGTGGGCGCCCGCGGTGACCATGGGCCACAGCGAGGCGGTGAAGGCCGCGGTGCACGCCGGCCTCGGGGTCGGCTGCCTGTCGACGCTGGCGATCCGGTCCGAGCTGCAGAGCGGCGCGTTCGTGCGGCTCCGGGTGGCCGGCATCGATCTGACCCGGCGCTTGTGGCTGCTGCGGCGCCGGCAGGGCTATGCAAGCGCGCTGCAGCGGGCCTTCGAGGTGTTCTGTGCTGCTCCGGACCGCCCGGCCAGGCGTCGGCCGGCAGCCAACCGTGGGGAGCGGGGCTCAGGGCTTCATCAGCGATCGAAGAAGATCGATGGCTAGCAGAATCCTGGTACAGTACGATCGTTTACGATCGTTTCATGGTTGATCTACTGTCGTAGTCAAGATTCGATCGTTGGCGATCGATGATTAGGGTAGAATTGGTTCAAAGCGATCGTATACGAGCGAATGAAGATCACCGCACTGACCCCGACGACCCAGGCGCTCCGCGAGCTCGGCCAGCGGCTCGCCGGCGTGCGCAAGCAGCACGGGCTGACCCAGGAGCAGTTGGCTGCGACCGCCGGAGTCGGGGTGGCGACCCTGCGTCGCATCGAGGACGGCAAGGACGGGCGGCTCGGCTCGTGGGTACGGCTGCTGACGGCCCTGCAGCTGGACGTGGCGCTCGACCAACTGCTGCCCGAGGAGATCCGTTCGCCGCTCGCCGAGGTGAAGGGGTCGCGCGCGCGGCGTAGCCCACCGAAGCCCCAGCCGTCCGGTGGCGAACCCGGGTTCGTCTGGGGAGACCAACGCGGATGACCACGGCGACGGTGCGTCTGTGGGGCACGCCGATCGGCTACGTGTCGATGGACCACGGCGAACGCTTCGCGCGCTTCGAGTACGACCCGGCATTCGTGCGGGCCGGCATCGAAGTGGCGCCGCTGCAGATGCCGGTGGTGGCGCGCCGCATCTACCAGTTCCGCGATCTCGAGCCCCGTTCGTTCCACGGCCTGCCCGGGCTGCTCGCCGACAGCCTGCCCGACAAGTACGGCAACCGCCTGATCGACGTGTGGCTCGCGCGAACTGGCCGCACGCCGGAGCAGTTCCACGCCGTCGATCGCCTCTGCTACACCGGCACACGCGGCATGGGGGCGCTCGAGTTCGAGCCGTCGACGAGCTCGACCGAACTCGCGGACCGGCCGCTCGAGGTCGCCCAACTGGTCGAGCTGGCGTCGATGGCGTTCGCCGAGAAGGACAAGCTCGCGGCGGTGCTCGACGGCGCCCATGGCGAACGGGCGCTGCTCGACATCCTGAGCGTCGGCACGTCGGCCGGCGGCGCCCGCGCGAAGGCGGTGATCGCGTTCGACCCGCGCACCAAGGCGGTGCGTTCGGGGCAGACCCGGCTGCCACCGGGCTTCGAGCACTGGCTGATCAAGTTCGACGGGGTCGCGTTCAGCGGCGACTGGGGCATCGTCGACCCGAAGGGCTACGGGCTGCTGGAGTACTCCTACAGCCGGATCGCCGAGCGCTGTGGCGTCACGATGGCCGAGTGCCGGTTGCTGCAGGAGAACGGGCGCAGCCACTTCATGACGCGCCGCTTCGATCGCGACGAAAGCGGCCAGAAGCGCTTCGTGCAGACGTTCGCGGCGTTGCGGCACTACGACTACTACGACAGCGGTGCCCACTCGTACGAGCAGCTGTTCCTGACGATGAAGCAGCTGCAGGTGCCCGCCGAGGCCTACGAGCAGCAGTTCCGCCGCGTGCTGTTCAACCTGGTCGGCTGCAATCAGGACGACCACGTGAAGAACTTCGCGTTCACGATGGATCGCCGCGGGCGTTGGGACCTGGCGCCGGCCTACGACCTGTGCCACGCGTCGGGCAGCGCGTTCACCGCGCGGCACCAGCTGTCGATCGCCGGCAAGACGGGCGACTTCACGCGGCAGGACCTCAAGGAGCTCGCCGACCACGCCGGCCTGCCGCGCGGCCGCGAGCAGCGGCTGCTCGACGGGGTGGTCGAGGCGTTCGCGGGCTGGCGCGCGCTGGCCGACGAACTCGGCGTGCCGGCGGCCTTGGCGGCGCGCGTCGAGAAGACCTTGCGGCTCTCCTGGTGAGCGCGGTGCCGTCGCCAGGGGCGGCGACGGCACCTCGGCGTCACTTGCCGCGGAACCACCAGACGAAGCCGGTGGACTCTTCCTTGGCGAACTCCTCGCGCTCCTTCTCGAGCGCTTCGTAGCCCTCCTGCCACTTCTTCATCGCCTCTTCGCCCTCGGGCTGCACGGCGGCGAAGAACTCCTTCTGCTTCTTCTTCCACGCGACGAACTTCTCGCGCGCGGTCTTCTCGTCGACGCCCTTCACGACGTGCATCAGCCGGGCGGTGTCGCCGACCAGCAGGTCGAGCTTTCCGTCGCCGTCGACGTCCGCCAGCCAGATGCGGGTGTCGCTCTGCGGGCCCTTCAGGTGTGCGTCGCCGAACACCGGCTCGGACTCGTCGTCCGCGATCGGCGTGTGGCCCTTCGGCTCGACGATCGTGACCTTGGCCGCGAACTTCGGCTCGGTCTTGCTGCCGACGTTCTGGAACAGGAACACACCACCCTGCGCCGATCCGCTCCACAGGTCGAAGTCGCCGTCGCCGTCGTGGTCGACGAAGAACGGGTCGCCGTGCATCTCCACGGCCGCGGGCTCGTCGCCGACCTTCAGCCACTCGGCCTTCGCCGCGAACTTGCCGCCGCCTTCGCCGCGGAACCAGCCGAACGTGCCGCGGAAGTTGCCCGACACGATGTCGAGCTTGCCGTCGCCGTCGAGGTCGACCGCGAACGGGCGCGTGCAG
>JAEUHU010000319.1 GCA_016793305.1 Planctomycetota bacterium
CAACACGACGGTGCGGCTCGACCTCGACAACGAGTTCCAGCCCGACCTGCTGCTGTGCGTGCCCGAGCACGCCGGTGGACAAGCCCGCATCGATGCCGACGACTATGTCGCGGGTGCTCCCGAGCTGGTGGTCGAGGTCGCCGCCAGTTCGGTCAGCCGCGACCTGCACCAGAAGCTCGCCGTCTACCGCCGAAACGGCGTGCGCGAGTATGTCGTCCATCGCGTCGACGACGCCGCTGTCGACTGGTTCGTGCTGGCGCACGGCGCCTACGAACGCCAGGTCGAAGACGCGCACGGCTGCTACCACAGCCGTGTGTTCCCGGGCTTGTGCCTCGACGTGCCCGCCTTGCTGCGCTCCGACCTCGCCGCCGTGCGCACCGCGGTCGACCAAGGGATCGCAGCCGCTGCGGCCGAGCATGCGGCGTTGGTCCAGCGCCTGCTGCGACCAGCCTGACCCGACACCGGGCTCCGCATAGGTTTGGCTTTCGTTCGGGTTGCGGCTAGCGTGCCGACCATGGGTGGTACGTGGTGCGAGGGCCAGCGATGGACCTGAACGAGTTCGTGCGGCGCATGCGGTGCGGTGGCGACGACGCCCCGGGCACCGTCGACGCGGTCTGGACGCAGCCGCTGCGCCCGGCGCGCATGCAGCCGATCCCCGACTGGCTGCATCCATCGCTGGGGCAAGCGCTGCACGCCCGCGGCATCCAGGAGCTGTACTGCCATCAGCGGCAGTGCGCCGACCTGCTGCACGAACGGCGCTCGGCGGTGATCGCGACCTCGACCGCGTCCGGCAAGTCGCTCGCCTACCACCTGCCGGTGCTCGACGCGGCGATCCGCGACGGGCTCGATGCGCGCGCCCTCTACCTGTATCCGACCAAGGCGCTGGCCCGCGACCAGATGGCGGACCTGGAGCAGCTGCTGCAGCAGAGCGGTCGCACCGACCTGACGGTCGCGGTCTACGACGGGGACACGCCGCCGCCGGTCCGCCAGGCGCTGCGCGAGCACGGCACGATGGTGCTGACCAACCCGCACATGCTGCACACCGGCATCCTGCCGAACCACACCAAGTGGCAGGGCCTGTTCACCGGGCTGCGCTACGTCGTCGTCGACGAACTGCGCACGCTGTCGGGCATCTACGGCAGCCACGTCGCCAACGTGCTGCGCCGGCTGCGCCGCATCTGCGCGCACTACGGCAGCAACCCGACCTTCTGTGGCGCGTCGGCGACGATCAGCAACGCCGCCGAGCACGGCCGGAAGCTGTTCGAGCGTCCGGTGACCGCCGTCACCGAGGACGGCAGCCCCCGCGGCGAGAAGCACTACCTGTTCCTGAACCCGCACGTCGTCTCGCAGGTGTCGGGCATGCGCGTGCCGGCGAGCGAAGCGGCCCGGCAGCTCGGCACCGTGCTGCTGCAGAGCGACCTGCAGTCGATCTTCTTCCTGCGCTCGCGCAACCAGGTCGAGGTGCTGCTGAAGTACTTGCGCGACGACGCGCGGATGCGCGGCATCGACCAGGAGAAGGTCACCGGGTATCGCGGCGGCTATCTGCCGAACCTGCGCCGTTCGATCGAGAAGGGCCTGCGCAGCGGCCAGATCCGCACCGTCGTGTCGACCAACGCGCTCGAACTCGGCGTCGACATCGGCAGCCTCGACGTCGCCGTGCTGGTCGGCTATCCAGGCACGGTGTCGAGCACGTTCCAGCGGGCCGGCCGGGTCGGTCGACGCAGCCAGTCGAGTGCCTGCGTGTTCGTCGCGCGCAGTGCGGCGATGGACCAGTACCTGATGCAGCACCCCGGCTACCTGTTCGACGCGCCGCGCGACGCGGTCAGCATCGATCCGGACAACGCGATCATCCTGACCAACCACGTGCGCTGCGGCGCGTTCGAGCTGCCGTTCGACGAGGACGAGTCGTTCGGCGAGACGCCCGACACGCGCGCGGTGCTCGACTTCCTGGCGCACGACATCGGCGTGCTGGTGCACCAGGGCGGGCGCTTCCACTACGCGGACCGCACCTATCCGGCCGAAGGCGTCAGCCTGACCGCGGCCGACATGGACAACGTCACCATCCAGGACGTCGAGTCGAAGACGATCCTCGCCGAGATCGACCGGCCGTCGGCGATCACCGAGGTCTACCAGGGCGCCATCTACGGCCACCAGGGCGACACGTGGCTGGTCGAGCGCTTCGACTACGCCGACCGCCGCGCGTTCGTGCGCTTGATCGACGCCGACTACTACACCGAGGCCGACACCGAGACCGACGTCAAGATCCTGCACCTCGACGACAGCCGTGAGCATCCGGCCTACGTGGCGCACCGCGGCGGCGTGCACGTCAGCACGCTCGCGAAGGCGTTCAAGAAGATCAAGTTCTACACACGCGAGAACGTCGGCATCGGCGAGATCCACCTGCCGCCCGAGGAGTTCGAGACCGAGGCGTGTGCGCTGGTGCTGCGGCCCGAGCTGGTGGCGCGCCTGGGCCTGCAGAAGGGCGGCGAAGCGAGCTGCCTGCAGGGCGTCGGGGAACTGCTGCAAGGCCTGGTGCCGCTGTTCGTGCGCGTCGATCCCGGCGACGTGAAGGTGCTGGCGGAAGCGCTGCACCCGCACTTCCAGGCCCCGGCGGTGATCCTCTACGACCGCATCCCGAGCGGTGTCGGGCTCGCCGAACGCATCTACGACGTGCACCGCGAGATCCTCGACGCGGCCCTGCAGCTGGTGCTGCGGTGCAGCTGCCGCAGCGGCTGTCCGTCGTGTGTCGGGCCGCAGGCGAGCCTCGGCGTGCGCAGCAAGACGGTGGCGACGACGATCTTGCGCGAGATGCTGGCGCCGGCGTCTGCGGTGGGGGCGCCGCGCGCGATGGTGGGCGAACGGCAAGCGGAGGCCGATGGTCGCACCGGATCGTGACAAGCTGCGGCGCGCCTTCCGCGTGCCAGCCCCGCGGGCTGCCGACGCGTCGGCCCTGGACGAGCGTGCGCGGACCTCGCCGAGAGCCACGCCGACCGCGCCGCCATCGCCGTCGGGATCGACGCATGCGTCGATCGCCTCGACGCCGAGTTCGGCGCGCCCAGGCACGATGCGCGAGTTCCTGCTGCGACGGCAGCAGCAGTTCGCCGAACCGCCGCGTGCACCCGTCGCCTTGCCGTCGGCCGACGAACTCACCACGCCGCACGGCGTGCTCTGGCGCCGCGAACTGCGCTACCCGCTGGCCGGCTGCCACGGTGATGTCGCGCTGGCGCGGGTCCGCCAGCTCGACGGGGCGTTGCTGGCGAAGCTCGGCAAGGACGCTGCGTTCGCAGCACTGCGGGCCGAGCAGTGCCTGTTCCTCGACACCGAGACCACCGGGCTCAGCGGCGGGGCCGGCACCGTGGTGTTCGCCTACGGACTCGGCTTCGTGCGCGACTCCGAGCTGGTGGTGGAGCAGCTGTTCCTGCGCGACTTCGGCGAGGAGCCGGCGATGCTGCACCACGTGGCGGCGCGGCTCGCCGAGTTCCCGGTGCCGGTGACGTTCGTCGGCAAGAGCTACGACCGCCATCGCATCGCCGCGCGGCTCGCGGTGCACAAGGTCAAGGCGCCCGTGCTGACCGACGTACACCTCGACCTGTTCCACGTCGTGCGGCGGCTCTACGCCAAGCAGTGGCCGGACACCCGGCTGCGCACCGCCGAGCAGCGCCTGCTCGGGCTGCATCGCCACGACGACCTGCCGGGCAGCGAAGCCCCGGCGGCGTTCCTGCAGTGGGTGCGCGACCGCACCGGGCCGGTCGACCGCGTGCTCGAACACAACCGGCTCGACGTGCTGAGCCTGGTGGCGCTGCTCGGCGCGATCGGCGGGTCGCCGGCGTAGCCGGGATTTTCTGCCCGCACGCGACGGAACGGCGGCCCGGCGACGTCTGTGGGGTGACCATTCCGACCCACGAGGAACCACCCGATGACCACGCTCCGTTCGCTTCGCCTTGTTCTGTTGGCCGGCCTGCTGTCCGGTTTCGTCGCCCTGCCGGCGCAGGACGATCCGGGGCGGCCGCCGAGTGCGCAGCCCGGCGGCCAGTCCGTTCCGGCGCCCACGCTGAACCTCGTGTTCCAGGGCGGCACGTTCGGCTCGCTGTGCGACCAGCTCGTCGAAGCGGGCAAGGCGGTGAAGGCCCACGTGAACATCGTCATCGATCGCGAGGCCACCAAGGCCGAGGTGCCGCCGTTCCAGGTGCGCGGC
Organism: Planctomycetota bacterium; assembly: GCA_016793305.1. The sequence goes on from JAEUHU010000319.1 coordinate 4,196, forward strand.
GCCGAGGTGGCCCAGATCCTCGAGGCCGCGTGTGCGGCCGGCAGTCGGCCGGACCAGCTGCTGAGCGTGGAGAACCGGCGGGGAGCATCGGCTGGGATCTACGTGGTCACCGCGCACCAGGTCGGTCCGGTGCAGCCGGCCGCCGTCGAGCGCGAAGCCACCGCGGTACACTCGCTCGCGGCGTTGCTGAAGGACGACGCACGCGGCATCGGCTTCGCGCCGGCGACCATCCTGTCGGCGATCGAGACAGCGACCCTCGAGCAGCCGCTGCGCGCGCTGCGCTACCACACCGATTCGCGGCTGCTGATCGCGCGCGGCACCAAGGAGAGCCTGGCGGTGGTCGCCGAGGTGTTGCGGGAACTCGAACAGGACGTGCGCCGGCAAGCGCAGCCGCGCAAGCCGAGCCAGCCAGCACCGGCCGAGCCGACGGGCGGCCCTTCGGGCCCGGCGAAGGACCCCGCCGAGACCCGTTGAGCCGAAGCCGCGGTGACCTCGCCCGCCGCCAGACCGACCGTCGACCCGAGTCCACCGCCGCCGGTTGGCGCGTGCGGTGTGTTCGTCGACAGTGCCGCGCTGAGTGCGCGCATCGCCGTCGGCGACGAGGCGGCGTTCGCCTCGTTCTACGCGCACTGGTTTCCGTCGGCGGTGGCGCTGGCGAAGGCCCTGGTGCGCGCCGACGAAGCCGCGGCACTCGATCTGGTTCAGGACGTGATGCTCGTGGTCGCCCGAAGCCTGCCGCCGCTCGCCGACGAACGGGCGGTGCGGGCGTGGTTGTCGACGGCGATCGTGCGAGCCGGTATCGACCGGCAGCGGCAGCAGCGGCGCCGGCAACGCCGCGAACAGCACGCGGTGGCCGGGCGCGAGGCGGTGGCGGTGCCGACGTGGTCGGCGATGCTCGACGAAGAACGGGCGGCGTGGCTAGAGGCGCGGCTCGCCGAACTGCCGGAGCTCGAGCAGGCGCTGGTCGCGGCGCGCTTCGGCGACCAGGTCTCGGTGGCCGCGGCTGGCGGTGCGTTCGGCCTCGGCGAGGACCAGGCGCACGGCCGGTTGCGGCGCGTGATGCAGCGATTGCGGCAGATGGCCGCGGAGTGGTGGCATGGAAGCTGAACACGGATTGTCGGTCGCGGCACAGCGCAGCCGCGACGCTCGTCTCCCCGGACTGCTGCTCGCCGTGCGAAGGCGTGGTCGGCGCCGTCGCCGCCGTCGCGCGTTCGTGGCGGCCGTGCTGCTGGTCCTGCTGGCGGTCGTCGTCGGTCGCGCGTTCGGGCCGGGCGTGGCGAGTTCGCCGGATGCATGGCCGTCGCCGCCGGCGTTCGCTCACGGCGAACCTCGCCGCCCGAACGTCGCCGCGGCCCAGGTCGTCGTCGTCCCGGGCAGCGCCACCGCGACCGCCACGTTCGTCCGCGACGATCCCGGCGTGTTGGCGCGCCACGCCGTGGCGACGCAGGAACGGGGCGCGTGGTTCGTCGACGACGCCGGTCTGCAGGCCTTGCTGCGCGAGGACGGCCGCGCCGAGGGCCTCGTGCGCCTCGCCGAGCGCGTGCTCGTCCGCGCCGACGTGGTCGATCCCTACGGCGGGGTCCCGTGATCGCCGTCGGTTGTGTGGCCAGCGCGGGCGCGCTTTGGCACCGGATCGAAGCCGGGCTCGGTGAACGGATGGCAGCGGCAGATCCGTTTCGCCGTGAGCCAGCTGCCGCGCAGCGCCCCGTGCACGCGCAGCGCCTCGAGCGCGTAGGCCGAACAGGTCGGGTGGAACCGGCAGGTCGGTGGTTTGCACGGGCTGATCACCTTCCGGTAGATCCACACCGGCACCGCCAGCACGAGGGCCGGCGCGCGAGCGAGTGCGGTGATGGGCCGTCGCCAGCCACGCGCCCGCTCCGTCGGCGCGTTCACGACCGGCTCGGGCGCCGTCGCTCGTCGCACTTCTGGTGCTCGGCTCGCTGCACCAGCGCCACCAGTTCCTGTCGCAACGCAGCCAGCGGGAAGTCCTCGTCGCGCTGCCGGGGAATCAGCACCAGGTCCAGGTCGGCCGGCAGCCGGTGTTGCTCGAGCCGGAACGCTTCGCGAAGCAGCCGCTTCAGCTTGTTGCGCCGGACGGCGCCACCGTGGTCCTTGCTGACCGACACGCCGAGCCGCGCCCGCGTCGGCGCTGGTTCGCCGGCGGGGCTGCCTGGGTTCGCGGTGCGCGGCGTGACCGGGCGCCGCCGCAGGGCCACGACCGTCAGCCACTGGCCCGCGGCGCGCTTGCCGCGCTGGTAGACCGAGCGGAAGTGGTGCTGCGTGCGCAGGCGCTGCCGCACCGACAGACCGAACGCCGCCGACCCGGGGCCCGCGGACCGGTTCGAGCCGGGGGCGTGGTTCACTTCTGCAGCGTCCGCACGGCGAACGTCACCTTCTCGCTGCTCGCCGGCAGGGTCGGGTCGGCGAGGAACTTGCGGAAGTCGGCCTTCGCGTCGTCGAGCCGGCCCAGTTCGAGCAGCACCCGGCCGCGGTTGTAGTAGTCGGGGAACCGCTTCGGATCGAGTTCGAGCACCCGGTTCAGCTGGTCGAGCGCCGCCTGGAACTGCTTCTGCTCGTAGTAGAACTGGCCGACCAGGCCGCGCACTTCCATCTCCTCTTCGCGCAGGTTCTGCAGCCACTGCAGCTGCTCCTGCTCGAACCCAGCGTCGCCGGTCTGCTCGATGCGCCGCTGGGTGAGGTCCTGGGCGGCCTTGGCCTGTTCGAAGTAGGCGTCCGCTTCGCTGGTGAAGCGCGGCGTGTCGCCGAGGTCGCGGGCCACCTGCATGCGGTGGTTGTGCGCGACCCGCAGCACTTCGCCACGCTCGATCAGCACGTCGAACAGCTCGCCGGCCTGCGTCAGCTTCTGCTTGGCGAGGTCGCGTTCGCCTTCGGCCTGCTGCACCAGGGCCTGCTGCTCGTCGGGCTTGGCGCGCGCTGCCTGGCCGGCGAGGCGGATGGTCTCACCGAGATGCCGACGACCTTGCTTCTGCAGGGCGAGCCCGTAGCTCAGCAACAGGTAGGGTTCGTGGTTCCGGCTGGAGCGCTGCTCGAAGACCTGCTCGAGCAGACGGGTCGCCTCGTCGAGCTTCTGGTGGTCGGTGCTCGTCGCCGTGCCCGACAGCTGCAGCATCACGCTCGCCTTCAACGAGGTCAGCTTGTAGTCGTCCGGCTCGATCTCGAGGCCTCGTTCGATCTGGTCGAGTGCCTGCACCAGGTGGTTGCGGTCGTAGTAGAGCAGGGCGCGTGCCTGGAAGTCGGCGAGGCGTTGCTGGTCTTCGGACGAGAGCGACGAACAAGCGGCCAGCAGGGCCAGCAGGAGGACGGATCGGCGCATCGGGTGGGGCGGCATCGGAGGGGTTTGGCGGAGGATACGGGTGCCCGGGCTCGCCTGTCGAGCGCTGGGGCCCCGCAGGTCACCAACTCGTCCGACGGGGCGTCGCGCGTCGCGCCTTGTCAGGCCTCGAGGTTCAGCTACCGTTCGCCAGCCGGAGTTCGCCCCGCTCCGCCCTCGACCCATGCCGACCGAGCCATCGCGCCGTTCGTTCCTGCGCCGTTCTGCCGCCGCCGCTGCGGCCCTGTCGACGAGCGGCTCGCTGGCCGCGCTGCATGCGGCCGGACCGGTCCACCAGGACGGTGGCAAGCTGAAGATCGGCGTGGTCGGCATCGGCGGGCGCGGCAGCGGGGCCGCCGTGCAGGCGGTGCGCGCCCACAAGGAGAACGTGCTGCACGCGGTCGGGGACGCGTTCGTCGATCGCCTCGAGAACGCGCTCGGCGACATCCAGGAGACGCTCGCCGGCGAGGGCCGCAAGGCCCAGTTCGACGTGCCGAAGGAACGGCGCTTCGTCGGGCTCGACGCGATCGACAAGGTGCTGGCGACCGGCGTCGACGCGGTGGTGCTGGCGTCGCCGCCCGGCTTCCGGCCGATGCAGATCGAGAAGGCGGTCGCGGCCGGCGTGCACGTGTTCGCCGAGAAGCCGATCGCGACCGACGCGCCCGGCGTGCGGCGCGTGCTCGCGGCCTGCCAGCTGGCGAAGCAGAAGGGCCTGTCGATCGTCAGTGGGCTCTGCTACCGCTACCACGACGGCCGCCGCGCGATCGTGCAGCGCCTGCAGGACGGCGCGATCGGTCAGGTGCTGTCGATGCACGGCAACTACATCACCGGCGAGCTGTGGCACTTCGACCGGCAGGAGGGCCAGAGCGAACTCGAGTGGCAGCTGCGCAACTGGCTCTACTACCCGTGGCTGTCGGGCGACCTGATCGCCGAGCAGCACATCCACACGCTCGACGTGATGATGTGGATCAAGCAGGACGTGCCGCCGGTCGCTGCGGTGTCGCTCGGCGGGCGCCAGTCGCGCACCGACCCGAAGTTCGGCACCGTGTTCGACCACTTCGCGACCATCTACGAGTGGGAGGACGGCACACGCGGGCACAGCTACTGCCGGCAGCAGGCGAAGTGCTGGCGCGACGTCAACGAGTACATCGTCGGCACCGCGGGGCGTGCGAACGTGTTCCAGCACCAGATCGTCGGCCAGCACGACTGGCGCTACGAAGGACCGATCCGCGACATGTACCAGGCCGAGCACGACGAGATGTTCGCCGCCTTGCGCGCCGGCAAGCGCATCGACAACGGCGACTACATGTGCCGCAGCACGCTGATGGCGCTGATGGGCCGCATGGCCGCCTACACCGGCCAGCGCATCACCTGGGAGCAGGCGTGGAACAGCAAGGAGGTGCTGATGCCCGACCGGCTCGCGTTCGACGAGCCACCGCCGAAGAGCGAGGTCGCACGGCCGGGCTACACGCCGTTCGTCTGATGGGGTGACGCAGGAGGCTCCCCGGATGGAACGCGCTGCTGCCGTTGCCATCGGCCGGACGGGCGTGAACCTCGACCTTCCCCGACCTGGTCCTGCGGTCCAGGGTATCGTTGTTCCGTGACGACCTTCGCACTGGAGAACCTCTCGATGGCGATGGGCAGCGACGACCTGGTGGTGGGCCTCGACGAACGGCGCAACGGCCCTGATCGCCGCCATCGGCCGACGCCGATGTGGAGCCGCTACGTGCTGTCCGGCGGGCGTCGTCGCGCGGTGCGGCGCACCAGCGAACGCGACGGTGCGTTCGTCGACATCCATGGCTGGCGGATCCTGCTCGCCGTCACTGCGATCCTGGCGCTGAACCTGCTCGACGCGTGGTTCACGCTGTTGTTCCTGTCGCACGGCGGCCAGGAACTGAACCCGCTGGTGCAGAAGGTGCTCGACCTCGGCGGCCATCCGTGGCCGTTCGTGCTGATGAAGACGGTCGGCATCGGTGTGCTGTGCACCTTCCTGGTCGTCACCAAGAACTTCCGCGCCGCGCGCATCGGTCTGTGGTTCGTGCTGATCGGCTACGGTCTGCTGCTCGGCTGGCATCTCGTGCTCTACCAGTACCTGCCGTGACCCGTCGCGAGCGTGCGGGCATGATGCCGCGCGCATGAACGACGCCGACGGTGCCGCACCGAGCCGAGCCCCGTTGCGGGTGCTGCGCATCCTGACGCGGCCGAACCTCGGCGGCCCGACGCGCCAGGCGATCGCCCTGTGGCACGCACTCACGGAGCAATCCGTCGCCACGCTGCTGGTCACTGGTGCGGTCGGCGCCGGCGAGACGCTTCTGTCACCAGCCGAGCACGGTGTGCCCGTGATCGGCTGGGACGAAGCCCTGCGGGCCGGCCGCGACGCGGTCGGCTGGCTGCAGCTCCCCGAACTCGGCCGACGGCTTGCGCCCTGGGCGGATCTCCGGGCGATGCGAGCCCTGCGCACGCTGCTGCGGAGCCACGTTCCCGACGTCGTGCACACGCACACCAGCAAGGCCGGCTGGCTCGGCCGGCGGGCCGCGCGGGTGGTGCCCGGCGTGCGCCTCGTGCACACCTTCCACGGTCACGTGCTGCAGGACTACTTCCCGGCCCCGTTCGGCTGGCTGCTGGCGCGACTCGAACGGCGCCTGGCGCGGCGCACCGACGTGCTGTGTGCGGTCAGCGACAGCTGCGCCGACGAACTGGCGGCGGCCGGGGTCGCGCCGCGCGCGCGCTTCGTGGTCGTGCCGCCGGCGGTCGCGGTGCCGCCCGGTCTGGCGCGCGAGCAGGCCCGGGTCGTGCTCGGGATCCCCGCCGACCAGCTGCGGGTCGTCTGTGCGGGGCGGCTGGTGCCGATCAAGCGCGTCGGCGACTTCGTCGCGGCGGTGGCGCAGGTCGAGGGGCTCTACGGCGACGTGGTCGGCGATGGCCCCGAGCACGCCGTGCTGGCGCGGGCTGCCGCCTCGGCGCAAGGCCGGGTACGGCTGTGGCCTGGGCGGCCGGGCCTGCCGAGCGAACTGTCGGCCTACGACGCGCTGGTGCTGCCGAGCGTGCGCGAAGGCCTGCCGCTGGTCGCCGTCGAAGCGTTCGCCGCCGGCGTGCCGGTGGTCGGCTACGACGTGCCGGGTGTGCGCGACGCGGTGCGGCTCGGCGGTGGCACGCTGGTGCCGGCGGCAGCCGGACCGGCGGGACTCGCGGCAGCGCTGCGACAACTGCTGGCCTCCCAGCAGCTGCGTGCGCAGGCGGTAGCGGCGGGCCGGGCGGCGCTCGCTCGCTTCGCCCCGGCTGCCGTCGCCGCCGAGCTCGACGCGCTCTACCGGGTCGGGTGCTCTGCCGGTGGGAGTTGCCGGGACGAACCGCGGGACTAGCGTTGGGGAACCATGCCGCTCCCGATGCTGCGTTGCGCGTTCCTGCTGCCGGCCGTGCTCGGGCTCGGTGCGTGCGACCTCGAAGTGCGGTCGACGCGTTCGGCGGACGTCGTACCGGCAGCACTGCAGGGCGAATGGGAGGGCACCTGGTCGGGGGCTGCGGGCAGCGGCGGCACCCTGACCCTGCAGGTGCAGCAGTTCGATGCGGAGCCGCTGGTGTCGATCCGGATCGACAACCCGTGCCTGGAAGCGCGCGAGTACCAGCTCGTGATCGGCCTCGCCAGCGTCGAGCTGCGTCGCGACGGCGAGCCGGTGTTCGTCGGGGTGCTCGGCGAAGGCCGCACGCTGA
>JAEUHU010000322.1 GCA_016793305.1 Planctomycetota bacterium
CGCGACCTCTCGGTGATCGCGCCGAACCTGAAGAACGGCGACACCGTGCTGATCGCCGGCGGCACCTACACCGGCCGCGCCGACAACGGCAGCGACCAGATCAAGGTGACCTGCAAGATCCTCGGCGGCTGGAACGACGACTTCACCGCGCGGGATCCGTGGGGTGCGCACCGCACGATCCTCAGCGGCGACAACAAGACCAAGAACTGGAACTTCAACGCGCGGCTCTGGTTCGACTGCCGCGGCCAGAAGGAGCCGGGCGCGATCGTGGTCGACGGCGTCGTCGTCGACAACGCCGCGCGCAACTACTACAGCAAGGACGAGGGCCTGAAGATCCTGCGCAAGGCCAACCCGTCGACCGGCAACAACGCGACGCCGGAATCGCCCGGCATCTTCGTCGACACGCCCAAGGGCGGCACCGCCCTGATCACCAACTGCATCGTGATGAACACGGCGCCGACCGGCGGCACCGGCGCGATCTACGCGTTCGGCCACCAGGACGCGACGCTCGAGATCCGCAACAACCTGGTGATCAACAACACCGGCAGCGCGATCGACTGCGTGTCGTGCTGGCACCCGAAGGACGGCAAGGGCATCCCGAAGTTCACCGTCGCCGACAACACGGTGCTGTTCAGCTGGAAGTACGACCCCTACGCCACGCACGGCGGCTCGGCGCTGAAGATGGACGGCGACACGATCGTCACCGCGACCGGCAACGTGTTCGCGTTCAACGACTACTTCGGCGTCGACAACGTCAAGCAGTCGAAGAACCTGACGCTGAAGGACAATCTGTTCGGCCCGTCGCTGGTCGGCGACTACCAGGAGTTCAGCACCGTGCTGACGCTCGCGCAGACCGAGGACAGCGCGCAGCTGCTCAGCAGCGACAGCAGCGGCAACGTCACCGGCAAGGTCGAGCTGCAGCTCGATCCGAAGTGGTCGGCGAGCTTCGCGGCGCGCTCGGTGATCGACCGCAACAAGGCCGAGGCGGACGTGAAGGCGAAGGACGGCTGGCAGAACGACGTGCGCTCGATGCTGGGCCTCGCCTTGCAGGGCACCGACGTCAAGGCCGACAGCGACGTGTGGCTGCACCGCCTGGCGATCGACGACGCCGTGAAGGCGGGCATGCAGAAGGTCGGCGGCAAGTACGGCTGCCAGAACCCGGCCCCCGGCGAAGCTGCGCCCGGCAAGTGACGGCGGAAGGCGATCCGGTGGCTGATGAAGCTCCTCGGGAGCACGAGGCACCGGGACAGTAGGACGGCGGCGGCGGCGATCCGACCAACGGTAGCGGTCGTCAGAAACGCTGCCGGCAGCACATCGACCCGCGCAGCACTCCGTCCACGCTGCTCGCGACCGACCAGGAGACCGTGCGCGGCGCGTTCTTCCCTCAGCCCCCGGCGGCCGCCATCGACGGCGACAGGAAGCCCCAGCTCCGATCGGCGATCTCCGAGTTCGCTCCGGCGACGCGCATCACGCGCTGCCGAAGACTGCCGTCGCGGACCTCGAGCTCGACCTGGAACGAAGCTGCGCCGCCCGGTCCGTGGCAATCCAGGTCGAGCCGCACCGCACCACCGGGCATCGCGGTGACGGCACCTTCGCCGACCGTGCCGTCGGCCAACAACAGCAGTGCCTGCAGTGGCGCGCCACGCGGAGCGACGTAGACGTACAGTTCCGCCTCCGGATCGCCCTCTTCGCCAGCCCCGATCGTCGTGCGCACATGCACGATCTCGGCGAACGGAACCGCGCGGAACCGCGTGGTGCGCGCGACCTCGTCGCCGCGCAGGACCTGCCATCGCGGCCCGACCATCGGTGCGAAGGCGCGCAGCGCCGGCGGCAGCGACGGAGTGCCGAGGACGATGGTCGGATCGTGCACCTCCTCGCCGGCAGCGCGATGCGCGCGCCAGTCGGTCATCGGCACCGACGAGCGCACATCCCCCTCGGCGAGTCGCAAGCGCGCGTCGTCCGCAGCCTCCAGCGTCCACCGCCAGACCAACGCGCGGTCCACGGCGCCGGGGGCGGCGAGCACCGTCTCGGCCAGCACCCCGTCGGCGTCGTGCTGCACCGGCCCTTCGACGATGCGACCGCCGCGCAGGAACGCACGCAGCCGCAGACGCTGTTCGGCCGGGTGCCAGTAGAACACCCGAACGACCCCGCAGGTCCGTTCGCCGCTGGCGTTCCCGTAGCTGTCCACACGGAGCGAGTTGCCACCGGGCCCGCGGTGCCAGCGCTGGGCCTCGCGCCGGCCGTCGGGGAACGCCGTCCACCAGGTGCCGCCGACCATCGAGGCCAGCGGAGCGATCGCCGCGATCGCGGCGGCAGCAGGCGCCGAGGCCCCGGGCAGGGGAACGTCCTGGTCGCGCGCGATGGCGCCGCAGGCAGCGACGACGACGGCGACGACGGCACAAGACGATGCGCACCGCAGCGCGCGGGCCGTGGAACCCATGCGACGAATCATGCCGGACACCTCCGACGCCGTGCGTAAGCGGGCCGTCAAGGTCGACGCGCTCCTCTTCGGCAGCACGAAGCCAACGGCCGCTCGCACCTACTTGCCCGCACGCGGCAGAACGCGGCGATCCGGCAAGCCGACGACCGGATCCGGCGTCGTCGCCAACGTCGCCAGCCGCAGCAACGCGAACGCCTCGCCGGCGGCCCCGAGCATCAGGTCGACGTTGTGCTGGTCCTTGCCGGCGTCGTGGCCGTTCGCGCCGTTCGCCCACTTGAGGCCGTCGCCGTCGACTTCGGCCTTCTGCAGCAGGTAGGCGGCGGCGCGCCGCGCGAACGCGCCGTACTGCGCATCGCCGGTGGCGCGCTGCAGGTCGCAGAAGAACTCGAGCGCGCCGGCGACGCCGCAGCAGTAGCTCGGCGGGAACGCGGGCGGGATCGCGGCATCGGCCGGACCGGCCTGCGCCATGACCCACTTCGCCGACGCGGTGGTGGCCTCGAGCCAGCGCGCTTCCTTCGTCGCCGCGTGCAACAACAGGAACAGGCGCGCCGTGCCGGGCGCACCATGGCACCATCCGCCGAGGCTGGCCGGCGACTTCGGCGTGACTGGGAAGCGCATCGCGCCGTCCTTGCTCACCGCGAGCGCCATCACCCACTCGGCGCCATCCTTCGCGGCCTGCACGCACGCATCGTCCTGGCACTCGAGGCCGATGCGCAACAACGCGTAGCCGACGCCCGCCGTGCCGTGGCTGAAGCCCGTGTAGCTGGCATTGCGCGCGAGCTGCCAACGCCAGCTGCGCTGTCCCGGCTTGGCCTGGTCCACGACGGACGCGGCGATCAGGTGGCGACCGGCGGCCTTCGCCCCGTCGCGGAAGCGCGCGGCTGTGGCGGCGTCGTCGCACGCGGCGGCGAGATCGAGCAGGAACAGGGCCGTGCCCGCGGTGCCGTAGATGATCTCGACCTGCTCGTCCCAGTGCAGCGCATCGCCGTCCTTCACGGCGCGCGCCAGCAGGGAGTCCCCGACCTGGATCGCGGTGGCGAGTGCTCCGGCGTCGCCGCGCAGCTTGGCCCGGGCGAGGAACGCCGCGCCGACGCCGGCATCGCCGACGTACAGCGCTGCTGCGCCCTCGTTGCGTTCGGCGCCCGCCCACGTGATGCCGTGCGCGTCCTTGCTGGCGACGGCGAGCAGGCCGGCGGCCGCCTTGTCGGCGAGCGAACGGGCGCGCGCGTCGTCGAGGACCTTGGCGGCGTTCTCGAGGAACAGCAGCACGCCGGCCGTGCCGCCGTAGACGACGGCCGTCGGGGCTTCCGTTCCCTCGGCGCTGCCGGGGAACATCACGGCGTCCTTCGCGCCCGCCACCGGCTCGGCCTGGCGCTCGATCCACGCGACGGCCTTCCTGGTAGCGGTCAGCAGGGCCGCATCGTCGGCAGCGGGAACCGGGGCAGGATTCTGGGCGGCGACGAGGCCAGCGAGAACGAGAGGAAGGACGGCGCCGTGGGGCTTCATGCGGAAGTCCTACGGGCAGCGCGCACGGAAATCCTGATCGAAGGCTCGCCGGCGGCCCTGGGCGCTGCGTCGAGCACCGACTGCTCGCGAGCACGTGAGCGGGACCGGCACCCACCCGACGACCGCGAGGCGTGGCTGCGGCCCAGGGCATCGGGCGGGGTGCACCGGGGCTCCAGCTACCGGTGGCGCCGGGTCGCCAAAGCCGCCAGCATGCGCGAATGGCTCGTCCTCGTCCGCGCCCGTACGCCACCCTCGCCGTCGCCGCCACGTTCGCCGCGCAGCTCGCCGCCCAGCACGACACCGCCGCGGACCCGAGCACGCGGCCGATGTACGTCGCCCAGCACAGCGACGAGGCCCAGCAGCAGATCGCCGGCTTCCAGCTGCCGCCGGGCTGGACCTGCACGCTCGCCGCCGCCGAACCGGACCTGTGCAACGTCGTCGCGTTCGCCTTCGACGGCGTGGGCACGTGCTACGTCGCCGAGACGTTCCGCATCAACGACGGCGTGCCGGACACGCGGAACTTCATGCAGTGGAAGGACGAGGACCTCGCGTGCCTCACCGTCGCCGACCGCGTGCGCAAGTACGAGAAGCACGTCGCCGGCAAGCTCGCCCACTACGCGCGCTACAGCGAACGCGTGCGCCGCCTCGTCGATCGCGACGGCGACGGCGTCTACGACAGCGCGACCGTGTTCGCCGACGGCTTCGCCGAGCTCGCCGACGGCGTCGCGTCCGGTGTGCTGCCGGTCGGCGGCGACGTGTGGTTCACCAACATCCCGAAGCTGTGGCGCCTGCGCGACAGCAACGGCGACGGCGTCGCCGACGAACGCACCGCCGTGCCCGACGGCTACGGCGTGCACAGTTCGCTGATCGGCCACGACCTGCACGGCCTGGTCGTCGGCCCCGACCGCCGCCTCTACTTCTCGATCGGCGACCGCGGCTTCCACGTGCAGCAAGGCGACCGCACGCTGGCCTATCCGCACGAAGGTGCGGTGCTGCGCTGCGAACTCGACGGCAGCCACCTCGAGGTCGTGCATCGCGGCCTGCGCAACCCGCAGGAGCTGGCGTTCGACGACTTCGGCGACCTGTTCACCGGCGACAACAACAGCGACGGCGGCGACAAGGCGCGCCTCGTGCAGATCCTGCCCGGCGCCGACAGTGGCTGGCGCATCGGCTACCAGTGGCTGTCCGACCGCGGCACGTGGAACCGCGACCGCCTGTGGGAACCGCGGCATCCCGGCCAGCCGACGTGGATCGTGCCGCCGATCGCCAACTTCGCCGACGGCCCGTCGGGCTTCGTCTTCGACGTCGGTTCGCTGCCCGAACGCTTCCGCGGCTGCTTCCTGCTGTGCGACTTCCGCGGCGGCGCCAGCTACAGCGGTGTGCACGCGCTGCGCCTGCTGCCGAGTGGTGCGGGTCACGTGCTGGCCAGCAGCGAGCGTCTGCTGTGGAACGCGCTCGTCACCGACGTCGACTTCGCGCCGGATGGTTCGGTGTGCGTGCTCGACTGGGTGTCGGGCTGGAACAAGACCGGCAAGGGCCGCATCTACCGCCTGCGGCACGGTGCGCCGGCCAACGACGCCGCCGCGTGGCTCGCGCGCGATCTGGCGAAGGAATCGACCGACACGCTGCGCACGCTGCTCGCGCACCAGGATCGCCGCGTGCGCCAGGAAGCGCAGTTCGCGCTCGTCGACCAGGCCACGAAGGACCCCGGCGTCGTCGCCATGCTGAGCACGCTCGCCGCCGACCGCGAGCAACCGCGCGCGCGCCGCCACGCGATCCAAGCTCTCGGCATCCTCGGCCGCCGCGACGTCGCCTTCGGCAAGTCGCTGCCGAAACTGCTCGACGACGGCGACGCCGACGTGCGCGCGCTGGTATGCCGCGTGCTCGGCGACGTACACGTCGACAAGGGCAAGGCGCGCCTGATCGAACGCCTGAAGGACGGCCACCCGCGCGTCGTGCGCGAAGCCGCGCTGGCGATTGCACGCTACGGCGACGAACAGCCCGCCGCCGCCGCCGACCTGCTCGCAGCAGCGCGCCAGAACGACGACCACGACGCCGTGCTGCGCCACGCGCTGGTGTTCGCGCTGGCGACGCCCGGCGCGCGCGACGCGCTGGTCGCGAACCTCGGCGATGCGTCGGTCGCCGTTCGCCGCGCCTGCCTGCTGGCGCTCGCCCGCCTCGGCGACGGCGAGATCGGCAAGCTGCTCGCCGACCCCGACGCCGGCCTGCGCCAAGACGCGGCCCACGTGATCTACGAGTTCCCGGTGCCGGCGGCGATGCAGGCGCTGGCGCGGCTCTGCTACGACGACGTCTCCGACGGTGAAGCGATCGATTGGCGCGCGATCAACGCCTGCCGCATGCTCGGCCAGACCGAACACGGCGAAGCGCTCGTGCACACGGCGACGCGCCGCGACCAGCCG
>JAEUHU010000373.1 GCA_016793305.1 Planctomycetota bacterium
CCGGACGGGTAGAAGCCGTCGACGAAGTACTGGCGCACCAGGGCAGCCGCACCGGCGGCCGCGGGACACGCCATGCTGGTGCCGGACAGGTTCGACGTGTTGCAGGAGCCCGTGCCAGCCGAAACGATCGAGGTGCCCGGCGCGAACAGATCCGGCTTGCGACGGCCGTCGGCGGTCGGACCGACGCCTCCGCCACCCTTGTTGACGATCGAGGTGCCGTTCAGCGCGTTGCCGACGGCGATCAGGTTCTTCGCGTTCTCGGGGTTCTTCAGCGTCGACAGGTTGGTCTCGGAGAACAGCACGAGGTTGTCCTCGTTGGTCCAGGAGAACGCGTCGATCGCGTTGCAGTGCGTGTTGTAGGCGGTCGTCGTGTCGTCGCCCCACGAGTTGGTGTGGATGCGCGCACCGTTGGTTCGGTGCGTGGTGGCGCGCGCGGACCAGACGCTGGCGTCGTAGTCCGAGCTGGTCGCGATCTTGGCCAGGTAGGCGATGCCGCGGTTGGCCGTGGACCCGGTGATCGGCTGGGCATCGCCGACGGCGGTGCCAGCCGTGTGCGTGCCGTGCGACGAGCCGGTGGTCATGCTCGAACCTGACCGGTAGACGATCTTGCGGTGACTCGGCCCGATCGGATTGACCGGATCGCTGAAGTAACACGAGCCCGTCGGGATGCGACTGTCCTGGTGCCCGATGACCTGGCCTTCCCCGTGCAGCCCGAGGTTCCAGATGCGCGTGTTGTTGCTCGACTTGGTCTGGATCGCCCACGCAGTCGTGTCGTTGCGCTCGGTGAGGACCGCAGCCGGCTCGACCCATTGCACGTCGCGCGCGTTCGCGAGCCGCCGCACGACGTCCGGCGTCGCCGTCGCGACCACCAGCCAGCGGCCGACCTGCTCCTGCACCTCTTCGACGACGGCACCCGCCGCGATCGCCTGGGCTTCGACCACCGCCCCCGGCACGCCGGCGAAGCCGAGCACCGACAGGCGCAAGGTGCCTTCCCGCCCCAGCAGTTCGGGAGCCAGTCGGTATGCCGGGTGAAGCGGCGAAGACCACAGCACGTCTCCTTGCGCCTGCAGCCTGCGCACCACCGCCGCGTCGCCACGGACGATCCAGGCGTGGTTGGGCACGTAGTCGAGCAGCTCGAGGCCCGCATCGCGCAGCGTCTGCTTGCCGGCTTCGGTCACCGGGCCCCGGACCTGAACGAGGTGCACGTCGACGTCGCCGATGGCGGTCAGGTCGGCAGGCAGCACCGGGGCCGGCCCCGTGGTGTCGAACTCGGCCCAGCGCAGCGACAGCCAGCGCGGCAGCAGGGCACGCCGATTGGCTTCGGCGAAGTCGAGGCGAGGCAGCTCCGAGGTCGGAACCTGGGCGGCGAGCTGCGCGCCCAACAACAGGAGCGGGAGGACGAGGTGTTTCCGTGACATGGCCGGGGAGGGCAGGCCGGGCCGCGCAGGATAGTGGCGAACCGCCCGGGTGTCTCCCCCCGGGCCGTCGCCCGCTAGAGATCGTCGGTGTCGCCCCACATCAGGTGCCACCGCAGGCCGTCGTCCTCCGTCCGACAGCCAGGGGCCAGCGGCCGCGTGATGAACGAGAACCGATACGGCGCCGCGAGGAAGCCCAGGCGCGCCGGCGGCGGCACGTAGGGGTTCGGCTGCGTCACCATCGTCGCCACCATCGCGCAGCCACGGGCGACCGCCAGTTCGCGCACGTCGTCCAACAGCCGCCGCAGCACCCCTTCGCCGACCCCGGGTGCGAGCAGCACGTCTACGGCGATCATCGCGTCGACGCCGAGCAGCTTGGCGATGCGACCGACGACGTAACCCTGCACGACCCCGCTGCGGTCGACGGCCAGGTGCCAGACGTAGTCGCGCCGCGGATTGTCGTCGAAGCGCCACGCGAGGTAGCGCGCCGTGCGTTCTTGCAGCACCGTTCGCTCGGGCGGCGCCTGTTCGACGCGCTGCCACAACTCGTCGAGTCGCGCCTGGTCGACGGTGTCGCGGCGCTCGATCACCACGGTCGCGTCGGCACCGCGACGCAGCCGATGCACGCCGAACGCGCGCAGCAGCGCTCCCGGCACGGCGCCCGCCAGCGCCGCAAGGCCCGGCACCTTGCCCAGCCACGGCAGGCGTGCCGCCAACAGCGGCCCCATGCGCAGCGGCATCACGTAGGTGCCGATCAGGAAGCGGATGCGCCAGCCGACCTTCAGGTGGCCCGGGATCACCGCCTCGCGGATCGGATAGCCAGTGGTGAACTCGAGGCCGCCTCGCCGTTCGCAGTCCGCGAGTGCGAAGGCGCCGATCGTCGTGAACATGCCCTGGAACCGGTAGTCCGGATGCGTCATCACGTCGACGACGATCGAGCCGGCGAGCCGCTGCCGGTCGAGCACGAACGTCTGCGGGATCACCGCGTAGTGGCCGACGATGCGGTCGCCGTCGGCGGCGACGTAGAGGTGAGCCGGGCCGGCGTGGTTGTCGACGAACTCCCACTGCCAGTACGCAGGATCGGCCTTCTCGGGGTCCTCGCCGACGAACGTCGCCTCCCGGCACTGCAGGATGCCGGCCATGTCGGTTGCGCTGGCGACTCGCGAGGTCCAGGTGACCGGCTTCTTGGGCGGCTTCGGCGGCTCCGACGACTGCGGCGCCGGCTTGCCACCGACCTCACCACGACCCTGCGGTGCGGGCATCGCACTCATGCGCCGACGATGCCACCGTTCAGGTCGAGCGTGGCGCCGGTGACGTAGTCGGAGTCGATCAGGAAGCGGATCGCATTGGCGATGTTCTGCGGCGAACCGAGGCGCCCCATCGGGATGCCCGGCAGCACTTTCTCCTCGAGGAACTGCTTCGGCACGTTGCTGATGATGCCGACCTCGTGGTAGCCGAGCGCCAGCGCGTTGGCGGTGACACCCTTCTTGGCGTTCTCGACCGCGACGACGCGGGCCAACGACGAGAGGCCGGCCTTGCTGACCGAGTAGGCGACCGAACCCGGGACCATCGTGCGCGACAGCACCGACGACAGGTAGACGAAGCGGCCGAAGCCGAGATCGCGCATGCGCGGCAACAGACCGCGCGTGACCAGCATCGCCCCGGTCAGGTTGATCGCGAGCGTGTCGTCCCAGTCCTGGTCGCTGCACTTGTGGGCGAGGTTGTTGCGTGACACGCCGGCCGCGTAGACGACGACCGGCCGCTGCAGCGTCGGCGCCACCTCCTCGCAGAACGCGGCGACGCCGGCGCGGTCCTGCAGCTCGAGCCGCAGGTAGCGGACGTCCGGGAACTGCTCGGCCGGCGGGTTGGCATGGTAGGTGCCGATCACCTCGTGCTGGCCTCGGAAGGCCTGCACGAGGTACTGGCCGATGCCGCCCGAGGCGCCGACGAGGACGATCTGCGCCTTCGTGTTCGAGTTCTGCTGCATGACGGTGCGCGGCCGGATCGCTTCCCGACCGTCGTGGTTGCAAAATGGCCCGCGCCACCGCGGCCCGATCCGGGCCAGTCTAGGCACGCTGCGTTCGGCGTCCACAGCGCTCGGGGACAACCCTGCTGGCTCGCGTCGGCTGGTGGCCCGAACTACGCTCACCGCCCCACTCGTCCCTCCGGAGTCCCCGCGTGCCCGCCACCGAGTCGCCGTACTGGAATCCCAAGACCGAGACGCTGCCGAAGGACCAACTGCGCGCCCTGCAGCTGGTGAAGCTGCAGCGCCTCGTCGCACGCGCCTACGCACAGTCGCCGTTCCACCGCCGGCTCTACGACAAGGCCTCTGTGCGGCCCGAGCAGATCCGGACGCTCGACGACATCCGCCGCCTGCCGTTCATGACGCGCGAGGACTGGATGGCGAACCAGGCCGAGAAGCCCCTGTTCGGCGACCTGATCACGCGCCCCGAGTCGGACGCGATCCGCTACCACCTGACGTCCGGCACCTCGGGGCGCCAGCCGCTGCGCGTGCTCGACGGCAGGAAGGACTGGTCGTGGATCACCGACATGTGGTGCTACGGCTTCTGGGGCTTCGGCATCCGGCCGACGGACAAGGTGTTCTTCGCGTTCTCGTACGGCTCGTTCATCGGCTTCTGGGGTGCGCACTACTGCACCGAGAAGCTCGGCTGCCTGACGCTCGCGTCCGGCAACATGACGACCGAGCAGCGCGTGAAGCAGATCGTCGAGATGGGCGTCACGGTCGTCTGTGCGACGCCGACCTACGCGCTGCGCATGGGCCAGACCGCCGAGAAGATGGGCATCGACCTGAAGAAGGACGGCAAGGTGCGCCGCGTGATCGTCAGCGGCGAACCCGCGGGCTCGATCCCGGCGGTGAAGAAGATGATCGAGGAGATGTGGGGCGGCAAGTGCGGCGACACCGCCGGCATGACCGAGATCGGCACGATCATGATCTTCGAGTGCGACCACCAACCGGGCGGCCCGCACATCATCGAGGACCACTTCATCGAGGAGGTGCTCGACCCGGACACCGGCGAGCCGGTGCCCTACGGCGAACGGGGCGAACGCGTCGTGACGTCGTTCGGCCGCGGCTTCATCCCGCTGATCCGCTACCGCACGAAGGACCTCGTCTGCAAGGTGCCGCACACGCGCTGCACCTGCGGCCGGACCGGCGACGTCTACGAAGGTGGCATCCTGGGCCGCGTCGACGACATGAAGCTGATCCGCGGCACCAACGTCTATCCGCGCGCGGTCGAGGCGGTGGTGCGCGAGCACGCCGAGGTCGAGGAGTTCCAGATCGTCATCACGCGCGTCGACAACGTGCAGGACGAGATCACCGTCAAGGTCGAACTGAAGCCCGACCAGCAGGACTGCTGGCCGCGGCTGCAGGCGAAGCTCGGCAAGGACCTGGCCGACGCGCACGAGGGCCTGCGCTTCAACGTCGAGCTGTGCAAGCAGGGCGAGCTGCCGCGCTTCGAGCTGAAGGCGAAGCGGCTGCAGGACCTGCGGCCCCAGTACTGACCCCGCGAGCGAACGAGGAACGACCGATGAGCCCGAAGACGAACACCGACCTGCTCGGCCGCCCGCTGACCGCCGACGACCGTGAGTTGCTGGACCTCTACACGCGACTCCGGACGCTGAGCGCGCGCACGGACCTGCCGCCGGTGGCAACCGCCAACGTCAAGCAGGCGATGGTGCTGCTGTGGAACGCGTGCAACGACCTGGCCCTGATGTACGAGGAGCCCGGCTGCGACTGAGCGGCCGCGACCCGATGGCCCGCGACGCGCAAGGCGACGACGACGAACTGCGCAGACGCCTTCTGCGCGTGCAGCTGCTCGGCATGTTCCTGTCGATCCCGGCGATGCTCGGCGTGGTCCACCTGTTCGGGGGCTCGCGCGGCCTGGCCACGTGGCAGCAGCTCGGCGAATTCGTGCGCGGCGCGCCCGTGCAGCTCGGCGGAGGCTTCGGGGCGATGCTGTTGGCCGCGCTGCTGGGGATCCCGGCCCTCGCGACCCGCTGCCGTGCCCAGCCGTGGCTGCTGGCGCCGTGGACGGTGCTGGTGTTCGCGCTCGGCTGCGCGTTCGCCTGCACGCTCAACTGGCTGGTGCTCGGCGGCACCGATGCACAGGCCTACCTGGTGACGCCGCTGCAGGTGTTGCTGGTGCACGGCGCTCTGCCGGCCCTGCTGTTCGGTTGCCTGGTGGTGTTGCTGTTCGTCGGCCTGCGCCGCCGGTAGGCGCAGACAGCGACGCGGTCACTCCTCGACGAACACGTCGTCGCAACTCGCCGCGTCGAGCAGGCGATCGGTCCACCGGTCCAGCTGCTCGACCGGCGCAGCCAGGATCCGATCGCGCCGGTCCAGGGCCAGCGGACCGAATCGTCGCTGCACGAGGCGGATCAGGATCTCGGCCTTCGCCTCCGCCTTGCCTTCCGCCTTGCCCTCGGTGCGGCCGAGGGCGCGACTCTCCATGCGAATGCGTTGTCCGGTCGTCATGCGTTGGTTCTCCGGGTGGTCCAGGTGTCGATCGAACGCCATCTGCACTTGGGTTTCGGTGAGTTCGCTGGTGTCGACAAGATACCAGCCAACCGCGTCCAGCAGGTCGTAGGGGTCGGCGAGACACGGGTCGCTCTCCACGGCACGCAGCAAGTCCGCCCAACGGTCGATGGCCTGCAGCAACCCTGCTGAATCGTGATGCCGGGCCTGCTGCAGGCACAAGAACAGCAATCGAACGGCCGGCGGCAGCGACGCATGCAGGAGGTCCGACTCTGGACGAACATCGAGGTCGTCGAGCAGGGGATCGAGCCTCGGCTGCAGCGGCACCAGCGCGTTCGCCAGGTGCGGCTCGAGCCCCGAAGCTGGTCGGGCCAGGATCGGTGCCCCACCGTGGCTCAACACCAAGGGCGCGACATGGCAGGGTGGCCCACCGACCCGGCGCATCGAGTGCAGGAGGTGCACGCAGTAGCGCAGCAGCTGTGCCAGCAAGGCCGCGTCCGGTGCGCTCTTGTGCTCGATCAGCACGACGAGGCGCGCGCCGCCGGAGCACAGGTCGGCGACGAACACCAGATCCAAACGCTGGCTGCGCAAGCGCAGGCCCGGCACGCGCTCGCCGGCCACGACGAACGTGCGCCAATCGACGGCCGGGACCAGGATCGCCGGCAAGATCGAACGCACCCAGGCGGCGGCGTGCGCCGGGTGCCGCATCACGAGGTGAAACAGCGTGTCGTGCGGGCTCTGCATCGGGTTCCTCCGAGAGCCATGGCAGGAACCCCCACGAAAATGGGCCGAATCCGCGCCCAATCCGTCCACCCGGAGCGATGCCCGTCAATGCACGACGCGATGCCAGACCACGCCGAACGCGTCCTCGCCGCCGTGCTCCTCGTCGTACGCCTCGACCCAGCCGCTGCGTCCGGGCACCGGCGGCGTCACCAGCCGGTCGGGACGTCCCGCAAGGCCGCAGTACCACACGACCCCGTCCGCTCGCACCAGGAACGTCCGGGCCCCCGTGCGACCGCGCTCCACCGGCCAGGCGTAGGCGACGAAGTCGCGTTCGGCCGCCTCGACGTCGAGCACCCGGCCAGCACCGCCGCCAAGTTCGGCCTCACCGAGCCACGTCCCGCCGGGTCCCGGCAGGAACACCGCGTACCAGTAACCCGACCGCTGCACCCGTCCATCCTCCACCTTCCTGTAGGACGGGCCCAGCAGAGCCGCGGGCCGCGAGCGCGGCACCGGCATGCCGTCGATCCCCATCGCATCCGCGAGCTCTGCGAACCAACCGAATTCACCCTGGCCATCGCCATCGAGATCGCGCCGGGCCTCCTCGCGAAACTGATGCTGTGCGGTCACGAGGCACCTGAGCGAGGCGATCGCCGCCGACTCGTTGAACCCATTGCGACAGCAGCACCCGCCGAACTGCACGACGCCCACCATCGTGATCACGATCGCGATCGCGCCGAGCACGAGCAGATCCAACCACCGCGGCGTGCGCCGCAGCAGAAGCGACCGTGATTTCGTCGAGTTCCCTGACATCGCGTGACCGGACACCCTCCCGACATCGACCGGCCGGCACCCTCTCACCAAGGCCAAGTGATGCGAACCGCTCGGCGTCGCGAAGGGCGGCTCGAGGCCACCCCAGGTTCTCGCGGTGCCAGTGGGCAAGACTCCCGACGACACCCCCGTGCAGTTGCTTGCGCCGCCACCTACTCTCCTGGGCCTGCCTCCCCCGAAGCCGAAGGCCGGTTTCGCACGAGGCTTGGCGTCACCGTCGCCCACGGGAAGGAACGTTCGGCGAGACCCTGCCGCGAGGATCACATGCCCTGCCGCCACCTGGCCATCCCCGTCACTCTCCTGGTGCTGCTGCTGGCTCCCGCAGGCGCCCAGGACACCTACACGCCGAAACCACTGCCGGCCGGCCCGGACGTCCCCACGGACGCCGGCGTCGAAGCAGCACGTCTCGTGTTCTGGCGCAACCAACTCGACGAGGAATGCCGACGGCATGGACCGATCGCCGAGGATCTTCGGGCTGACGTCGAGACGTTCGTCGCCGACCTTGCGGCGCATTCGGCCGGAGTCGACCCCGACTACCAGCTGAAGGAGCGTCTGCCGAGGATCGCCCTCCGGCTCCGGGACGCCAACTGCGACGTGCCGGCGCTGCAGGTGTTCATCGCCCAACGAACGGTGCAGGCGGACCCCGAGCGCGCCCGCGCCTTGCTGCGCGAAGCCGAACAGGCTCTGGCCGTCCGCCCCCCCACCCTGCCGATGCAACTGCTCCTGCAGGCCTCCCGCGTCGAGTTCCACAGGGCCGGCACGAAGGAAGCCCTCCTGGGCGCTTTCACCAAGATGGGCGACCTCTACGTCGAAGTTGCCGCCAACGGCGGCCTCGGCCCGGACACCGATCGGATCTGGCTGGACTTCCTCCAGGTTCGCTTCGGCGACACGTGGCCCGAGCCGGTCGTCGAGCTGCTCGCCCGGATGGAGAAGGCCGCGCCGGGCCCGCAGTTCGCCCTGCGCATCCTGCGCGGGTTGCACCATGTCCACCTGGGGTGGAAGAGCCGCGGCACGGGTGCGGCGGCGACCGTCGGGGAACAGGCGTTCGGCTCCTTCCACGAGCACCTCGAGAAGGCCGCGGAGATCGGGCTCGAAGCCCACCGCCGCTGGCCTCGTCATCCCGAAGGCCCGAACCTGGTGCTGAACGCGCTCGGGCCGATGAGCCCGAGCAAGGACGATCTGCGCCGCTGGTTGGATGCGACCGTCGCGGCACAGTTCGACTTCGAGGAAGCCTACCGGACGTACCTGCACTACCTGCAGCCTCGCTGGGGTGGCTCACAGCAGGAGCTGTTGCGGTTCGGGCTCGAATGCGTCGCCACGAAGCGCTTCGACACGTTGGTGCCTGGGATGTATCGGCTGGCGATCCACTACCAGACCCTGGACGCACGGGCGCCGCTCGAAGTGTGGGGGCGGTCGTCCGTTCAGAAGCGCCTCGAGGAGATCGACACCGGCTACCTGGCGGCGGCGCGCACCAGGAGTGACGTCTGGTACGCCGAGACCAACCGCCTCGTGGCGCTGACCCTCGGCGGCCGCCTGGAGGAGGCCGGGGAGTTCCGCGCCAAGATGCAGGATCCGCCCATGAGCCGCGCCTTGGCGATCTTCGGGATCGACGAGAAGTGGCTCGAGAACAAGCTGCGCGACCATCTCCCGCTCCGCCAGCCGGTCGTCGTCCACCCGGCGAAGGAGCTGACCGAGCAGACGGGGAACGACTACCCGGGCAAGGACCAGGCCCGTCCGATGTCGGACCACCCGCGGGCCACCACCACCTACGACGCCCAGTCCGCCTACGTGCACTGGATGGTCGCCACCTACATGGCCGCCTACGACCGCCGCGGCGACCACGACGCAGCCTGGGATGCCGAGGCCAAGAAGGTGCTCGACGACTTCGGGCACGTCATCGCCGGCAGCAGACCGCCGGCAGCGGCGGTGCAACGAGCGAAGCGCCTGCTCGACGCCGGCTGTGACGACGGCCTGGTCCGCTTCGTGATCGGGTGCCTGCTCGCCCACGTGGATCGGGCTCGATCGCTCGAACTGGTCGAGTCCTCGCTGCCGACCCTCGCCCGCGATCACTCTGCCGCGTTCGCCTGGTGGGCCCACCAGTTCCTGCTGCGAGTCGGCGCGCCGGCGAAGGGAGCGGAGAAGACCCTGGCTCTCGAGACCGCCACCGCGGACCTGATGGTCGCCGCAGCGGCGGATCCGCTCTTCCGTGGCGACGCTCGCCGCTACTTCGTGCGCCGGATCTGGACGGACGAGTTGCTGCTCGCGACGGACACGCCCCTGACCGACGAGACCGCCGATCGCATCGGTGCCGACCCGAACGCCGATCCCTGGATCGCGCACGCCGTGGCCGGCCTGCACTACGCGACGCGCCTCCGCTTCACGAAGCGCGACGACCCGCGGTTCGCCGGCTTCCTGAAAGCCGCCGCCAGCCACCTCGAGGCCGCCTTCGCGGTGGCACCCGAGTTCCCCGAAACGGCCGCCGGGCTGATCCTGGTCCGCCACCACGATCGTGGGGGCGCTCCGCGCATCTGGCTCGATCGAGCGCTCGACGCGCAGATCGACCACCAGCCCGCGATCCTCACGTTCCTGTACACGCTCGAGCCACAGAACGGTGGTTCGGCGGCACACCTCTACTCGTTCGCTCGGGAGTGCCTGGACTCCGACCGCTTCGACTCGGCCCTCCCCATGTGGTTCGTCTGGTTGATGCCCGTGGTCGGCGGCCACCTCGCCGACGCGCGCAGCCTTTGGGCCGTCCCGGACGTGTCGAAGGGGATCGACAAGGTGCTGGCGGGCTACGAAGCAGCCAAGGACACGCCGGTGGATCCTGGCTTCCTCCGCTGCGGCCCCATGCTGGCTGCTTGGGCAGGCGGTCGTTACGAGGACGCCTTCGTCCTCTGGGAGAAGCTGGCCCGCAAGTTCGACCCACGCTGGCTCGGCATCCTCCGGCTCCAGGACGCGAGCCAGCTCGAGTCCGACATGCTGTGGGCCGAGAGGCAACTTCGCCAGCGATCCACCGATCGGAACTCGACGCCGAAGTGACCGCGGCGCCGGCGGCCATCCTCGAGCACGGCGCCGAGGAGGCCAGCGACGAAGGGGCGCCAGCCCGACCCGTTTCGCCGCGATTCGCGGCCGGCCCGCCACCGATCGGGGCACCGCGGCATGGATAGCATCGCCGCGTTCCGATGCCCGACGACCTCCACCAGCAACTGCAGCAGCACGCCCAGGCCCTGCGCGGCCTCGCCCGCGATCTGCTGCGCTGCGACCACGCTGCCGACGACGTGACGCAGGCGACGATGCAGCAGGCGTTGGCCCGGCGCGACCTGCGGCCCGGCCCGCTCGGCGGCTGGCTGCAGCGAACGCTGGTGAACTTCGTCCGGCAGTGGCGCCGCGGCGAACGGCGTCGGCTCGCCCGCGAAGCCGCCGTCGCCACCACCCAGCCGGTGCCCGCCGTCGCCGACCAGCTCGCCCGCCGCGAACTGCTGCAGCGCGTCACCGACGCCGTGCTCGGCCTCGACGAGCCGTACCAGACCGCGGTGTTCCTGCGCTACTTCGAGAACTTGCCCCCGCGCGCCATCGCCCGGCGCACCGGCACCAACCTCGCCACGGTGAAGAGCCGGCTCGCGCGGGGTCTCGGCATGCTGCGCACGCGGCTCGATCGCGGCGACCGCGACGGACGCAGCTGGCGCCCGGCGATGCTGTTCACGTTCGGGTTGCCCCTGCCGGCGTCCCTCGCCGCGGGCGCCCTGCCCGCCGGAGCCCTGCTCATGAGCACGACCCCCAAGGTGTTGGTCGCCGTCGGCGCGCTCTGCGTCGGCGGCTGGTTCTGGCTCGGCCCGGCCGACCCGACGCGGCCGACGAAGCGAGGCGACGACGACGCGCGAACCGCCGACGCCGCGGCACTCGCGCAGGGGCCGAGCCGGACGGACGAGTCGACGAGCGAACGAACGGGCGCACTGCCCGCCGGCGACGCGATCGCTGGCCTCGACCATCCGTTCGTCGTCACGCTCGAGGTGCTGGTCGTCGATCCGCTCGGCTTGCCGATCGAGGGCCACACGCCCGTGCTGGGCCCGCTCGGCTGCGCACGCAACGACGCGAACGCCACCACCGGCCCCGACGGCCGCGTCGTGCTGCAGTGGCCGACCCGGCGCCCGCAGATCACGATCGAGCTCGCCGATCCGCGCGGCCAGGTGCGGCGCCTCACGCTGCGCCACGATCAGCCGAACAAGGTGACGCTGCTCGGCAACCGCAAGGGCGGCGGCACGGTGCTGCGTCTGAGCGGCACCATGGAGAACGCGGCTCGGCTCGAAGGCCTCGCCACCAGCGTCGACTTCTTCGGCACCTACGGCAGCGGTGGGCGTCCGAGCATGCACGAAGGCCTGCATCCGGCGGTTCGCTTCGGCGACGACCGGGCCCAGACTGTCGAATCCGGCGGCATCGAGATCGGGGGGGTCGCCTTGGGGCGCGTCCTGTATCTCGACGGCGCATCGTTCGATCTCCGCGGCCTGGCGGAGTCCCAGCCGGCCGCTGGCGATGTTCGTGCGATCGCCGGCACCGTGTTCGGCAGCGACGGCAAGCCCGCTGCGAAGGTGGCGGTGGCGCTGCTCGGCACGAGCCCGCAGCCGATCGAACGCACCGAGACCGACGAACACGGCGCGTTCCGCTTCGAGGGCATGGCGCCCGGCGAGTTCACGGTGCGCGCCGGCGGGGATGCGCAAGGGCTCGCGACGGCGTCCGCCACGGCGGCAGCGGGAACGACACCGGTCACCCTGCACCTGCAGCTCGGCAGCTGCATCCGCGGCACAGCGCGTGCTCCGAACGGCACACCGCTGGCGAAGGCGCTGGTCGAGTGGCGTGCGCTGGACGAGAGCTGGGCCGACGTCACCGAAGTCGCCGACGACGGCACGTTCGTGCTGGCCAACCTGCCCGGTGGCCCGGGCCAGGTGCTGCTGCTGCCGCCGGACGGCGCGCGTCGGCTGCCGCTCGCGGTGGCGCCGAGCGTGCTGCCGGACACCGCAGGCCTCGAGCTGTGCGCGGACCTGCAGGGGCCGGGCGCCATCGCCGTCGAACCGATCCGCACGCCTTCCGACGGCAGGCCGCAGGTCCGCGTGGTGCACGTCGAGACCGGGCTGATCGCCGACATCCAGCCGCCAGCCGTGGTGTCCCACGACGGGGACCTTGGCGCCTCGATCCGTGTCGAACAGCCCCGCTGGACGATGGTCGCACTGCCGGCCGGCTTCTACGAAGTGGATCTGCGCGTGGCGACCGGCGGGGCACGAAGCCTCGGCAGCCACTGGTGCGACGGCAACGGCCCCGTCGACCTCGGTCGCGTTGAACTGCCGCCGCCCGGCCTCGCCCAGTTCCACGCCGCCGAAGGGGTGCTGCCCACCGACCCGGACCAGCACGAGGTCGAACTGGTGGCGCTGCGCCAGGACCTCGACGTGCGGGCCGAACTAGCCCCGTTCCCGCTCGACAAGCCCGTGCAGCTGCCGGCGGGCGACTACGTGCTGCTGTATCGGGCAAAGGACGGCGGCGTGCGCTCGCGACGCTTCGCGGTCCGCGTCGGCGAACGGACCGACGTGCGGCTCGACGGATAGCGCACGGATCGCGGGCTCGCGTAGCATCGCGGCATGAGTTCGTCGCCCACCCGCCCACCTCGCCATCCGGCTCCGAAGCCGCCGCAGGCCAAGAACGTGCTCGGCGGCGAACTGAAGACCTGCAGCGAGCAGCCGATGACCGGCTTCTTCCGCGACGGCTGCTGCAACACCGACGCGCACGACCTGGGCGCCCACACGGTCTGCGCCGAGCTCACCGAGGAGTTCCTGCACTTCTCGAAGGAAGCCGGCAACGACCTGTCGACCCCGCGGCCGGAGTTCGCGTTCCCGGGGCTGAAGCCCGGCGATCGCTGGTGCCTGTGTGCAGCGCGCTGGGTCGAGGCCTTCGAGGCCGGCGCCGCCCCGCGCGTCGTGCTCGAAGCGACCCACGAACGCACGCTCGACTACGTGCCGCTGGCGACGTTGCGCCGCTTCGCGATTCCAGGCTGACGCGCACGGCGCTGGTTCAGCCGTGCTCGTGCATCAATAGACCTTCACGAGGACTGATGCCGCGACAACGCGTGCCACTATGTCAGAGAACGATCTCCCTGCGCCAGGAGCGTCGACAAACTCTTCCATCTGCACTCCGGCCGACTGAATCAGCCTCACGAGCAGGGCGCTCTTGATCGCGTAGTTCACGTTCTCGGGCAGCGCCCCGCTTGTCGCAAGCGCAACGTCCGCACGGAGCTTCGCGACCACCACACCCACCACGCGACCAGCGTCATCGAAGAGCGCTCCCCCTGAGTTGCCTGGCTGAATCGGAGCACTGATCTGGAACACGGACTGGTCGTCCCCGATGCCGGCGAGGCCGGCGATCTCTCCCTTCGAGAGCTTCGGTTCGAATCCCTGAACAGCTGGGTTTGGAAACCCCACAGTCCCCACGGTATCCCCAAGCCGAACGCCGGCGCTGCCGACCACGGGCAGTGCATCGAACTCCCCTTCGACCTTGAGGATGGCCAAGTCACCAGCCTTGTCGACGGCAACGACGCGGGCCTTCTTCTCGCCAATCTTCGTGGTCACGGTCAACAGCGATGACTCTCCGATCACGTGGTAGTTCGTAACGAGGAACCCAGTTCGTGTGATGAAGAACCCCGACCCCGTTGCGAACGGCTCAGCAGTCGCAGTGATCTCGGGGGACGACGACAGAGACGCCACGCTCAGCATCTTGTCGATCAGGTGCCCGAGCTTCTCCTCTGGCGAATCCCATTTGCTCCAACTCAATCCTCCGCCTGAATCGGGTAGCGAGTAGCTAAGGCCACCTACACGAGTCGATCGTCGGAATACCTCCACGCGAGCGTCCGCCATGTACGTGGCGAAGTCCCACTGGCTCCTGGTCGAGTAACGCACGACGAACTCATGCCCCTGCGATCTCCCTGCGTCGACCACCGTGACCTTGAGCCCCTTCCTACGAAAGGCGTCGGCAAGCAACCCGCTCAGGTCCACATCAGCCACACTATTGCGCTCGATGCAGACCTCGCGTATCCGGCACTGGACTACCTCAACATCGGTCAGGACCGTGCAAGAAGGCAGACAGGACAAGACCAATCCAAAGAGCAGACTCCGCCCCGCGCTCGATGACTGAACTTGGAGACCGCACGTGATGCTCACGCTCTGGTACCCGTTGCGATTGACTGCCACGCACCCTCCACGCTTGTGGAATCTCAACTCCTAGAGGAACGACTAGCTGAGTCTCTTCAGCCGTGCTCGTGCACGAGCTCGCAGGTCTCGTAGACCGGCCCTTCCATGCAGGTGCGAGAGTACGGCCAGCCCTTGAAGCGTGGCCCCTGCACCTTGACCGTGCAGCCGTTGCAGACCCCGTAGCCGCAGGCCATGTAGGTCTCGAGGCTCAGGAAGCAGCGCAGGCCGCGCTGCCCGCACAGTTCTGCCACCGCGTGCATCATCGGGTCCGGGCCGCAGCAGAAGACCACTTCGCCGGCCTTCACCGTGCCCTTCTGCAGCAGGTCGTCGAGCAGCGCCGTGACCCTGCCGGCGAAGCCGAAGCTGCCGTCGTCGGTCGACGCGTGCAGCTGCACGAGACCCGCGAAGTCCTCCATGCCGGACAGCATCGCGCGCGTGCGGCCGCCGAACAGCAGGCGCAGCGAGCGACCGTTCGCCTGCGCCTGCCGCGCCAGCAGCAGGAACGGGGCGAGCCCGACGCCGCCGGCGATGCAGACGGGATCGGCGTGGTCCTGCGGGAAGGGTTGCCCGAGCGGCCCGTTCAGCACGATGCCGTCGCCCGGGCGCGAGTCGCACAGCGCACGCGTGCCTTCGCCGACCGGCTTGATCAGGAAGCTGCCCCACGAACCGTCCGGAGCGCGGTCGTACAGCGAGAACGGCCGCGGCAGCTGGACCGGCCAGCGTTGCTCCGTGCGCAGCATGTAGAACTGCCCCGGCAGCGTGGCGGGGATCGGACCGTCGACTTCGATGGCGAACGAGCCGCCGCCGAGATCGCGGCAGCGGCGCAAGGTGTGGACTCGGGTCTGCATCGCGGGCGGCGGAGCATAGCCGCGGCGGTGCCGGGCACTACCGCACGGTCGCCAAGGTCGCGGCGGTGCGGCGCGGCGCCGTTCGTGCCACCGTGCGCAGCGTGACGATCGGCACCTCCGGCGGCGCGTCGATGCGCAGCGGCAGCACGGTCACGCCGGTGCCGCGGCTGACGTAGAGCCGGCAGTCGTTCTCGACGAACCAGCCGCGTTCGTAGCCGAAGCGGCTGTGGTGGATGGGCGCCCAACCGCCGATGCGGATCTGTCCCCCGTGCGTGTGCCCGGAGAGCTGCAGGTCGACGTCGACCGCGGCCGCTTCGAAGAAGAAGTCCGGATGGTGGCTCAGCAGCACCGCGGTCTCGCCGGGGCGCCGACCGGCGAGCGCTCCGGCCAGGTCCGGCGTGCCCTCGGTCAGGTCGTCGACGCCGCAGAGCCACAGGCTGCCGCCCTCGTGCTCGAGGCGCACGCCACGGTTCTCCAGCACCTGGACGCCGTGACGTTCCAGGAACGCGCGCCACAGCCCGATGTCGGGGCCGAAGAAGTGGTCGTGGTTGCCGGGCACCGCGTAGACGCCGAGCCGCGGCCGCAAGGTGCGCAGCGCCGGCTCGAACAGCAGGATCTCGCGTTCGCGTGTGTTGATCAGGTCGCCGCCGAGCAGCACCACGTCGGGCCGCGCCGCCATCACCTTGTCGAACAGCTGGCACAGGTCGGCGGCCGTGCAGAAGCTGCCGGCGTGCACGTCGCTGACGAACGCGAGGCGCAGGCCGTCGAGTCCGGCGACTCCGGGCCGGAGCGGCAGTTCGAGCTCGGTGAGTTCGGTGCGGCTGCGGATCCGGCGCTGCAGCCAGTGCAGCGGCGGCAGCCGATCGAGCAGGCGGTTGGCGGCGGCGACCATCGTGGCGACGACGCGCCGCAGCGCGGTGCGGCGGCCCGACAAGGGGCCGCGTGGAGGCGGTGCCCGCCGTTCGCCGACCGTCGGTGCCGCCATCGCTCAGTCGCCCGCGGCGCGCAGGGCCGC
This sequence comes from Planctomycetota bacterium, assembly GCA_016793305.1. Next base: position 16,554 of record JAEUHU010000373.1, read on the forward strand.
ACCTTCCTGGAGCTTGTTGAACAGCGTGCGCACCCCGATGCCGAGCATCTCGGCGGTGCGCGTTCGATTGCCGCCGTTGTGCCGCAGCGTGCGCTGCACCAGTTCGTGCTCGACCTCGGCGAGCGAACGGCCCACCAGCGCCTGCCACGGGTCGACGGTCGGCAGCACGTAGGTCGGTTCGATCGGCGCCTCGGCGATCGGCAGCGGGGCCGTCGGTTGCAGCCAGCGCCGCACCACCTCGCCGGTGACGACGTCGCCGTCGCAGAGGATGCCGACGCGCTGCACGACGTTCTGCAGTTCGCGCACGTTGCCCGGCCAGTGCCAGGCTCGCAGCGCCGCCTCGGCGGCCGCGTCGAACGAGGCGCCGGGCCGCAGGAAGTGCTGGGCCAGCGGCACGATCTCCTCGGGGCGTTCGCGCAGCGGCGGCAGCACCACCGGCACGACGTTCAAGCGCCACAGCAGGTCGGCGCGGAAGCGGCCGGCGGCCACCTCGACGTCGAGGTCGCGGTTGGTCGCGGCGACGATGCGCACGTCGACGCGCAGCGTGCGGTTGCCGCCGACGCGGTCGAACTCGCCTTCCTGCAGCACGCGCAGCAGCTTCGCCTGCATCGCCGGCGACATCTCGCCGACCTCGTCGAGGAACAGCGTGCCGCCGTCGGCGAGCTCGAACCGACCCTCGCGGCGGCGCTGTGCCCCGGTGAAGGACCCGGCCTCGTGGCCGAACAGCTCGCTCTCCAGGAGCGGCTCCGGGATCGCCGCACAGTTGAGCTTCACGAACGGACGCTGCGCGCGGTCGCTGTGCTTGTGCAGCAGTGCGGCGATGCGTTCCTTGCCGGTGCCGCTCTCGCCGCGGATCAGCACGCTGGCGCGGCTCTTCGCGACCCGTTGCACGAGCTCGACGATCGCCTGCATCGCCGGGGCGGCGACCACCATGTCCCCACCGACGGTCTCGGCGCGCAGGAACGTGTTCAAGCACAGCAGCCGGCGCTTCTCGCGCATGCGCGCGAGCAGCACCTCGAGTTCGTCGAGCACGACCGGCTTCTCGAGCACGTCGTCGGCGCCCTGTCGGATCGCCTGCACCGCCGTGTGCATGGTGCCGTGGGCGGTGACCAGCACGACCGGACGATCGGGGTCGGCCTGCTTGCTGGCGGCGAGCACGGCGAACCCGTCGGCGTGCGGCATGCGCCAGTCGGTGACCACGAGGTCGAACGAACGCTGGCCCAGCGCCGCGATCGCCTCGCGACCGTCGGCGACGGCGTGCACCTCGAGCCCGAACGACTGCAGCGCTTCCTGCAGGAACTCGCGCGACAGCGGTTCGTCGTCGGCCAGCAGCACCACTTCCCGACCACTCACGCGACCACCTCCGCGGCGGCGGGCACGGTCGCGGGTTCGGCCGGCAGATCGCCGTCGAGCAGCGGCAGGCGCACGCGGAAGCAGGCGCCGAGCTCGCCGGGGTTGCGCAGTTCGAGGCTGCCGCCGAGGAACGACAGCACGCGCAGGCACAGCGGCAGACCGAGGCCGGAACCTCGCTCCTTCGACGAGACGAACGGTTCGAACACCTTGTCGCCGACGGCCGCGGGGATGCCGGGGCCGTCGTCGCGCACGTCGAGTTCGAGCTGGCCGGCGGCGGTGCGCACGGTCACGTCGATGCGGGCGGCCGGGGCGGCCTCGAGCGCGTTGCGGAACAGGTTGGTCAGCACGCGCACCAGCGCGTCGCCGTCGGCGCGCAACTCGGCGCGCCCTTGCAGCCGCACGCGCACGGACGGCAGCCCGGCCGCGGTGGCGGCTTCGGCGACGACGTCCGCGACCGTGGCGGCGCGGCCGCGCTGGCGTTCCGGACGGGCGAAGCCGAGCAGTGCCTTGACGATGCCGTCGACCTGCTGCACGCCCTGCACGACCTTGCCGGCGAAGCGCTTCATCGCCGCCGGGTCGTCGCTGCGCTGCAACAGGGCCGCGAAGCCCATCACGCCGTTCAGCGGATTCTTGATCTCGTGTGCGATGCCGAGCGCCAGCTCCGACAGGCCGGCGAGGCGGTCGAGGCGGTGCACCTCGCGCTCGAGGTCGCGCAGGCGGGAACGGTCCTCGACCAGCAGCAGGGCGCCGTCGGCGAGCGGCACGCGGCGCACGCGCACGGCCATGCCGCCGAAGCCGACGTCGCCGGGAGCCTGCTCGACGAGCGCGCAGCCGACCGAGGCGGCGGCCGCGAGCAGCCGTTCGCCCTCGGGATTGGCCCGCGCCGGCCGCCCGTCGCCGTCGAGCACGACGACGCCGATCGGCAACGCCGCGAACACGGCGTCGCGCTCCTGCAGGGCGCCCTGCAGCGCCGTGTTGCTCTGGCGCAGTTCGGCGTCGACCGCTTCGGCGCGCTCCTTCAGCGCCGCGTAGCTGCGCTCGAGCTCGGCGGCGGCCGCGACGAAGTGCCTGAAGCCGTCGTGCAACTGCTGCCGGTCGTCGCTCACTGGTCCTTCTCTCCGGGCCACGTCAGGCCGGCGATGCGCGCGGTCTGGTCGTAGCCCGCGTTCTGGTTCATCCACGCGAAGTGCTTCATCGCCGTCTGGGCCGCGAGGCCCCAGGCCCCGAGCACCTCGACGTCGCCGCGTTCGCCGGTCTTCTTCACGTCGCGCACGGTGATGCGCAGGAACGCGTCGCGCACCTGCTGCTCGCGCCGCTGGTACTCGCCGGCGTTGCTCTGCAGGCTCAGGCCCTCGTAGCGCTCCGCGTGGCGGAACAGCAGTTCGAGGCAGCGCCCTTGGTAGAACAACGACGCGTACGGTGGTTGCTTCTGCTGCAGCAGCGGCGCCAGCTCGGCCAGGGCACGGGTCAGGCTCTCCCGCCCGCGCTCGGCCAGCTGCTTGCCGAGCTCGGCGTGGCCGAGTTCGAGCGCCCGCACGGCGTCGTCCATCTGCTGCTGCCCGGCCTTGAACAGGGCCTGGGCGACCAGCTGGTGGTCGGTCGAGCCGGCGATCTGCGACTTCACGCGGTCGAGCTGAGTCACGGTCGGCAGGGCCGGTTCTGCGACCGGCGCGGTCTCGCCCGCCGGTTGCGCCATCGGCGTCTCGACCGGCCCGGTCGGCATGCCGGCCCCGCCCACCCGCGGCGTCGCCGCCGGCTGCTGCCGCGAGCCCACGGTCGGCACCAGGACGAACGGCGCCTCGGCGTTCTTCTTGGCCCGCGCCTCGGCGTCGGCGCGCAGTTGCTCCACCTGGGCACGCAGCCGGTTGTACTGGTCGAGCAGGCTCGCCGTCGCAGCGTCCTCCTCGCGCAGTTCCTGGCGCATGCGCTCGACGGCTTCGGTGCCCGGCACGGCCGGCGGCTTGAACGTGCGTTCGCTCTCGTCGGCGGGCAGGCCGAGGTCGTGGCGCAGCCGCAGCTCCATCAGCCGGTCGACCTCGGACCGGTTCTGCTGCAGCTGGCGCTGCGTGCGCTCGAGTTCGAGGCGCGCGCGTTCGCCCTCCTGGACCTGGGCCGGCAACAGACCGGCGACCAGGGCCGCCATGGTCGGCAACAGCAGCACCTTCACCGGAGGATCCCCCGATAGGCGTCGGCGGCGTGCTCGAGCTTGCCGAGTCGCGTGTAGGCGTCGCCGATCATCTCGGCGGCCTTCTGCATCAGCTCGGCGTCCTTGATGCGCGGCGCCAGCAGCGTGGCCTGGGCCGGGAAGTCGTCGAAGTGCTCGCTCGCGGCGGCCTGCTGGTAGAGCGCCTGCACC
>JAEUHU010000378.1 GCA_016793305.1 Planctomycetota bacterium
GACCAGGTCCTGCGGCAGGTCCGGGGCGAACCGGCGCGGCGGCGTCGGTTCGTCCTCGAGCACGATGCGCGCGACCTCGCTGAGTGCCTGCCCGGCCAGGGCGAACGGCGGCTCGCCGGTCAGCAGGTGGTAGAGCAGCACGCCGAGCCCGTAGACGTCGCACGCCGGCCCGATCGTGCGATCCCCCCGCAGCTGCTCCGGCGCCATCCAGTGCAGCGTGCCGACCAGCTCGCCGGTGCGCGTGGGCGGCGCCTCGAGCTCGTTGGCCGCGGTCGCCCGGGCGATGCCGAAGTCGATCAGCTTCAGGGTGCCGTCCGCAGCGACCAGCACGTTGCCCGGCTTCAGGTCGCGGTGCACCACGCCGTGCCGATGGCCGTAGGCGACCGCGTCGCACAGGCGCAGGAACAGCTGCAGCCGCTGGTCGCGCGACAACCCGGCGGCGCGCACGTAGGTCAGCACGTCGCGGGCCCCCGGCACCCGTTCCATCGCGAACCACGCGACCTCCGCGTCGCCATCCGGCTCGCTGCCGGCCTCGAAGAAGGTCGCGATCCCCGGGTGGTTCAGCGACGCCAGCACCTGGGCTTCGTGGGCGAAGCGCCAGCTCGCGACGGCACTGCGCTGTGCCTTGGGCAGCAGCTTGATCGCCACCGTGCGAGCCGGCTCGTCCTGTTCGACCTCCCACACCATGCCCATGCCGCCGCTGCCGAGCGGCCGCACGAGGCGAAAGCGGCCGAGTCGCCGGCCCGCGGCGGCGGCGAACGACGGGGCCGGAGCCCGTTCGAGGAACGTGCCGGCAGACGCGTCGAGCCGCAGCAGCTCGCCGACGCGCTGCGCGAGCCCGGCATCGCCCCGCGCCAATTCCGCGAGCCGGACCTCGCGTTCCGGCGCCGACAAGCCGACCAGCTCCTCGAACCACTGCCGCGGGCCACGCGTCATCGCTCGCCCTCGCCGCCGAGCCGGCTGCGCAACCGCGCGCGCGCGTAGCGCCAGCCGCGTTCGACCGTCGACTCGGAGACCGCGTCCAGCTGCGCGATCTCGGGCACGGTCATGCCGCTGAAGAAGCGCAGCTCGACCCAGCGCGCCAGCTCCGGCTCGTCGCGTTCCAGTTCGCCGAGCGCCAGGTCCAGGTCGAGCAGGTCGACTTCGTCGGCCTCGAAGAACGCCGCCGCTTCGTCGAGCTGGGTCGGCGCGGCCCCACCACCGCGCTTTTCACTGCGCGCCCGCCGCACGTGGTCGACGAGCACGCTGCGCATCGCCTTCGCCGCGACGCCGAGGAAGTGGCCGCGATTCGCGTACTCGCCGCCGGCCCCGGCGAGCCGCAGCCAGGCCTCGTGCACGAGGGCGGTCGGCTGCAGCGTGTGCTGGCGCAGGCCCTGCAGCTGGCGCGCGGCGAGGTCGCGCAGTTCGCCGTAGACGAGGTCGGCGAGCTGGCCCTTCGCCTCGGCCTGGCCCGCCGCGATGCGCCGCAGCAGCAGGGTGACGTCACCGGAGGGTTGCGGGCTCATGGCGGGCGGGGCGAGGAGTGCGGCGCGGGCAGCATAGCTCGCCTGACGAGCCTGCGACCGGCGTGCACTTCGGCACGGCCCCCTCTGCCACACGGCGGCTCGACCCCAGCCCTCGCCATGCTCGCCGAGCGCCCGTGCCAACGCGTTCTCGCCGCCGAGCACGCCGCACGGGCCGCTTCACTTGCCGGCTTCGACCGGCTTCGCCTCTCCGGGCGGCGGGGCGATCTTCCAAAGCCGCGCCCTCGCGCGCTCGACCACCACCGCCGGATCGACGGCGCGCGGCAGCGCGAACTCGGGCTTCGCGTGGGCCAGGATGTCGACCACCACGCACGTGATCGCCGCGAGACCGGCCGGCGTCGCGTGCAGCTCGTCGGCCTGCAGCAGCGGCTGCTCGGCGGTGGCCGCGAAGCGCTTGCCCGCGACCTCGACGAGCTGCTCGTCGTGCAGCTGCCGGATCAGCTTCGCCAACGGCACGACGCGCACGTTGGGGCGTTCCGCGGCCCAGGTGGCGAGCCGGGCGTTGGCCGCGGCGATCGACGCGAGCGGCGGCACGAACGACCCCGGCATCGCCTTGCCAGCCGCCCGCGACATGTCCGGGATGTCGCCCACCACCACCGGGACCTCGAACTGCGCCAGCAGCGACAGTCCCTGCTCGAACGCGGCCATGCGCCGTTCCTCGGCTTGTTCGGCGGTCTGCGCGGGGCCGTGCCGGCCGTAGCAGTACCAGAACAGGAAGTCGAGTGCGACGACCGCCTGCGGCCTGGCCTCGAGCACGGCCGCAACCGCTGCACGCCCCGCAGGCTTGGTGTTGAAGCCCATCGAGAAGTGGGCCCGGTCCTCGAACTCGAACGGCCGGTCGGGGCAGACCAGCACGAGCATGTCGGCGAGCCGGTACTTGGCCGCGTAGACGCCGTCGGCGCGCAACTCCTGCGCGAAGCAGCCGAGCCCATCCGACACACTGGCGCCGAGGATGCCGAGGTGCAGCGGTTCTTGGGCGACCGGGACGCTCGGTGCCGGGGCTGCGGGCTCTTGGGCGCGAAGGCCGCAGCCCATCGCCAACGACAGCAGGGCCACCAACCGGAAGACTCGCTGCATCGGCACAGGATAGCCGAGCGGCCGGGTGAAGGCGGAGGATCGGCGCGACGGCACCCCGCACCACCGAACTGCTGCTGCGAACGCCCGCCCCCGCCGATCCTGCCGCAGTGGCGCAGCCGGGGATTTCGCGACCGCAATCGCCCCACGCGATCATCTTGGGCCACGATGCCCGACATCGACCGTCCCCCACCGACCGAGAAGCACTCACCGGCGCCACCGCCCAGCTCGCGCGGCCCGTTCGGCGCGGAGTCGGTGCACGCGCACCAGGCGGCGATCTGGCGCTACCTGCGCGTCCTCGGCGCGAACGACGACGAGGCGGACGACCTCGCCCAGGAGACGTTCGTCGTGCTGCTGCGCACCCCGTTCGTGGAGGTGGCCGACGGTGCCTTGCGCACCTGGCTGCGCACGACCGCGCGCAACCTGTTCCTCGCCCACTGCCGTCGCCGACGCCGCACGCCGATCGCGCTCGACGCCGAGGCGGTCGCCACCGCCCTGGACGCCTACGAACGCGACGACGACGGTGCGGGCTACCGCGAGGCCTTGGCCCATTGCCTCGAGTCGCTGCCGAAGCGCCAACACGAACTGCTCGACGACGTGCTGCAGGGCACAGCACCGCTCCCTTCCCTGGCGGCCCGACACGGGCTCGGCGCCGAGGCACTGCGGTCGATGGTGCGCCGCCTCAAGCTGGCCCTTCGCGACTGCGTGCAGAGGAGATTGCGCCCATGACCGACCCAGACGATGCCGTGCGAGTCCCCGACGATCGTGGTGCCGGCGACCCGCTCGCACGTGCCGAGCTCGCCGTGCTCGAGCAGGCTCTGCACGAACACTTCACCGATCGCACGCCGCCCGACCTGTGGCCGGCGGTTGCGGCACGATCCGCGGCGACCCACGGGCTGCACCCTTCGTCGACCGCGACGCGGCTCCGCTCGCTGCTTGGTGCGGCCGTGATGCTGTTCGGCCTCGCCGTCGTCACGACCATGCTGCTGTGGCGCCCCGCCGCCGACCGGGACGTTCCCGCCAGCGTGCCGCAGGACCCGTCGGCGACCCTGCCGAGCGACCTCGCCGCCCTGCAGGCCGAACTGGTCACGACGAACGAGATCCAGGTGCAGACGCGCGCCGTGTGGAGCCCCGAACTTCGCCGCTGGGCGACGCTGCCGCGCCACGACCTCGATGCCCTGTTCCAGTCGCCGCTGCATCCCGCACTCGACGCCGACCTCGTCGCCCGGATCCGGGCCGCGATCGCCGACGCGAAGCTCGCTCCAGGGGTCGGCGGCGACGCTCCGCTGCCGACCTGGTCGCACCACCTGCTCCTCCCCCGGAAGCGGGAGCTGATGGTGCGGATCGGGGGCGACGCACCGCCGCTGCTCGGCTTCGCGTCTGCCAACGGACCGGTGCTGCTGCACGCGCCGGGCTTCCCGTTCGCCGAGCTCGAACCGGTGGCCATGCGCACGACGAAGGCGACGGTCGAGGCGCAGGGCATCGTGTTGGGTGCCGGCGGTTTCGCCGCGGTGCCCACGACGGCGACCCGCATGCGCCTGTTCGACGTGCCGAACTCCGCGGTCGGCGAACTCGCCCGATACCCGTCGCTGCGGCAGCTGGACCTCACGGCGGCGCCGGCCTGGCACGATGCCGCGACGCTGCGCGCGCTGGCTGCGAGTTCCCTCGAGTCCCTGACCGTGGCGCCGCACCGGCTCGACGCGGCGGCGTTCGGGGCACTGGGGCAGCTGCGCACGCTGCAGGAGCTGTTCCTCGTCGAGCGGCATCCGGTGCTGCACGTGTTCGAACGCCACGCCACCACGCAGGCCCCGTCGCTCGACGACACGGCCCTGCAGGCCCTCGGGAACCTCGTCGCGTTGCGCGAACTGACCCTCGCCGGCGGCCGTTGCACCGATGCGGGCCTGCAGGCGCTGGCCGCCCTGCCGATCGAGCTGCTGGCGCTCGTCGACTGCGACGCCGTGCGCGGCGAGACCCTGGCCGCGCTGCCGCAGGTGCGCGAACTGATCGTTCGCGGAGGAAACCTCGGCCGGGCTGCGACTTCGCAGCTCGCGAACCTGCCGAAGCTGAAGCGGCTCTACCTGCTCGAAGCGGCGGCTGCGTTGCCGCTGGGACCGCTGGCGAGCAGCCGTTCGCTCGCGGACCTGACCATCACGGGTCCGTTCGCGCGCAGCGAGCTGCCGCAGCTCGCCCCGGCTGGCGCACTGCGCGAGCTGCGTCTGCAGCCGACGCCGCCGTTCGCCGACGGCGAACTGCCGCTGCTGCACGAGCTGCGCCAGCTGAAGCGGCTATCGCTCGCCGGGTCGACGGCCGCGCAGCGCGCGGCGTTGCATGCGGCGCTGCCGAACTGCCAGGTCGGGGACGAGCTCTGGTGAGGCTTCGGGGCCCGAGCCCCTCTGCAGTCCCAGTCTGAGCCGGCCCACTGCAGGCCAAGGCACTCCCAGACCGATCAACGGCTGGCCCGGCGCCACCACCGCAGCGCCCGCACGAGGCAAGGCTCGCCACGGTCATGCCCGCACCAGCAACTCCTCGTCCGCGTCCGACACCGGGTCCTCGCCCGCGGCTCGCGGCCGCGTTCGTCTCGGCAGTGCTCTTCGCCGCGTCGTGCCAGCGCGAGCCCGAACGCGAACACGTCGACGTGCTGTTCTCGCTCGACGCGCGGGCGGTGGCGCCGGCCGTTCGGCCGGACCTGCAACCGCTCGGCGCACGCCTGTTCGAACGAGCCGGCTGCGCCAGGTGCCATCCGCGCGCCACGCTCGGCAGCGACGGGGCCGTTCACGAGCGCGCCACGCCACCACTGGCCGACGTCGCGCGGCAGCTGGTGCTGGGCTGGGACGGCGAGCCGATCGAGCTCGAGGCGTTCGTCCGCCGCGAACTGGCGAAGCGGGCGGGCCTGGCCGACGACGCCGCGGTGCAGGCACTCGACGACGAGGCGGTCTCGCTCGACGTCGCCGTGCAGGCGATCACGGCCGAGCTCGCCACCTGGCGAAGCCGCGGTCGTTGGGACCGATACGTCGAAGGCGACGACGCGGCGTTGACCGCGGAGGAACGCGACGGGCTCGCGGCGTTCGTCGAGTCCGGCTGTGCGACGTGCCACGCTGGCCGCAACCTCGGCGGGCGTTCCACGCACGTGCTCGGGCTCGCTGAGGCGCTGCCTGGTCAGGAACGTCGGCTCTATCGCGCGCCGATGCTGCGCCATGCGGCGCGCAGCGGCCCCTACCTGCACGACCATTCGATCGCAGCCCTCGACGACGCCGTGCGGCAGATGGCGCGCCACGAACTCGGCCGCACGCTCGACGACGCCGACGTGCGCGCGATCGTCACCTTCCTCCACGCCACGACGCAGACCGACTGACCAAGCACCCTGACCGAGAACGAACGATGCAAGACGAACGTGATCCTGCGACGGCGGCTCCTGACAGCTTCGACAGCGCACCGCCATGCGATCCCTGCCAACCAAGGCTGCCCGAGCCGTCGGCGAAGCATCGTCGGCGCACGCGTTGGCTCACGGTGGCGGCGCTGCTGGTGACGGCGGGACTGACCGCGGCGATCGCCCTGCCCCGCCACTTCCGCGCCCGCCTCAGCAACAACGAGTCGACGGTGATCGCCACGCTGAAGAACATCAGCTCGGGGCAGTCGCAGTTGCAGGCATGTGGCGCGCAGGACGCCGACGGCGATGGCCAGGGGGAGTACGGCTTCCTGGGGCAGCTCGCGGGCGTGACACCGCTGCGTGGCTCCGACGCACTGCTGACGCCACCGGTGTTGCCGAGCCGCTTCGGTGAAGTTCGCGACGGGCGGGTCGAGATCGGCGGCTACGTGATCGAGATGTTCCTGCCGGCGAAGGACGGTGGCTGGGTCTCCGAGGCCATGCAGGGTGCTGGCGGCGGCGAGGTCGACGACGATGCCGCGGAGAACGTGTGGCTGTGCTACGCGTGGCCGGTCGAGCACGGCTGGACCGGCAAGCGCGCGTTCCTGGTCGACCACAGAGGCGACGTCCTCGCCTCCAACATGCCCAAGGAGCTGTACAGCGGTCGCATCGCGCCGAAGGCAGGGCAAGCGGGGCACTGCGCAACCGACGGCCAGTGCCGCCCAGCGGCCAACACGGTGGACCACTGCGGCAACCTGTGGGTGGTGATCTGATGATCCGCTTCGCGGTCGCGTGACGACCGCATCCGTTCGACGATCCGCAGAGGGCTCAGCCACCAGCGCGGCCACCATGGCGACGCTGTACCCACGCGCTCCAGACCGACTCAGGGGGCGCGCAGCAGCCCTGCCAACGGCTTCACCGCGGCCGAGTCCGGGAACAGCTGGGTCTCCACCTCCCGTTCCGCGATGCCGAGGTGCTCGATCAGCACAGCCTTGAACAGCGCCCGCAGATCCGTGGTCGGCGCGAGATCGCGCTGCTCGTGCAACGCGCGCTCGGTGAGCCCCGGCCAGTCTGCGAGCACGGTGCCACCGTTCACCGCCCCTCCGAGCAGGAACGCCGCCGAAGCCGTGCCGTGGTCCGTGCCGCCGGAGCCGTTCGGCGCGACCGTGCGGCCGAACTCCGTGACCACGGCGACGACGGTGTGCTCCCAGACTGCTCCCAGGGCGAGCTCGAGCGCCGTCACCGCGCGGTCGAGCTGCCGGAAGTTGCGCGTGAGCCCTGCGTACTCGCCGGTCTGCAGGGTATGGCTGTCCCAGCCGCCGAACTCGAGGGTGGCCACGCGCGGTCCGTCGGCCTTGGCCAGGAAGATGCCGGCTGCGCGCGCGAGCTCGACGACCGGTGCCGAAGGACCAGCGGCCTTCGCACCGACCTCGTCCACGACCTGTTCGTTGGCTTGCCTCGCCCGGGCCAGTGCGTCCTCCAGGAGCGGATCACCGCGATACATGCGCGCCAGCCTCTCCAACGTGTCGGCGCTCGGCACGGGCAGTGTGGAAGGCGACCACGCGTTCACCGGGTTCGGTCCACGCACGACCAACGGTACGGTGGTGCCGAGCTGCCGCTGCAGTTGCTGAGGCAACGAGCGTCGGGCGCCGCGGGAAATCCGTGCGGCATGCTCACCGGTGGCTCCGCTTGGACAGCACCCCCCTACTCCAGCCAGAAGTCCTCGCATGTCGTCCCATCCCACCCTCCTTGGGATCGCCTCGCGCCGCAGCGCGGCGAGGCGGCGCGAGCTGCCGTTCCGCACCCTTTGCCTCCCCACCGCCGCTGCGCTGCTGGCCATGCTGGCAGCGTGCGGCGGCCGGAGGTCCGACCCGGTCCCGCCCGCCGGGCCGACCGGCGCCCTGCACCTGACGTTCCACGGCGTCACGACGTCCGGGGACGACAGCAGACCCTTGGTGATGGGCGGTGCAGGAGACCGCCGTCAGGTGGCGGCGTGGTCGGTTGCCGCCGATCGGACCCGAAGCGCGGTGACCACCGCAGTCGAACTCCAGCTCGACGATGCGACGGTGGCGCGACTCGACGGCGACGTACTCGAGTCGGTCGGCCCAGGCGAAACCACGCTGCGCGCCAGCTACGCGGGCAGCACGGTGGCGGTGTTGGTGCGCGTCGTCGAGGACGCCGCGGCAGCCATCGAGGACTTCTCGCTTTCGGTCGCCGAGCCGCTGCGACTGCATGCGACGGGCGCCGTCGTCGACCTGACGGCGATGGGCTCCCTCGGCAACGGCGCGCGGGTCGCCGTCGATTCTCGCTTGCAGTGGTCGTCGAGCACACCGTCGACCTTCCTCGTCGACTCGGCCGGCAGGGTCACGGCGGTCGGCGAAGGTACAGGCCTGCTCTCGGTGCGCGACGCCGCGTCGGGGCGCGAGCGCACCCTCGCCGTCGCCGTCGCGTTGCCGCGGCCGTCAGGCAGCACGCTGCCGTTCCACCAAGGGGGCCTGGTCGTGAACGGCAACCTGTCGGCCTACGTACCGCCGTTCGCGCTCGATGCCGACCGCCAGGTGTGGGTGCAGCCGTGGACGGCGCCGGGCGGGTTGCCGTCCGGCCACGTTCCCGTCGCCGCGTTCGAGGTCCTGGTCGGTGGTGGCGGCACGCCACGCCGCCCGCTCGAACTGCGCATCGACTCCGCGTCGCTCGCCGAAGCCGCGCCGGCGGTCGGCCAGCTGTGGTCGGAGGCGCCTGGCAGCAGCACCCTGCAGCCGGCGTTCCGCGTGGCCTGGGAGGCTGCCGGTCAGGCGTGGCTGCAGCTACCGGCGCTCGGGCGATACCTGTTGTCGTTCGAGCCGGGGCTCGCGGCGGAGCTCGCCCACCTGTACGCGCCGGTGCTGTCGCTGTCGGTGGACGACATCCATCCGATCGGCTTCCAGGAACTGCTCGCCAGCTGCCAGCTGCGGACGCCGTCGGGCGTCGCAGGGAGCGCCACGCCGCTCACGCCGACGCAGTTGCTCGAGCCGGCGAACGACCTGCCCGACAGCCGCATCGAACTGCTCGACGGGTCGCGCCAGGAATTCACGGAACGAACGAGCAGCTGGAAGCACGCCAGCCTCGGCGGCAGCGAGGTCGCCTCGCCGAAGCCGCCCGTCGTCTACTGGGCGCTGCGCGGCGCAGGTCAGCACCTGGTGCTGCAGTACTGGTTCGTCTACGCGGCGAGCGGGCAGCCCTACTACGGCGGCCTCCACAACGGCTACGACCTGGCCCACGAATGCGACCTCGAAATGGCGCAAGTGATCCTGAGCAGCACCGGCTCGGACTTCGTGCCGGTCGCCGCGACGGCGTCGCAACACTACTATGGCGAGGGGCGGCATTGGCGCGACGTGACGTTGGAAGGCGGACGCCTCTTGCTGCACGTCGCGGAAGCAGGTCACGCGACCTACTTCGAGCCAGGGTTCGACGGCGCTGCCGACGTACATGGCTCCTATGCGGGCGAGACGGGGTTCCTCGGCAAGGTCGCGCCGCTGCTCTACGTCTACGATCGTTGCGCGATCGGCAGCCGCCAGCGGAAGCTGGCGCCGGGCCAGTACGAACTGCGCGACCTGCACGCGGCAGCCGATGACAGCCGGGCGCTGTTGCGATTCCGCGGGCGTTTCGGCCGCGATGGGTTCCTGGCGCCAGCGACGGGCAGCGTGGCGACGCGCGGCCCAGAGGGGTTCTCGATGTACGCATTCCCGCGGTCGTTCCATCGCGCGTTCCTGTTCAGTACCGACACCAGCATCCGCGCCATCGAGCGGAACGGAACCGGACGGGCCGATCGACTGCGGCAAGGCGAACGAATGGAAGCTCTGCAGGCGTACACAGCCGATCGCTGGGAAGGTCCGGTGCAAGAGAGGATCGACGGCGCGTGCAGCAGCGAGGCGGGGCAGCCAGCGCATCTGGCGGCACACCTCGTGGCAACGGCGCAGCGGCCCGAGGACTACTATGCCTGCGAAGACTGGCGGCTCGTCAGCATCACGCCTGCGACGCCGGCAGAGGCCTTCGTCGATCAGACGCTCACAGTGCAGATCCGATGGCGCGGGACACGCCGCCGCGACGGGCAGGCGGTGCAGTTCCCAGTCGCCTTCTGGCTGCAGCCGGCCAACGACGAGAACTACCTCGGCCTGTCGGCAATCCCCTACGGGACTGGGCCGTCGGCCAGCGTGTTCTTCGTGGCTTGCGGCGGGGCAGGGGCCACCGCGGACGAAGGGGACCTGACGGTCGACCTGCCGCTGACCTGGATGTCGGACGCAGGCGTGCCACCGGCGGCCTGCGACACCACCAACCCGCCGACCTTCGCGACGCCGTTCCACTTGTGGGTACGAGACGCCAGCGGGGAGTACCTCCACTTGACGTGCACGACGCCGGGTTGTCAGCAGCTCGGCCCTGCCACCGGAGAGCCGCTGCGGTTCGTCGTGCGTGTCTGCCCCTGATGCGGAGGGGCGACGCGTGCATCCTCCTGCCGGTAGTCGAGCGCGATCGACCGGGATTGCCCGAGTCGGTGGCGATGCGCACCATCGGACCTCGATCCTGGTAGGCGACTACCAGGTTTCGAGTTCAGCCGGCTGCGGCCAGGTGCTCGCTGGTCCGCGCAACACGCGCGGAGGCTGACGGTTGAAGATGGTCGGGCCGGCCGGATTCGAACCGGCGACCTACTGGTCCCAAACGGGAACCGGGTTGCCGGGTGGACGAACGACGACTTCGCGCAAGAACTACGGCACGAGCCGGAAAGCCCGCGTTGGCAGCGTTCTACGTGGTATCAGAGCTTTCGCCAAGCCCTCTCAGGACTTCCCAGGGGTTCGCGTGGCTTCCTGGTAGTGCTTACGAAACTGGTAGTCGGAGCTGGTAGTTCCGCTGCAAGGATGCCGCGCGGGTGCAGTTGGGGCACGGCGATGGGCGAATGGTTCGGCGCTACTCCGTGGCGGCCGAAGCGGTGCTCGGGTAGGCGGTCGCGGCGAAGCATGCGCAGCGGCTCCTTCCGTCCGTATCGACCAGGGCTCTAGTCCTTCCTGCTTGCGCGAGATGCTTCGAGCTTCTGGTGTAGTTCGCGAGCCATAGTCTGGCCCTCTGCGACCTGCTCCCGCGTCATCTGCTTCTCAAAGACGGACCGCATTTCCGCAGCCTCAGTATCCCCTTCGGCAGCCGCGAGGTTCAGCCACGCATATCCCGCGACATCGTCCTTCGGCACACCCCTGCCAGACAGGTAGGCCGCAGCGAGGCGATTCATCGAACGAACGTGCCCGAGTCGAGCCGCCTTGAGCAACCACCTCGTCGACTCCTTGTCATCCTGCGGAACTCCTCTTCCACCCTGATAGTGCATTCCAAGACCGTACATCCCCGATGGGTCCCCTAGGTCGGCAGCCTTCTGGAGCCAACGAACCGCTTCTCGATCGTCTTTCGGAACGCCTTTGCCGTTCGAATAGGCCACAGCGACTGCAAACATCGCGGATGGATCACCTAGATCGGCTGCCTTCTGGTACCAGCGAAATGCCTCTGCCAGATCTTTCTCAACTCCGCCGCCCATGCTGTAGCGCAGTCCAAGAATAACCATTGACTCTACATCCCCCCTCTCCGCAGCCATACGACTCCAGCGAACAGAAGCCAGGTGGTCCTGAGCGACACCTACCCCAGCTCCGTACCACTCCCCCACCTGCCGCATAGCTGGCACGCTTCCGAGCACCGCAGCGTTCAAGTACTTCCGAAACGCCTCCTTATCGTCCTTCGGCACACCACGGCCCTCTGCGAATCTCGCGCCCAAGTTCAGCAACGCAGATGCGGAGCCGAAGTCCGCAGCCTTCTGATAGCAACGAACGGCTTCCAAGTCATCCTTCAACACGCCTTGCCCCAACTCATAGGCGAGCCCCAAGCTGAAAAGCGCAACGGCGTTGCCGAGCTCCGCAGCCTTGCGATACCACGCAACGGCCTCCTTGTGGTCCTGCTCCACTCCTAGGCCCTCGGCGTAGCATAGGCCGAGGTTGTACATCGCATTGATGTTGCCGAGGTCCGCAGCCTTGCGATACCACGCGACCGCTTCCTTGTATTCACGCAACATGCCGAACTGTAGGCCAAGTTCGTTCATGGCATCGGCGTTGCCGAGGTCCGCAGCCTTGCGATACCACGCGTTTGCCGCCTTGTAGTCCTTCGGAACGCCCTGGCCGAGGAAGCAGCAGCGGCCTAGGCCATACATCGCATCGGCGTTGCCGAGCTCCGCAGCCTTGCGATACCACGCAACGGCCTCCTTGTGGTCCTGCTCCACTCCTAGGCCCTCGGCGTAGCGCGCGCCGAGGCAGAGCATCGCAGGAGCATCACCCCTGTCGGCCTTCGCCTTGAGCTCGGCGATCGGCGGATCCTGGCGCTTCGATGCCGGCGGCTGCTGCGCGTTGGAAGGCAGAACGAGCAGGAAGAGTGCTGCAAGTGACTTCATGCGATGGCGTGTTGGCAAGGGCACCTTCAGGGCAGACGAGGCTACCCGATCTGGCGGTCCCCGCCAGACTCGGCACAGGCACGTTCTTGCGCCATGCATTCGGATGCCAACGCCGCTCGCAGCCGCCGCGCCTGCTCCTGCCAAGCCCGCCGTAGCCGCAGGGCAACGGTCGGATCGGTTCGCTTGAGCAGCCGCAGGGCCGACGGCCGGACGCCGGCAGCCATCGCCGCTTGCGCGTAGGTAGCCCCGGCAACGATCGCCTCGACGGCGGCGGCAACGTCGGCTTCGGTGACTTCGGACCTCAACTTCGGACGCTCGATCTTCGGCATGGTTCACTCCCTCGCGTGCGGGTGCATGCGCGTGCGTACACGGTCGGAAACTGCCCTCGCCTGCGCGAACGCGGGCGCACGATGGCCCGAGAATCCCGCATCGCCGCATCGGGCGCGCACGCACGCGCGTACTTGACGGCGAAGGGCAGCCTTCGCGGGTGCAGGAAGGTTCGCGCAAGCTTGCGGCAACCCACTCGCGCGCACGCACACACACACGCGCGATGCGCGACTCGATATCTGGGCGAACGGTCGCCGGCCTCGCGCGCAGGCGCACGCACACGCACGATGAGTCGGACATCGCCTCCCTCGCGCGCGGGCGCGTGCACGCGCTCGATGCGTCCGGCTTCCCCTTCCTCGCACGCGGGTGCGCGTCGCGCGCGATGCGCGTGCCCATCCGAGATCCAGGACGCCCGCAGAGCCGCGAACGGCTCCCGTCGACGTAGGCACGCCCGCCGCGACGATCGCGCAACAGCGGGCACGCCAAGCGGCCCAGCGAGGAATGCGGGAGCCATCATGCTGCGCCCTCAGCTTCGCCATGGGTTCTTCCCGAGGCGCACTCGCCAGGTTGCTCGGCAACCGAACCCGCCCCAGCACCACGAGACGAGACGCACCGGCTCCCTATAGGAGCCTGGTGCGCCTCTCTCGATGGGGTGCTCCGAGGCGCACTGGTGCGGCTCGGTGCGGCTGAGTGCGGCTCGGTGCGGCTCGGTGGTTCCGATGCCTTCACGATCCCTTGGAACTCGACCGGCACCAGGCGGAGCACCTGCTCGGAGACCTTCGCACCGTCGAGGTAGTGCAGCTGCTCAGTCCGAACGCCAGGCAACTTGACCACGGCATCTCCCAGGGCGTAGCGAGCCGAGCAAAAGCGCGTCGGTCCACACACAGCGCGGACACGGAAGGCCCCCTCAAGATCCTTCGTGCCTAGGCCGGGTTGTCGGGCAACCAGTTCCGCCAGCAACGCTTGATCCTGCAACCGCTCCCTCGCCTTGGCGGCGTCCTTGGGCTTACTCGCCGCCGGCACCTGAAACGTCGTGTCCTCGGTCAACTCCTGCGTCGCCCGGTTCAGGTGAAGCACAATGCCCTGCTCGTCTGGCAGGTGGTCTCGCCCCAGCTTGTTCTTCACGACCCGACACTCGATGCGGTCGCCAGAGCCAGCAATCGACGTGAGGTTGAGTAGCACGCGCGCCTGGAACTCGATGCTGCGGGAATCGGCGCCCGCTGCCATGCCGTTCTGCTCCGCAGCGGCAACCGCCGAGCGGTAGGCGGCCCGGTTCATCTCCGACGTGCACCAGACGACCATGCGATACCGCGAGGCCACCACCCTGGCCGAGGCCGCTGCCGCCGCGACGGCGGCCTTGCGGTCCTCGCCCTCGGCTGCGGACTGGATCGAGTCGACGAACAGCGCGGCAGGCTTCCCGGCATCCTTCGCCCGGCGAGCCAGGTCGGCGCCCGCACTCTCGATGGTATCCCCGTGGGAGTAGAACACGATCGGCAGCTCTGCCACCTGCCGCTCCATTCGGTCGAGTTCCTCCGAGTCGCGCAGCTCGGTGGATTGGCGCGACCAGCCGCGACGCTGCAGGAACCGCTGCAGCAGGT
The DNA here is from genome assembly GCA_016793305.1 of Planctomycetota bacterium. The sequence goes on from JAEUHU010000378.1 coordinate 14,338, forward strand.
CGTCGGGCTCTTCGTCGATGCCGAGGATGCCGACGACGAGGCCGCACTGCGCCCAGGTGTCGGCGACCTGCACCGCCAGCGCCGTCTTGCCGGCGTTCGGGGCGCCGTTGGAGTAGATCCGCGTGCCGAGCACCGGGCCGCCGCCCGTCATCTCGTCGAGGGCAACGATGCCAGTCGGGACGTGGACCAGCGGCCCTTCGTCGCGCCACCGGCGCAACACGTCCGCAGGTGCCCGGCCCGGCCAAGCCTCATGCACCGAGGGTGCCGGCCGCGCCGCGTCGAGCATCGACAGGAGTTCGGGCATCGGCGCGCCATCGCGAGCCGCGCGCGCCAGTTCGGCGGCATGCCCGGCGATCCATCGGCGGTCGGACTCAGCGCGTACGATCGCAGCGTGCCGGTGCGCGCCGGCCCCGGTCACGACCTCGTCGAACAGATCCAACAGGTAGGCATGCCCGCCCGCCTCGTCCAGCTGCGCCCCGAGGCGGCTGCCGACCGCGATTGGGTCGGTTGCACCTGTCGCGGCGTGCTCGGCGTAGATCGCCCGCAGGATCGCGGCGTGCCTCGGCATGCCCATGTCGGCCGGCCGGAGCATCGCCCGGACACCAGCGACGGCCGCCGGGTCACGTAGCAGCGAGCCCAGCACGCTGCGTTCGGCCTCGGAGTGCAAGGCCATCGGCGTCAGAGGTCCCCGCCGGCAAGCGAGGTGAGAGCCGCCGCGAAGCGATGCAGCTCCTCCCGTGTGGTGAACCACCCGCGCGGACCAACCCGATACCGGCGCAGCCGAACCCCATGCGCGCCGATGCTCGACCACCGGTAGATCGTCGCGACGCTCCGCTGCCGACCATCGGCACGGGGAGGAAGGTGGTCAGGAACCGCGCCAAGCGGGATCGGAGACTCACCCGTCCACCACGGCGCACGGCTCTTCGCGTCAGTCGTCATGCCAGTGCAGGATGACGTGACGACGGGCAGCGATGGGCAAACCCGCAGTTGCCCGTCAGTGCCTCGGCGTGTCGCTCACGAACCGCCACGGGCCGCGCGTCTTGGTTTGCGCGACCATCCCAGCTGCGTCCATCGCGTTCAGCAGATCCCCCGCCCGCCGTGGCGAACACAAGAGCCGAGCGTCCCCGTTGATTGCCTTCCGCATCTTCGGCCCAGCGCGCAGGATGTCCCGGATCGACTTGCAGCCAGGGTCGTTCACAAGGTCGAGCTCGACGCTACGCCTCGCAGGCGCAACGTGAACCACGGCCTCGCTGCCCTCGTGCGCCGCCAGCACGTCATCCACGATGTCGTCGACGCCATCCTCCCACAGGAGCAGCGGGTTCCGGCTGATGCCTCCCGAGAAGCGAAGCGCGTGCTCGAACTCACGCAGTCGGCGGGAGCCGTCGACGCGCAGTTGCGCCCCACGGTCCGCGAGCCGACGAGCCATGTCAGCAAGAACCCACGCAGCGGAACACAACGCCTGCGGCGGCGCGAGGTGGTCGACCCTCACGAGACTGCCGTCAGGTCCAGGCTGGAAGGAATGCGCCGGCTCCCAGCCTGCCGCGCGCTTCTGCTCGTCATCCGCCAACTGGAAGGCCCACAGCCCAGAGCCCTCAAACCCGAACTTCACTCGCCGAGGCAGCAGGTCTTTCCATGTTCGGAGCGCCTTCTCCCACTGCTCGCGCAACCCCTCGCGAACGGCCGGAGCCGCCTTCGCCTTTGCCGTGGTCGCCCTTTTCGTCGTCGCCATCGCCGTGTGCCTCCGATCCCGTGTGCCTGCCGAAGAACACCGGGGGCACCGCGCAGGCACGCGCGGCCGACGTGGGAGCTACCCACGCCGTTGCCCACCGGAGAGTGAATGCTATCCGAGCGCGCGCGCCTCGACCGCAGCGGCCACGGCGAGCTCGTCGTCGCGCCGAACGTGGACGTAGCGTTGCGTGGTCGTCAGGTTGCGGTGGTTCGCCGCTGCCGCAGCCGCGCCAAGGCTCAGCGTGTTCGCGGCCCAGGTCAGGAAGCCATGCCGGAGCTCGTGCGGGGTGAACCGTTCGACGTTCGCCTTCCGGCACGCGCGCTCGACGGCGTGGCGGTACTCGTTGAGCCCCCAGCACGACGCATACTCACGCCGGGCCGTGGCGTCGCGCTCCAGCTGCGAGGGCTGTACCGGGGTCTTGCGAGCCGCCCGCATGCGGGCGCGCCGTTCCGCCATCGCGGCGGCCGGCGAGAACACGTAGGCCAGCGGTGGTGCGGGGAACTGGTTCAGGATGCGTTGCGCAGCCGGCGGCAGCACGTAGCGGGTCACGTGGCCGTGGTGCGAGGTCTTGCCGGCCGGCACCGTGTAGAGCCAGCTGCCCGTCCGGTCGCCTTCCAGCGGGGTCTTGTCGATGTCGGCCCAACGCAGCCGGCAGACCTCGCCGGGCCGCATCCCGGTGAGCACCTGGAGACGGATCATCGCCGCGACCTGGGGGCAGCAGTGCACGGCCACGCGCGCCGCCTCCTCAGCCGAGACGGCCCGCCGAGGTCGGCCGGTCTCCGGTCGGTCGCCCACCTCGCCCCGCTTCAACGGCTCGATCGCAGCCACGTCGACGAACACCGCCTTCGGCACGAGCCCACGCGACTTGCCCCAACGCAGCACGTAGAGCGCGGCGGCCACCAACCGATTGATGCCGCTGCGCGTCCGCTTCCGGTTGCCTTCCAGCCGGTCGCGCCATCGCACGAGGCCGGCCTCGTCGAGCTTGGCGATCGGCAGCCCGGCGAAGTGTTCGGAGAGAGAGTTGCCGACCCACGCGAAGTGCTGGCGTTGGGTCGTCGGCTGCCCACCCTTCTGGTAGCGCCCGCTCGCGTCCACGTAGGCAAGGAACTGGTCGAACAGGCTGCGCATGGTCAACACGGCCTGCACAGGGTTCGGCGCCTGGTGCAGCGGCTTGCGGCCGGCGGCCAGCCATTCCTTGACGAGCGAGGCGTAGCGTTCCAGCGCCTCTGGGCTGCCGGCGCGACCGAGGTAGTGCTCGACGCCGGAGAGCAGAACGCGCGCCTGGCCGGAGCCCTTGTGCACGCCCATGCGCGGCACCCGTTGCTGGCGCTGCGGCTTCGCTCGCTTCGTGCGCCGCGTCACCCGTTCGGGGAACGGGATCGGTTCGCAGGAGCCATCGCGCGGAAGCATGGACTCGCATGCAATCGCGACGACGGGCAGCGACGGGCAGAACCCTTCGTTGCCCGTGTTGCCGGCGGTGGTGCGCACCATCGGGACCTCGAATCTGGTAGTCGACTACCAGTTTTCGGGCTCACCCGGTCGCGACGCGGCTCTCGCTGGTCCGCGCAACGCGCGTGGACACG
>JAEUHU010000392.1 GCA_016793305.1 Planctomycetota bacterium
TCAAGGACCTGCGCCGCGACGAGAACCCGCGCGAGGAGGACTGGTCCGCGGACGGCCAGGACGCCGCCAAGGAGGCGCTGTTCCAAGAACGGCTGCTGCGCCGGATCGCGCCGAAGTCGGGGCCGCTCGGTGCGGACGTGCCCGGAGCGAACCGGCCGTGAGCGGGCCGATCGGCCGGTGCCAACGCGGCCACGGTGATGCGTGGCACGTGGTCTGCGCCGGCTTGTCCCGGGGGGGCGACCGCGTCGATGCACCTTCTCTCCGCAAGATCTCCCGCCGCTCGCGGCGGGCCCCCTGAGTCATGGCCGAGCTGTCGGTACTGATCGTCAACTACAACTCGTGGGACGTCTGCGCGCACGCCATCGCGTCGCTGCGGCAGAACGGCCCGACGCGGCCCGACGGCTCGCCGATGCCGCTCGAGTGCGTCGTCGTCGACAACCTGTCGCCGTCGCGCTCGCCGGAACGGATCGCGCAGCTCGAGCACGAACTGCGCCTGCTCGCCGAGCAGCAGGGCGACCCGCAGAGCGGCCGGCTGATCCTGCACACCGACAACGGCGGCTACAGCAAGGGCATGAACCTCGCGTTCGCGCACGCACGCGGCCGCTGGATCCTGGTCAGCAACCCCGACCTGGTGTTCTCGCCGGGGCTGTTGTCGACGCTGTTGCGCGCCCTCGAGAACGATCCGAGTGCTGGCATCACCGTTCCCGAGGGTTACTTCGATCCAGGGCACGAGGGGCACCTGCCACCGAACACCCTGCCCGACCGGTTCGACCTGCTGGCGACCGTGATCGGCGAATACTCCCCCGCCGTGCAACGCTGGTACTCGCGGCGGCTGACGCGGCGCTGGCTCGCCACTTGGACCAGCCCGGCACCTCTTGGCCTGCCGATGATGTCGGGCGCGATGTTCCTGATCGAGCGCGCCTTCTTCGAGCGCATCGGTCGGTTCGACGAGCGGTATCCGCTCTACTACGAGGACGCCGACCTGTCGCGCACCATCAAGAGGCACGGCCGGCGGATCGTCCAGGTGCCGGGCGCGCGCATGGCGCACTTCGTGAACCGCTCGGGCATGACCGATTCGAACCTGGTCTGGACGCGCCACGCGGTGAGTCGCCAGGCCTACTACCGGAAGTGGTACGGCGCGTTCGGCGCGTGGCTGCTGCGGGTCACGACGAAATTGATGACGAGCCCGCGCCTGCACCGCTGGCGGCGCTTCCGCTACCAGGAGCCGCATGTCGACCTCGGCAACAGCCAGGACCCGCCGGTGCTGCGCTTCGGTCGGCACGTCGAGCGCTTCCTCGTGCTGCTGTCGCCCGATCGCCGGATGTACCTCGCGGCCGGCATGCTCGGCAGCGGCGACCACTGGACGCCGTCGCCGACGATGTTCCAGGTGTTCGTCGGCGCCCACTACGAGTTCCTCGCCTACGACGTCAGCGACGGCACGCTGCAGCTGCTCGGCAGCTGGAGCTACCGCTGCCTGATGCACCTCGGCCATCCGGCTCCGCTGCCGGCGGCGGCACCGGCTGCTGATCCGGCGGCAGGAGCGGCGACGTGAACGAGGCCGCTCCGGGGCGCGCCGAGGCGGTGGTGCTGTCGGTGGTCGTGCTCAGCTGGAACACGCAGGCGCTGACGCTCGCGTGCCTGCGAGCCCTGTTCGGCGAGACACCGAAGCACGCGCGCGAAGTGATCGTCGTCGACAACGGCAGCCACGACGGCAGCGCCGACGCGATCGCCACGGCGTTCCCGCAGGTGCGGCTCGTGCGCAACCCGGACAACCGGCTCTACGCGGCCGGCAACAACCAGGGGGCGGCGATCGCGCGCGGGGCCTACGTGTGCACGCTGAACAGCGACACCGAGGTGCAGCCGGGTGCGCTCGACCGGTTGGTCGACTGGCTGGTCGAGCATCCCGAGTACGGCGCGGTGGCGCCGCGCCTGTGCGACCCGGACGGCTCGGTGCAGCGCGCCTGCATGCGTTTCCCGACCTACGGCTCGGCGCTGTGCTACGACTCGTGGTGGGGCACGTTCTGGCCCGGCCGCCGGGTCGTCGCGCGCTACGAGATGAAGGACTTCGACCACCTGCACGACGCCGACGTCGACCAGCCGCCCGGCGCCTGCTGCATGCTGCGCACCGACGAGTGGCGGGCGCTCGGCGGCTTCGACGAGACGCTGTCGCTGTTCTTCAACGACGTCGACCTGTGCAAGCGGCTGTGGCGGGCGGGTCGGCGCATCCGCTATCTTGCGTCGGCGGTGGTGCTGCACCATCGCGGCGCTTCGACCCGCAACTTCGCCCGCATGCTGGTGGTCTGGCACCGCAATCGCCTCGCGTACTACAAGAAGCACCACGGTGTGCTCGGCGTGACCTGGGTCCGGCTGTGCGTGCGGTTGCGCATCTGGGAGGAGTGGCTGCGCATCGGGCGCCGGAACCGCCACGATCCGGCGCAGAAGCGCGCCCAGCGCCACCATCTGCGCCAGTCCGTGCAGAGCCTGTCCGAGCCATGAAGGTCCTGTTCGTCGTCGCGAACCATCCGCCCGAAGCGTGCGGCGGCACCGAGCAGGTGGTCGTGGCGCTCTGCGCCGAACTGCGCGCGCGCGGCGTCGAGGTCGCGGTGGTGAGTGGCAGCGACGTGCCGCTCGGCGCGCGGGAAGTGTTCGAAGAAGTGCACGACGGCGTGCCGGTGACGCGCATCCCGCGCACCATGAGCGAACGAGACCAGCACGGCTTCGTTCGCCCGCGGCTGCTCGAACTGCTGCGCCAGCGGCTCCTCGCGTTCGCCCCGGACCTCGTGCACGTGCACAGCTTCACACACTTCGGGGTCGGCATCGGCGAGCTGTGTGCAGAGCACTCGGTGCCGATGGTGGTGACCTGCCACGACCTGTGGGTCACCTGCGCGCGCTACTTCCGGTTGCCGGTGCCGGGCGTCACCTGCCCGAGCGGCACCGACCGCACGCCGTGCGTGCCGTGCGTGAACACGTTCCTGCAGGAGTACGAGCACCTGGTGGTCCAAGGCCTCGCCGAGCGCGATCGCCTGCTGCGCGCCGAGTTCGTGCGCGCTGCGGCGGTGACGACGCCGAGTGCCACCGCGGCGTCGTTCGTGCGCGACTGCCTGCCCTACGCCCAGCCGATCGACGTGATCCCGCACGGCCTGCTGCGGGCCGTGCCCGCTGGCGACCGCGCGGCGCCGCCGCAGCCCGGCGAACGGCTGCGGGTCGGCACGTTCGGCGGGCTGGTGCGCGCCAAGGGACTGGTCGAACTGCTCGACGCGGTCGCCGGCCTGCCGGTCGAACTGCACCTCGCCGGCCGACTGCACGAACCCGACCTGCGCGAACTCGTCGAAGCACGGCAGCGCGCGGGGCTCACGGTCGTCTGGCGCGATGCCTACGGACCCGCCGACCGCCACCCGGCCCGCGACCTGCACCTGGCGGTGTTCCCGTCGAAGTGCCAGGAGACCTACGGGCTGGTCGTCGACGAGGCGCTGGCGCACCATGTACCGACCGTGGTGTCGGACCAAGGCGCCCTCGCCGAGCGCGTGCACACGCCTGGTGTGGTGGTGACGCCGCTGCCGCGATTGGCGTCGGTGCTGCGCGAACTGGTAGGTTCTCCGTCTCGTCTCGCCGCGCTGCGGGCGGCGATCCCGGCCAGCCTGCCGACGATCGCCACGTCCGCAGAGCGCCACCTCGAGCTCTACCGACGCCTGCGATGAAGCACCTGTTCTCCCCGCTGTTGCCGCGCGACTCGTTGCAGGGGCCGGTGCTGGTGCTCGCCGCCCACCCCGACGACGAGGTGATCGGGGCCGGTTCGATGCTGGCGTGGCACGCGCTGCGTGGCCACGCGGTCACCGTGGTGCACGCGACCGACGGGGCGAAGGGCGATCCGGGCCAGCGCGAGCACGACATCCGCGCGGTGCGGCGGCGCGAAGGAACCGAGGCGCTGGCGCGGCTCGGGCTAGGCGCACCGCGCCACTGGGACCTGCCCGACGGTGAGCTGCCCGAGCACCTCGCCGAGCTGACCAAGCGCATCGCCGAGGTGATGCAGGAGGTGCAGCCGCGCACGCTCTACTCGTTCCACGCCGGCGAGGCGCATCGCGACCATCGCGCGATCGCCGCCGCCACCGCCGCGGCCGCGCACGCGCTGCCGAACGACTGCCGGTGCCTGCTCTACGGCGTCAACTTCGTGCCGCCCGGCGGCACGCTGTTCGACGTCACCGACACCTACCCTCGCTGCTATCGGGCCCTGCAGGCCTACGCGAGCCAGAACGCCTACATCGACCTGCCGGGCATGAGCGAACACCGCTGCCGCGCCGCCACCGTCAACCTCGACATCCCCGGCGTGCTCTACGGCGAGACGTTCCTCGACCTCCTGCCGCACGAACTCGCCACCGTGCACGCGGCCCAGGATCGCTTCTTCCGGCTGGTGCAGCGCGAGGCGCTGCCGGGAGACGCGCCGTGAGCACTGCCGCCGCGA
>JAEUHU010000397.1 GCA_016793305.1 Planctomycetota bacterium
TCGCACGCAGGCGTCGACGAGCCCCAGCAGGCGTGGGGTGCCGTCGCCGGCGTGGCGCGTCGTCGCTTCGATCTGCACCGGGATGGCGTCGACGCCGTGAACCAGCCCGCAGCCGATGGTGATGGTGGGAATCTGCACGCCGCAACGGGTCGTGTCGGGGCCGATCGGTCGCACCTGTTTGGGAAAAACCCAGCAGGACGCGCGAACGCGGGGGCTCAGCGCCAGTCGCGCGCGGCGGCCGTGGCCGCGCGTTCGGCGATCGCTCCCGCCAGCGCCCGCGCGTCAGCCAGGGTCAGGTCGGGCAGCCGCGTCGGCGAGCCGCCGGCGACGAACACCGTCAGGTCGGCGAGCCCGAGCAGCTGCGCGAACGGGCCCTGCCGCAGCACGACGGCCTGCACCTTCGCGGTCGGCAGGTAGGCGATCGTGCGGCCGATCACGCCGTGCTGCAGGGTGAGGAACGCATCGCCGAGCCCGAAGCCGAGGTTGCGCCAGACCAGCACGCCGAGCAGCGCCCACAGCGGGATCAGCAGCAACAGCAGCAGCGCCATGGCCCCGGTGTGCACGGCGACGAACGGGGTCGTGACCGCCGCCAGCAGCACGCCCTGCAGGGCGGTGCGCAGGACGAGGCGCTTGCTGCCGCGCTGCCAGGCGAACGTCTCCCGTTCGAGGCCGGGCAGCAGCGCCGGCAGCATCGCGTGGGCGCGATCGAGGCGCAGCAGGGGCACGACCACGTCCCAGCCACTGGTGACGTCCTCGCCGTCGCTGCGGCTGCCACCCGCCGAGTCGGCCTTGACGACCGCTACGCCGAGCAGCCGGCGCAGCCACGGCTGCTCGAGGGTCACGCGCTGGATGCGCGCCTGCGGCAGGGTCTTCTGGCGGGTGGTCAGCAAGCCGAACCGCCGCTGCAGCACCGAGCCGCGCAGCGCCAACGTGAAGCCGTGGAACTGCACCAGGTTGCCGAGCGTGCTGGTGACGACGCCGAGCGCCATCACCACCAGCAAGAGGCCGAGCAGGATCGCGCCGACGACCACCGGCGGGAACTGCAGCAGCCAGTCGCGCGCCCCCTTGGCGACGCCGGCGAGCCGCGCGAACAGGCCGAACTGGTCGGCGAACTGCAGCGCCGCGAAGCCGGTCACCACGAACGCCGACAGCCGCAGGTCGGTGACGCCGCGCAGCAGCAGTTCGCCGGCGGTGCTGCGATGCACGATCCACTCGGGTTCGGGCAGCGCTGGTGCGAGCGAGGCCGGAACGGACTCGGCCGTCGGTGGCGCGGCCGGGTCATGGGACGGCCCCGTCGGCGCGGTCGGTGGCCGGGCGATGCGGCTGCGCGCCGCGAGCAGCACCTCGCGCAGGTGTTCGGCCTGGTCGCGCGACAGCGCGTCGAGGCGCGCTTCGACGCCCCGACCGGACGCCGTCTCGACCAGTACGACCGCGAGGCCGAGGGCGCGGCGCAGGATGGTCGACTCGAAGCCGAGATCCTGGATGCGATCGAGCGGGATGCGCCGTTCCTGCCGTTCGAGCAGGCCCTCGCGCACGCGCAGCTCGTCGCCGGTCAGCGTGTACTCGAGCGTCAGGTAGCGGGCCAGCGCGTAGCCGAGGTGCAGCACGAACAGGACCACGCCGGCGATCAGCACGGCGGTGGAGCGAAGGGCCAGGCCGAACACCACCGGGAACACCGCCTGCCGCAGCGCGTCGATCAGCCGCAGCAGCAGGATCGCGGGATGCAGGTGGCCACGCGCCAGCACCGGCGCCGGGACGGCGGCCAATGGCTGGGCCGTTGCCGGGGCAGGTGCTGCGGCCTGGTCGACCGTCGCAGCCGGGACAGGTGCTGCCTCCGGAACGGTCGGCGATGGGTCTCCGGCCGGGGCCGGGAGCTCAGAGCCGTCCGTCACCGCGGGCCTCGAGGATGCGGTCGCGCAGGGTCTGGGCGGTCGCGGCGCGCAGGCCGGGCACGCGGAACGCGGAACCTTCGTTGCCGGCCGTGAACACCACCAGCGTGGCCAGGCCGAACAGCCGCTCGATCGGGCCGCGCACCAAGTCGACGTGCTGCATGCGCCGCACGGGCACGGCGCGTTCCTCGACGAACAGGATGCCGTAGCGCAAGAGCAGCAGGTCGCCGGCGAACGCGTAGCGCCAGCGACCGTAGGCGAGCGGCGGCACCAGCACGGTGAGCAGCACGAGGCCGAGGCAGGCGCCGAGCAGCAGGTGCTCGTAGACGCCCGTCCAGCCGCTCCAGTGTTCGACCAGCAGCGGCCGGCCGACGAACCACAAAAGCGAGGTCAGCACCGCGGTGGTCAAGGCGTCGCCGAGCAGCCAGTAGGCGACGACGCGCCGCTCGAGTCGGTCGGTCGGGTGCAGCAGGGCTTCGGCCATCGCGCGCAGCGTGCCGGTCGGGGGCCTGCGGCGCAATCGCCGGCCCCGATCGCGGGCATCCGGCGAACTGCCCATGCCACCCGGCTGTGGCCTCGGCATGCTGCCGGCATGCGCGTCGTACGCTCGGCTCGTTCGCTTCGGCAAGCCCGCTGGAGGCCTTGGCGGTGCGGGCCAGGTCCGGCGCTGGCGGCTCTTGGGCTCGCCGCCCTGCTGGCCGCCCCGGCCGTGGCCCAGCGCCACTTCGAACGCGCACCGATCCTCTACCGCACGACTGCCGCGGGCGACAACCTGCTCGAACGGTTGCAGCAGCGCCTCGACGCCGGCGAACTCGAGTTGCCGGCGAACGGCCGCAGCGGCCGCCTGCTCGCCCTGCTGGTGGCACTCGACGTGCCGGTCGCGAGCCAGACGCTGGTGTGGAGCCGGACCGCGCTGCAGCGGCACCGGGTCGGACCGACCAATCCACGCGCGCTCTACTTCGGGCCGGACGTCTACGTCGCTTGGGTGCCGGGCTCGGCCGCCCTCGAACTGGCGGTCGGCGATCCGCGGCTCGGGCTCGTGTTCTACACGCTGGCGCAGGACCCCGCCGAGCCGGCGCGGTTCCGCCGCGACGACTCGTGCCTGTCGTGCCACGCGAGCGAACGCACCGGCGACGAGCCGGGGCTGCTGCTGCGTTCGGTGTTCGCCGACGCCGAGGGCCACGTGCGTGCTGGCAGCGACGACGACACGATGTCGCTGCACACACCGTTCGCGGAACGGTGGGGCGGCTGGCTCGTCACTTCGCACGGTACGGTGCCGCATCGGGGCAACGGCATCGCGGAACGGGTCGACGGCGAGTTCCGCGTGGTGCAACAGGGGGCGCGCACGCTCGCCGACCTGCCGGCGCCGTTCCTGGCTGCGGACTACCCGCGACCGACCAGCGACCTCGCGGTGCTGACCGTGCTGCTGGCGCAGACGGCGACGCACAACGCGCTGTTGCGGGCCGGCTACGCCGCCCAGGTGGTGCAAGCCCAGGAGACCGCGGGGGACGAAGCGGCCGCGGCGCGCCTGCAGCGGCGCCTCGACGAACTGGCCCACGACGTGCTTGTGGCCCTGCTGCCACCGGGCGAGCCGTCGCTGTCTGGTCTCGAACTGCCGGTCGAGCCAGCGTTCGCCGCTGCCTTCGGCCGCTGCTTCCCTCGCGACGACGACGGCACGAGCCTCGCGAGCTTCGACCTGCGCGAGCGCACGTTCGCGGCACCGCTGTGGCCGTGGGTCTTGGCGCCGGCGTTCGCGCGGCTGCCCGAAGTCCTGCGCGAGCGTGTGCTCACGAGCCTGCACGAGCGGCTCCGGGAGCAGCCTCGGCTCGAACGGCACCTGCGCGTGCACCTTCCCGGCTACGCGCGTTGAGCGGGCGGCTCAGACGCCAGCGGCGCGCTGCATCACGGCGTGGATCTCGGCGACGCCGCCGGTGATCTGCTGGATGCCGCTCGCCTGTTCCTTGGTGCTGGCGGCGATCTGCGCGACGAGCCCGGTGAACTTGGTGGTCGCGTCGACGATCTCACGCAGCATGCCGTCGACCTCGGCGGAGATCTGGTTGCCGCGCTGGGCCCGGTTGCTGGCCTCGGCGATCAGCTGCGAGGTGTTGCGGGCGGCTTCGGCGCTCCGCTGCGCCAGGTTGCGGACCTCTTCGGCGACCACGGCGAAGCCCTTGCCCGATTCGCCGGCCCGCGCCGCTTCGACCGCAGCGTTCAGCGCCAGCAGGTTGGTCTGGAAGGCGATGTCGTCGATCACCTTGATGATGCGCGAGATCTCGCTGCTCGACGTGGCGATGGCGCCCATCGCCTCGACCATGCGCTGCATGGCGCTGGTGCCGCGCGTCGCGGCCGACTCGGCCTGCTTGGCCAGGGTGGCGGCATCGGCGGCGCTGGTGGCGCTGCCGGTGACGATCGTCGACATCTCCTCGAGGGCGGCCGAGATGCCCTGCAGCGACGAAGCCTGCTCGCTCGCGACCGAGTTCGCGCCCCGATGCTGCTCGCGGTCGGTGCTGCATTGCTCGAGTGCCTGCTCGGCCTGCTGGCGCCGCGCCTGGGATTCCTTCAGGCTCTCTCCCAGCCTTGCGACCTCCTGCGCCATCCGGCCGGAGTCCCGGTCCTGTCGTCGCTGCCGCCAGATCGTGAACGCCGTCGCGGCGGCGCTGGCGAGGCACAGGCCGACCAGCAGCAGGTGGCCACGCAGGGCGTAGGCCGGCCACGACAGGGTGGTGACCAGCAGGGTGGCGAGAACCGGGAGCGACAGGGCGAGCGGGTGCATCGACGGGTGCGGGGTCGGAGTGCCCTGGGCATCGGCCGTCGGGCGGGGCGGGATTGAGGGCGTCTTCGCCTGGACATCGGCAGGCTGCTCTTCCGACGGCGACCGGATCGTGGCAACGTTCCGCCCCATGCAGTGCCTGGTGCGCCTCCCGCTCCTGCTCGTCGTTGCCATCGCCGGAACCGCCGCGGCGCAGTCCCCACCTTGGGCCGGAGCGGTCGAGGCCGAGTTGCAGCAGCAACAGCAGGCGGATCGCATTCCTGGGCTGTCCTGCGCGATCGTGCTGCGCGGCGAGTTGGTCGTCCGACTGGGGCTCGGCCTGGCCGACGTGGAGAACGACGTGCCGGCGACTCCGCAGACCGTCTACCGGCTGGCCTCGATCAGCAAGCCGATCACCGCGGTGCTGGCGATGCAGCTGGCGGAGCGCTCGGAACTCGACCTCGACGCCGACGTGCACACGCTGGTGCCCGAGTGGCCGGCGAAGCCCTGGCCGGTGACGACCCGGCAGCTGCTGGCTCACCTCGGCGGGGTGCGCCACTACCACGGCGAAGCCGAGAGCACGGTGCACTACGCGACCCAGCGCGAAGGCCTGGTGCGCTTCTCGGCCGATCCCCTGTTGCACCAGCCTGGCAGCCGTCACCTCTACAGCACCTACGGCTACAACCTGGTCGCCGCAGTGGTCGAGAGTCGCACCGGGAAGGCGTTCCCGCAGGTGCTGCGCGAACGCATCGCCGGACCGGCGCGCGCGCCGTCGCTGCAGGACGACGACGTGCGGCGCATCGTGCGCGGCCGCGCGCAGGGCTACGTGCGCAAGGACGACCAGTTGCAGAACAGCGAGCTGATGGACGCTTCCTACAAGCTCGGCGGGGGTGGCCTCTGCGCCTCCGCCGAGGACCTGGCGCGATTCGGCGCTGCCCTGCTCGACGGCACCCTGCTGCGCCCGGAAACGCTGCAGTCGATGTGGACCCGGCAACGCACCGACACGGGAGACGAGATCGGCTACGGCCTCGGCTTCCGGGTCGACGGGGCCGGCGACCGGCTGCGTGTCTGGCACAGCGGGGCCCAGGCCCGCGTCAGCACGATGCTGCTGCTGCTGCCGACCGAGCGGATCGTCGTCGTCGTGCTCTGCAACCTCGAACAGGTCCGACTGCAGCCGCTGGCCTTCCGGATCGCGGAGCTCGTCGTCAAGGCCGGAGCACCGGCGCCGACGTCGACCGACGACCCGGTGGAGGTGCGCTGATGGTCCGCCTCTGGTCGGTGCTCGGCAACTCGCAGAAGCTCGACGGTGGGGCGATGTTCGGCAACGCGCCGAAGGCGCTGTGGCAGCGCTGGGCGCCAGCCGACGAGCAGAACCGCATCGACCTCGCCTGCCGCTGCCTCGTCGTGCGCGACGGGGCACGCGTGGTGCTGTGCGAAGCCGGCATCGGCGCGTTCTTCGCGCCCGAGCTGCGGCGGCGCTTCGGCGTGCAGGAGGAGCGCCACGTGCTGCTCGAGCAGCTCGCCGCGATCGGCATCCAGCCCGCCGACGTCGACGTGGTGGTGCTGTCGCACCTGCACTTCGACCACGCCGGCGGGGTGCTGTCGGCGTTCCGCGACGGCGCACCGCTCGGGTTGGTGTTCCCGAACGCGCACTACGTGGTCGGCGAAGCGGCCTGGCAGCGCGCGCTGCGGCCGCATCCCCGCGATCGCGCCAGCTTCGTGCCGGAACTGCCGGGTCTGCTCGAGCGCACCGGCCGGCTCGAACGCCTCACCGGCGAACGCAGCACCGTGCTCGGGGCCGGCTATCGCTTCCACCGCAGCGACGGCCACACGCCGGGCATGCTGCTGTGCGAAGTGGCGGCGCCGGGAGGGCCGTTGCTGTTCTGCGCCGACCTGATCCCCGGTGTGCCGTGGGTGCGGCGGGCGATCACGATGGGCTACGACCGCTTCCCCGAGCAGCTGATCGACGAGAAGACCGCGCTGCTGGCCGACCTGCACGACCGCGGTGGCCGGTTGTTCTTCACGCACGATCCGGCGACCGCCGTCTGCCGGCTCGGGCGCGACGAGGCCTCTGCCGTGGTCGCCGTCGAGCCGGTCACAGCCCTCGCCGGCGACGAGTGAAGGAGCGGACCCGGGCCGGTTCGCGGCCTGCCTCGCTCAATGCGCGAGCGACTGCACCTCGACCTGCAGCTGGCGGCTCTGCTCGAGCAGCGAGGTGTTGGTGCGCTGCGCCTCGGCGACCGCGTTGCCGAGTTCCCCAGCACCGCTCTGGATCGCCCGGATCGAAGCCTCGGCGCCGTCGATCAACTGCAGACCCTTCTGGGCCTGCTCGTTCGCCTTGTCGGTCGCGGTGGCGAGGGTCGCGCCACGCTGCTGCACGTTGCGGGCGAAGGCCTCGATCTGCTGGGCCGCTTCGCTCGAGCGCGCCGACAGGCCGCGCACTTCCTCGGCGACGACCGCGAAGCCCTTGCCGTGCTCCCCGGCGCGGGCCGCTTCGACCGCCGCGTTCAGCGCCAGCAGGTTGGTCTGGAACGCGACCGACGAGATCAGGCTGGTGACCTGCGCGATCTGGCCGCCGGCCTCGACCAGCGCCTTGATGTCCTGTTGGCTCGCCTGCACCGACGCGGCGAGTTCCTGGAAGCGCCGCACGGTCTGGGCCAGCACTTCGCTGCCGTCCTCGGCGTGGCGGCGGTTCTCCTTGCCGATGCTCTCGAGCTGCTGCGTGCGCGCGGCGCTCTCCTGGATGCTGCTGCCGATCGCCTGGAAGCCCTCGACCAGGTTGCGCACGGTGGCGGCGGCCTCGGTGCGGGCCGCTTCGACGCGTTCGCTGAGCTCCTGGCGCGATTGCGCGATCTCCGCCTGGGCCTGCTCGGCCTCGACGACGAGCGTCGCTGCCCGGCGCATCTCGCGCATCGCCATGCGGCAGACCCACAGCAGCACCGCGACCTCGAGCACCACGTAGCCGGCGTGTTCGAGCACGCGCAGCACGTCGACGACGTCGGTGCCGAACACGCTGCGCGGCAACAGCAGGCCGCGGCCGAGGTGGTCGACGGCGATCGTCACCATGCCGGTCAGCAGCACCTTCATGTCGCGATAGGCCGCGAGGTAGGCGAGCGACACGAACACCGCGAAGTGCACTTCGATGCGGCCCCCGCCGACGTGGATGAAGAGGGCGCTCATCAGCATGAACGCGGCCGCGACCACGTGCCGAGTCAGGGCCGCCCCCGCCTGCGTGCGCACGAAGTACCACACCGAAGCAGTCGAGCCGCCGCCGAGCAGCAGGGCGGCGATCACGTGCGTGTGCGGGGCGACCGACGTGCCGGCCCAGGCGAACGGCGTGTAGAGCCACGCCAGCAGCACGGTGGCCAGGGCTTCGATGGTCAGCAGGATCGCGAGGCCGCGGTCGATCGTGGCGGCGAGGCGGCTGTGGTCCGCGCGCACCAGGGTGTCGACACGATCATCGAGGTTGGCAGCAGTCATGCTCGCCGCTATCGGCCAGCAGGGGGCACCCGAATACAGCCGTTGTCACAGGGGGTTTTCCCGCATGGGCCAGCTCGCCGAGTGCCTCGGTCAAGCTGCGCGACGCGGAGTTCGCACCGGCATGGCCGCGTCCGGCGGTGATGCCACCGCCAAAGCGCAATCGGCCGTCCTTGCCGTAGAGCAGCACGTGGCCCGAAGTCGCGAGACCGAGCTGTCGGGCCAGGGCTCCGTCGCGGTCGTCGAGCACTGCTCCCCGCGGCAGTCGGGCGCGAACGCGCTGATCGGTGTCGGAGTCCCACTCGGCGGGTCTCGTGCTCGGGGTGTGCAGCAGCACCCGCAGCGGCACGTGCGTTTCGGCGAGCACCCGTTCGAGTTCGCCGAGGCTGGCCGGCAGGCACGGGCACTGCGGATGGGCGGCCAGCAGCAGCAGCGGCTGGCCGGGGTCGGCGCCGAGCGCTGCGGCCAGTTCGCGCGGCAGCGTCGGCCGCGCCTGCCCCGGATCGCCGGCGGTGGTGGTGTGCTCGAGCAGCAGGCCCTGGGCGGTGCCGACGAGCGCCAGCCAGAGGCCGAGGACGAGGCCGTCGCGGATGCGCATGGCGCTGCATCGGCGGGGGCCGCCGCCCGGCTGAACGGCCCGACGGCGGGCTCAGCTGCCGCCGGCTGGCTTCGGCGGGTTCTCCGCCTCCTGCTTCGCGGCTTCCTTCGCCTTGGCCTTCGCCTCGTCGATGCGCTTCCTGGCGCGGTCCTCGAGCGGGCCGCAGTGCTGCTGCAGCAGGGCGTCGTGCCGCGGCTGCCGCATCTCGGGCTTCTGCTCGAGCAACTGCGTCAGGTCGGCGAGTGCCTGCTCCTTCGGCTTGCCGGGTTCGGCCTGGTCGTACGCCGCGAGCGCCTTGCTCAGCGCGTGCACGCGGCGGTTCACGGTGTGCACGTCGCGCATCGCTTCGGCGAACTGCAGTTCGCCGTCGGGCCCCTTGTCGACGTTCGGATCGAACGGCAGCACGTGGCGCAGCAGCAGGGTCTTCTTCTTGTCCTGCTTCTGCAGCACGAACAGGGCGAGCGTGCCCTCGGCGAGCTCGAGGCCCTGGGGTTCGACCAGCTGGCGCCGTTCGGTGCCGTCCGGCAGCCGCGCCACCTGGACGTCGAAGCCCACCGGGGCCTTGCCGGGCTGGCCATGCAGCGTGACCTGGGTCACGACCGGAGCCTGCACGGGCACGCGGAAGAACTGGGTTCCCGAGACGACCGACACGGCACCGCCGCCGCCGAGCTGGCCGTCGGCGAGCCGTTCGCGCTTGCCCTCCTTGCCAGGGCCCAGGCGCCCGACCACGACCAGCAGGTGCGGGTCGTCGAGATCGCGGCTGTAGTCGACGTAACGCTGGTTGCCGGTCGCGAGGCTCTGGACGTTCGGCAGCGACGGCAGCGAGGGGACCTGGGCGAAGGCCGGTGCCGCGAGCGATGCGAGCAGCACGGCCAGCGCGCGGGAGGGACGCGCGGCGAGAGGGCTCATGGCGCGCCGACGCGGCAGTGCGCCGCGAACTCCCGGCGAACGGGCATCACCGGACGGCATGCAGCGCCGCCTCGTAGTTCGGCTCCTGGGCGATCTCCGGCACCAGCTCGGTGTGCGTGATGCGCCCGGTCTTGTCGATCACGACCACCGCGCGCGCGAACAGGCCGGCCAGCGGGCCGTCGGTCATCGTGACGCCGTAGTCCTTGCCGAAGTCCGGGCCGCGGAACCAGCTCGCCGGCACGACCTTGTCGATGCCCTCGGCCCCGCAGAAGCGCTTCTGCGCGAACGGCAGGTCCTTGGACACGCAGACGACGGTGGTGTTCGGCAGCGACGCGGCCTGCTGGTTGAACTTGCGCACCGAGGTCGCGCACACGCCGGTGTCGATGCTCGGGAAGATGTTGAGCACGACGTTCTTGCCGACCAGGTCCTTGTTGGTGAGGGCACCGAGGTCGACCTTGGTGAGCTGGAACGACGGGGCGGGGCTGCCGAGGGCGGGCAGGTCGCCGATCGTGGAGACGGGGGAACCCTTGAACGTGATCTTGGCCATGGCAGGGCAGGTGTAGGGGAACGAGGGGGAATGGGCCAACGGGCGCTGCCGGATCCGGTCGGCGGGGGTGCCGGGTCGGGCCAAGGAATCGCGGACCGTCTCCGAGGTGCTTCTGGCTCGTACGGAGTCAGGACGGCTCTGGGCTTTGGCTGATTCGCACTCGGCCACCCCTGACGGTGACCACCGCACGTTGCAGCAGGGCTTCGGGGTGGCGGGCGAGCAGGTCCGCCATGATGCGGATGCGCTCGGCTGCCGGGCAGTCCGGCAAGCGAACGAGTCCCCGGTGGGGACGCTGCGCAGCGAACAGGAGCTGGCCGAAGTCCTGGTCGATGCTGATCAGGATGCGATCTTCGGCGATCGCTTGCTGCAGGATGGCTTCGTCGCCTGGGTCCTCTGCCGAGGCTCCGCAGTCGACGACGTCGTGGCCTTGCTCCCCGAGCCAGCGGGCCAGCTTCGCGCCCGCACAGCGATCGACCAGGAAGCGCACCGCTCAGCCGACCTTGATGTTGTCGAACGAGTCGTTCGCGATGACAGCGTGGGCGTACGCGAGGCAAGCCTGAATGTCTTCCGGTTGGAGAGCCGGGTAATCCTCCAGCAGGTCCGCCTGGCTGACGCCCTGTGCGAGTTGACCGAGGACCATCTCGACGGAGATGCGCAGCCCTCGAACGATGGGCTTGCCGCCGAAGATCTGCGGATTCGAGGTGATGCGCTTCAACAGACCGAGGTCGACCATGGCATGGAGTATAGGTCCAAGCCGTCGGCTTGCAGCGCCGTCGCCGGCTCGCTTCGCGAGCACCCTGTTCGCCCTCATCCTCAAGGTGCGCACCGTCCTAGGCCGATAGGACGGTGGTGCACGTTCGCGTCGATCCTCACAGCCTGGTGCCGCCGAGCCAACAGCTCGTCGCGGCCGTGCTCGACGCGATCGCCAACGGCGAACTGCAGCCTGGCGACAAGCTGCCGGCGGTGCGTGCGCTGGCCGAGCAGGCGCTGGTCAATCCGAACACGGTCGGCAAGGCGTGGCGCGAGCTCGAGCACCTCGGGGTGACCGAAGGCCGCAACGGGGCCGGCGTGTTCGTGACGCCGGGTGCGGTCGACGTCGCCAAGGCGGTGCGGCTCGCCGAGACGCTGGCGGCCGTGCGGCTCGCGGTGCAGCAGGCGCTGCGCGCGGGCCACGACCCGGCGCTGTTGCACGACGTCGTCGCCACGGCCGACGCTGCCGCGCGCGCCGCGAACGAACCAAGGATCGGAGCGGGGAGAACGGGGGAGAAGCGATGAACGACCATGACGACACGGTGGGACCGCGCGCATCGCAGGACGCGGTGCTGGCGGTGGACGGATTGCTGGTGCGCTTCGGGCGGAAGCGTGTGCTCGACGGCCTGACGCTGTCGCTGCAGGCCGGCGCCACGACGGTGCTGCTCGGCGAGAACGGGGCCGGCAAGAGCACGCTGCTGCGCGTGCTGCTCGGGGTGCTGCGACCGCACGCCGGCACGGTGCGTGTATTCGGCCAGGACCCACTGCGTGCGCACCGTGCGGTGCTGCAGCGCATCGGCTACGTGCCCGACGTGCCGGACTGCCCGAGCTGGATGACGGCGCGCGACCTGTTCGGATTCCTGCAGCCGCACTACCCGACGTGGAGCACGGCGCGCTGCGAGCAGCTGTGCGACCACCTCGCCGTGCCGCTGCGCACGAAGTTCGCGTCGATGTCGCGCGGCCAGGGCATGAAGGCGATGCTCGTCGGGGCGCTGGCGTTCGAGCCGGAGCTGTTGCTGCTCGACGAACCGTTCGCCGGGCTCGATCCGCTGGTGCGCGAGCAGGTGCTGCAAGGGGTGCTGGCGGCGCTGCAGCAAGGCGGCCGCACGGTGCTGTGCGCGACGCACGAACTCGAGATCGCGAGCCGCATCGCCGACCGCATCGCCGTGCTGCAGCAGGGCCGCATCGTCAAGCAGGGCACGCTCGGCGAAGTGCTCGGCCAGGACGAGCCGGTGGCGGCGCCGAGCGGGCTGCATCGCCTGCTCGCCGATGTCGCCGCTGCGCGCGAGGAAGTGACGGCATGAACCTCGTGCTCACGTACTGCTGGCGCGAGTGGCGTGCGCAGCGGGCGCTGCTCGGCGGATTCGTCGGCCTCGGGCTCGCGGCGTTGTGCCTAGCCTTCACGCTCGCTCCCGAGAGCTTCTGGCGGGAACGCGGCATGCGTGCGTTCGCGTTGGCGTGGTTCGTCGTGCTCGGCGGCGGCAGCGTGGTCGTCTTCGCGGCGCCGCAGCTGGTGCGCAGCGAGTTCGGCAGCAAGGGCGACCAGTTCGTGCGCCGCATGCCCGGGGCACTGCGTGCGTCGTTCGGGGGCAAGCTGCTGTTCCTGCTGCTCGCCACGATCGCGTTGCCGCTGCTCGGACTCGTCGTTGGCCAGATCTTCCTGGCGATGCATGGGCTCGGCCCTGCCGACGTGTTCCGCAGCGACTACGCGGGCGAAGTGTTCTTCGACTGGCCGTCGCCGGTCGTGTGGCTCGGCTACGGCGCGCTGCTGATCCCTTGGGTGTGGGCGATCGGCACGTGGCTGCCGAACGGGCGCATGGCGCTCGGCGGCACGATCCTGTTCGTGCTGCTGCTCGGCCTCGGGGTCGTGCCGGTGTTGCGGCAGTGCCCTGGGCTCGAGAAGTCGCTGGCGTACGGGCGTTGGTGCGTGGTGGTGCCGCTGCTCGGCGTCGTCGTCGCGGCGGTGTCGTGGACCCGCGGGCGGCTCGGTGGTGGTGCTCTGCGTTCGGCGCGCTGCGGCCTGCTGGCGACGGCGGGTGCGCTGGGCGTTCCCGGCGGATGGCTCGCGAACGCGGCGTACGACTACCACCATCCGGATCCGCAGCACTTCGGGAACTTCGAGACGTACGTGCTGACGCCGGACCTGCAGTTCGCCTTGGTGCGGGGATCGAGCCACGCAGAACATCTCGCTTCGGTTCCGTTCCGCGTCGACCTGCGCGACGGTACGGCGCGCGAGGTGGGGGGCGAGGATCTTTGGCTCGGCCCCGAGTGGTGGCAGCCATCCGCTGGTGTGCGCGGCTCGGCGCGCTACTGCTCGACGCTGGAGACGACGTCGCCGGACGGTGCGAGTCGCTATCGCGTGTACGACCTCGTGTCCGGCGAGTGGGTCCTGGAGGACGAAGGCATGGACGCGCAAGGTCTGCGCGGGAGAGCGTTGGCCAGGTTGCCTGGTGCGGTGCGGACCCGGAGTGCGAGTGCGATGAGAGCCCCCGGCGGGGTGCCGGTGTGGTTCGAAGGCGACGAGCTGTGCTTCCAGGTCGCAGCCGATCGTGTGGAGCGGGTCCACTGGGAAGGGCCGATGCCTTACCTCCTACGTGTCCATGGCCACGGGTTCGAGTTCCGCAAGGCCAGTGGCAGCGGCATGGGATGGTTCGATCTGGCAACCCGCACGGAGGTCGAGAAGCCGGAGGGGGTCACTCCCAACGTCTGGTTCGTCGGCGGCGTGCGCTTGTGGCGCGGCTGGAAGCGCGGCACGTGGCTGCGATTCGAACGGGACTCCGTCGACGGAGTGGTCGTGCCCGAACTGGCGGATGCCGAAGTGATCGGCTTGCTCGACGACGAGTGTCTGCTCGTGCGCCGCTTCCCCAAGCAGGGCCTCGAGCTGTTCACGTGGAATGCGAGGACCGGGCGGGTCGAGCACGTGGCCTTGCCGTTCCCGATCGGGCAGCGGTCGCTCTACGGTCTTGCGCCGCTCGAGACGTACGGCTCGCTGCTGCCGCGCGACCCGGCCGGCAAGCTGTGGTTCGCGACGCCGAAGCCGCCGCAGCACGGCCACGACCTGCTGCTGCGCTTCGACCCGACGACGCGTACGTGGGAGCCGTTGCCGATCCCGACCGACGATCCCGCCTTCCGCCTGCTCGCCTGGCCCGACGCGAACTCGGCGTTGGTGCAGCAGCACGACGGCATCGACCGCGTCGACCTGACGACGGGTGCACGCACGCGCTTGTTCCCGCGCCGAGCGGGGGGCGAACGATGAACCTCGTGCTCACCTATTGCTGGCGCGAGTGGCGCGCGCAACGCGCCATGCTCGGCGGCTTCTGCGGGCTTGGCATCGCGGCGCTGTGCCTCGTGTTCACCTTGGTTCCCGAGCAGTACTGGCTCGACGACGGGCGGCGAGCGCTGGCACTGTCGTGGTTCGTCGTGCTCGGCGGCATCGGCGTGCTCGGGTTCGTCGCACCATCCTTGGTGCGCAGCGAGTTCGGCAGCAAGGGCGACCAGTTCGTTCGTCGCATGCCCGGGGCATTGCGCGCGTCGTTCGGCGGCAAGCTGCTGTTCCTCACGCTCACCGCACTCGCGCTGCCGCTGCTCGGCCTCGCCGCCGGCGAACTGTTCCTGACCGCGAACGGCAAGGGCTGGCACGACCTGTTCCGCTGGACGTTCGCGGGCGACGTCGTCTTCGACCTGCCGTGGCCCGTGCTGTGGATCGCCCAGGCGGCGCTGCTGATCCCGTGGGTGTGGGCGATCGGCACGTGGCTGCCGAACGGGCGCATGGCGCTCGGCGGCGCGTTGATCTTCTGGCTGGTGCTCGGGCTGCTCGCCCGCGGGGCGCTGCACTTCAGCCCCGGCCTGGTGCCGGGCCTCGTCTACGAGCCGTGGATCGCGTTCGCGTCGGCGTTCGGCTTCGTGGCGGCATACGTGTCGTGGGCCGTCGGGCGTCGTGGGGGTGGGGCGCTGCGGTCGCTGCGTTGTGGCCTGCTGGCGACGTCGGTCGGCTTGCTGCCGCCGGTGCTCTGGGTCGGGGAGCGCACCTACGACTACCACCATCCCGATCCGCGGAGGGTCGAGCAGCTGAGGGTGACCGGCATCTCGCCGGACCATCGCCACGTGCTCGCCGAGTTGCAGTCGCAGAGGAGCTACGATTACACGCTGCCGTTCCGCATCGACCTGCTTGATGGATCGGCGACGCAGCTGCACGGGGTTGGCCTCGACCTGCGCCCAGACCTGCTGCGGCCGACGACGTTCATGATCTGGGGCGAAGCTCGCTACTTCGGCGGCTACGAGTGCTCGTTGTGGCCGGAGCGACTCTGTGGCTACCGCGTGTTCGACCTGCAAACAGGAACGTGGCTCGCCGCGGCGCAGAACGGCGATCCGCAGTCGATGCGCGCCGAAGCGCTGCAAGCCGTGCGCACGCATCTGTCGCCGCTGGATCATGGTCCCGCGTTGTTCGCCCCGGACGGCGTGCGCGCGTGGTTCGACGGCGGCGACCTGTGCTTCGCTGTGCCGGGTGGCGGCAGCGAGCGCGTGCACTGGAACGGCGAACTGCCGGTCACGCTGCGCGCGCGGGGTCATGGCTTCGTTGCGTACGGCAAGCCGGAGCAGTGGTTCGACCTGACGACGCGCACGGCGATGCGTCCGGACGATTGGCGCGATGTGGTGTTCTTCGTGCGCGGCACGCAGCTGGTGCAGCGCCACCGCCGCAGCGGTGTTTGGCTGCGTCGGGATCCTGGAAGCGAGGCGTTCGTCGAAGTGGCAGCGCTCGCCAACGCGGACCTGCTGGGCCTGGTCGACCACGAGAGCGTGCTGTGCGCCCGGCAGGGCAAACACTCCTGCGAACTGTTCGTCTGGCGGCCGGTGGACGGCGCCGTGCAGTCGATCGCGATGCCCGGCACGCCCGGCCTCCGGTCGCTCGGCGTCGCGGCCCCGATGCGCCAGCAGGGTTCGCTGCTGCCGCGTGCACCCGATGGGAGCCTCTGGCTCACGGTCGTCGATCCGAATCGCGAGGGCGTGCGCTTCGTCCGCTGGGATCCGGCGACCACGATGGCGACGGCGCTGCCGTTCGCTTCGAGCGAACGCTACGCGCTGCTGCTCGCTTGGCCCGATGCGCACTCGGCGGTGCTGCAGGAGGGAACGACGATCCAGCGCATCGGCGTGGCGACCGGCGCCCGCACGCAGCTGTTCCCAGCCGCCCGCTGATTGTCGTCGTCGGGCTGGCGTGGCGGCCGGCCTTCGGGCATCCTGCCACCCCCTATCAAGAAGGCTCACCTCGCACTCTCTCTCCTCTCGCTCTCGTTCCTCGCCGCCTGTGGTGGCGCCGCCGCCGCCAGCGCCGCCGGCGTCTACGAAGTCGACAAGGTCGCCCTGAAGGCCACCATGCTCGCGAGCATGCCGGCCGAGGCCCAGAAGGAGCCGAAGGCCATGGAAATGGTCGACGGCATGCTGAAGGACATGGTCATGACCGTCGAGCTGAAGGCGGACGGCACGGCGGCCATGAACATGAAGATGTCCATGATGGGCCAGAACATGGAAGACTCGGCCACCGGCACCTGGAAGCTCGACGGCGGCAAGCTGACGATGGTCACCAAGGACAAGGCCGGCAAGGAGGAGACCAAGACGGTCGACTACACCAACGGCTCGTTCATGATCGAGCAGGACACGGGCGGCCAGAAGGTCAAGGTCACCTTCAAGCGCAAGTGATCCGCTGCCGCCGAGGTCCGGCGCGCCGGACCTCAGGCTGGCGAGCGGAGTTGGCGCAGGGGTGGCTTCGGGACGCGGCTCTGCGATGATGCGCGCCCGATCCCGGAGCTCCCCCTGATGAAGAAGCTGCTGCTCGCGTTCGTTCCCGCCCTGCTGTTCGCCGCCTGTGGTCACGACCACGCCCACGGTGCTGCGTCGGATCACCCGCTCGGCGGCACCTGGGTCCAGGACACCGGTTCCGACGCCAAGGGCTTCGGGCTCGCGTTCGACACCAAGGGCACTGCGTGCGAGATGCACACCGCCCCGCGCGCCGACGGCTCGCACGACCACGTCGGCGGCACCTACACGTTCGACGCGGCCACCAAGGCCGTCACCGTGAAGTGCAAGCTGCTCGGCGACGCCAAGGCCGACACCTGGGCCGGCACGCTCGGCACGGGCGTGCTCGAGCTGACCGGCGGCGCCGACAAGGTGACGCTGAAGCCCGGCAAGATCGCCGGCCACTGAGCAACCGCGGCGGAGCGGCCCGGGGCCGCCACCATCGGCCGAGCACCACGGCCCCGCAACCCAGGCCCCGAGCCGGCTCGGCGCCCGCGAGCGCTGGGTCGGACCCTCGCATTTCCCGCGGCTCGGTCTATCCTGAGCCTCACCCCATGCCCAACTCGCCGCACTCGAACACCACGACGGAAGGCATCCGCATCCACGCCGCGGCGGAGTTCCTGCCGCAGGAGAGCCTGCCCCAGGACTTCGGCGGCGACCCGGACAAGTCGCACTTCGTGTTCCGCTACAAGATCACGATGACGAACACCGGCACCGCGTCGGCGCGGCTGCTGACCCGGCACTGGGTGATCCTCGACGCCGATGGCCGCCGCGAGGACGTGCGCGGGCGCGGCGTCGTCGGCGAGTTCCCGAAGCTGTCGCCGGGCGAGTCCTACAGCTACGTCAGCTTCTGCCCGCTGCGCACGGCGTGGGGCACGATGGAGGGCAGCTACACGTTCGAACGCGAGAACGGCCAGCGCTTCCAGGCGGCCGTCGGTCGCTTCTTCCTGGTGCCGACCGCGCCGCCGCTGCAGCTCGAGTCGCCGTCGTCGTGACCGCAGTTGCTCGGCTGCTTCGCCGTGCGGCGAACTTGCCGCACCCGTGGCGCGCAGCTAGGTTCGCAGCGTGGCCACGATCCAGCTCGGCGAACCGAACCTCTCCCTTGCAACCCTCGTCGAACTGAGCCGCGGCGGGGTCCGCATCGAGCTGGCGAAGACCGCCAAGAAGCGGGTCGCCGCATGCCGCCAGGTGGTCGAGGACGCCGTCGCCAGCGGCGCCACGATGTACGGCATCAACACCGGCTTCGGCAAACTCGCCGGGGTGCGCATTCCCGACGACCAGCTCGGGCAACTGCAGAAGAACCTGCTGCTGAGCCATGCGACCGGGGTCGGCGAGCCGCTGTCGCTGGAACAGAGTCGGCTCGCGTTCGCGCTGCGCATCCACAACCTCGCACTCGGCCATTCGGGCGTGCGCGCCGCGCTGATCGACCAGGCGATCGCGCTGTGGAACGGCGACTGCATCCCGGTGATCCCGTCCCAGGGTTCGGTCGGCGCCTCGGGCGACCTGGCGCCGCTGAGCCACATGGCGCTGCCGCTGATCGGCCACGGCGAAGTGCACCACGGCGGCAAGGTGATCTCGGGGCAGAAGGCGCTGGCGAAGCTCGGCCGCGAACCGTTGGTGCTGCGCGAGAAGGAAGGGCTGGCGCTGATCAACGGCACCCAGATCATGACCGCGATCGGGGCGCTGGCCGTGCACGAGGCGATCGTGCTGGCGAAGACCGCCGACGTCGTCTGCGCGATGACCGTCGAGGCGCTGCGCGGCACCGACAAGGCGTTCGACGCGCGCATCCACGCGGTGCGGCCGCACACCGGCCAGGTCGCGTCGGCCGCCAACCTGCGCACGCTGCTGCGCGGCAGCAAGGTGCTGCCGAGCCACAAGGACTGCAAGAAGGTCCAGGACGCCTACTCGCTGCGCTGCGCGCCGCAGGTGCACGGGGCCAGCAAGGACGGCATCCGCTACGCGCTTGAGATCGTCGTCACCGAGGCGAACGCGGTCACCGACAACCCGTTGGTGTTCGGGCAAGGGGTCGTGCTGAGCGGCGGCAACTTCCACGGCCAGCCGGTCAGCCAGGCGATGGACTTCCTGGCGATCGCGGTCGCCACGCTGGCGAACATCAGCGAGCGACGCATCGAGCAGATGGTCAACCCCGACATCAGCGGGCTGCCGCCGTTCCTCGCCAAGAACCCCGGGCTCGAGAGCGGCTTCATGATCCCGCAGGTGGTCGCCGCGTCGTTGTGCAGCGAGAACAAGACGCTGGCGCATCCGTCGAGCGTCGACACGATCCCGACCTCGGCGAACCGCGAGGACCACGTGTCGATGGGCACCACGGCGGCGCGCCACGCGGCGCTGGTCTGCAGCAACACCGGCAAGGTGCTCGGCATCGAGGTGCTGTGTGCCGCGCAGGGCCTCGACCTCGGCGAACCGCTGCGGCCGGGGGCCGGCGTGCATGCGGCCTACCAGGCGTTGCGCAAACACGTGCCGATGCTCGACGGCGATCGCTTCCTGGCGCCGGATCTGGCCACGGCGGAACGCCTGGTGCGCGACGGGGTGCTGATGGCGGCGGCGGAGAAGAAGGTCGGCGTGCTGGCGGTCTGAGTTCCGTCCCCGCCGCGCGGCGCGGCGCCGATCGGCGAACGGCTCGCTGCGAGCCGCGGCATGCCACGTGCCCGGGCTTCGCCCTTTCTCCGTCGCGACGGAACCTTTCGGTCGTGGCGCACGTCCGCTGTCGGGCGGTCTGCCGCGCGCGTCCTCGGGACACTCCTGTCGCAG
>JAEUHU010000432.1 GCA_016793305.1 Planctomycetota bacterium
CATGCCCGGCCGCGCCCGCCCGGCCCGGCGCACCACCCACCACGTGCCGAACGTCACGACCCAGGCGACGCCGAGCCACACCACGCAGCCGAACAGGGTGTTGTTCGCCCGCAGCTGCGACGACAGCAGCCACGGCACGAACGCGACCAGCGCGACCTCGAGCGGGGCCAGCAGCCACTTCGGCAACAACCGCGCGTCGAAGCAGGTGCCGAGCACCCCGCCGGCCGCGAGGCACCACCACAGCCACGGCTGCGGCCGGCCGCGCCAGCCGTCGAGGTCCCACGGCCAGCCGGGCCAGTCGATCGCCATGCCGAACGGCACGCACAACGCCGTGGCCAGCGCGATCGCGAGCCAGCGCGGCCCGCCGACACCGACCCCGAGCAGCACGGCGGCGATGGCCGGCAGCACCCCGAACAGGACCCAGCGCAGCAAGTCCACGGCGCCACTCTACGTTTCGCGGGCCGCGTTTCGACCGGTAGTGTGCTCGCCCCGATGAGCCTGCAAGCGATCACCACCCTCCGCCGCCAGCTGCACGAATGGGCGGAGCGTGGCGGCAACCGGAAGTTCCTCCAGCACGACCAGGAGGCGCAGCTGGAGGCGTCGATCGGCGTGCCGCAGCGCCGCACACAGACCCACGTCGCCGCGTGGATGCTCGGCACGTGGCATCTCGGCCACGGCATGCTGCGGGTGCTCGACGGCGACGGCGAAGGGTTCGACGAAGCGCGCCTGGGCCAGGGCCTGCGCCGCACCTCGCTGCTGCTGCGCGCATCCCACCAGGACCAGCGACCGTCGGTGCGCGGCCGCAGCGGCGCGCTGCCGTTCTCGCGGCTGCACGGCGCCTGGACCGCACTGCTCGGGCTCGCCCTGCACGATCCCGGCGCCGATCCGCTCTACGAACTGTTGCGCGACGAACCCGAGGCGTCGTTCCCCGAGGGCGAGCCGCTGCCGCTGTTCACGCGTGCGCTGCTGATCCTGCACGCCGGTGGCAAGCCGACGCTGACGCCGCGGCTCGGCCCCTACCAGGAAGCGCTGATGCACTGGCACGGCGACGCGCGCCTGTTCGCGCAGCACCTCGCCGCGCTGCTCGACCTGCACCTGGAAGGCACACGGCCGGCCGGGGCGCCGTTCGACGACCCGGGCTGCAAGCTCTATCCGGTCGAGGTGCTGGCGGTGCGCAGCGTGCGCGAGTGGCTGTCGTTGCCGATGCCGAAGGTCGACCACCCGCTGATGCACGGCAACCTCGTGCAGATGGCGCCGAGCGGTGCCTGGCCGAAGCACGAGCTGCTGCAGCGGCTCGAACGCGAACTGCGCCGGCGCTGAGCCGGCCGGCACCGCGTCGCTATGCTGCCCGCCCTCGTGGAGCAGCCAGCCGACAGCCAAGCCCGCACCGTGCTCAAGGACGAGCCGGACACGCTCGTCGAACGGCGCAGTGTGCCGACCGCCGACGGCGGCCTCGACGACGTCGTGGTGAAGACCTACCGGGTGCGTGGCCTGCGCTGGCTGCAGTCCTGGTGGAGGAAGAGCCGGGCGCAGCGCGAACACGACCACCTCGAGACCATCCGCCGGGCCGGCGTGCCGTGCCTCGTGCCGCTCGGCTGGTCGGCGGAGCGCCGCTTCCCGTTCGGGTTCCGCACTTCGACGCTGCGCACGCGCTTCCTGCCTGACAGCGTGCCGCTGAAGCAGGTGCTGCGCACGCTGCCGCACCAGGGTGCCGCCGGCCGGACCCGCCAACGCCTCGCCAGCGCCATGGGCCGCCTGGTCGGGGCGCTGCACCGGGCCGGCGTGCTGTGGTGCACGCCGATGCCGCGCAACGTGCTGGTGCTCGGCGATCCGGCGGCGGCCACACTCGCTGTCTGCGACACGCCCGCCTGCATCGCCACCGGCCGGCCGCTGCACGGCGGTCGGCTGGCCCGCATCGACCTGTTCCTCGGCGCGTTCTCGCCGAGCCGCCGCCGCGACTGGTCGCGCCCCGAGCGCCTGCGCTGGCTGCTCGGCTACTGCGACGGCGACCGGGCCCGGGCCAGCGCCCTGTGGCGCCGGATGGTCCGCCGCAGCTCCCTGCAGAACGAACTGGAACGAGCCCTCGCGATGGCCGTGCTCACCTATATCCTGGACTGGCTACGCCCTCACCGACGGGCCGACTTCGCGCGATGACGAACCTGCACGCCCCGATGCAGCAGAGCAAGCTGCACAACTACAACAGCACCCGCGGTGCCGAGGCCTACAAGGCCGACTACCGCAACAAGCTGCACCGCAAGTGGTCCGACAAGCGCGAGCGCGCGCTGCTGCACCGCTACTTCGCGCAGATCGGCACGGTCGACACGATCCTCGACCTGCCGTGCGGCCACGGCCGCCTGTCGGACTTCCTGCGCTCGCGCTGCCAGCGGCTGATCGAGAGCGACTGGTCGTTCACGATGGTGTCGCTGAACCAGAAGGACCACGGCGCCGAGCCGGCCTCGGGCCAGCCGACGCGCCACTACGTGCGCTCGACGGCGCTCGAGATCCCGTTGCCCGACCGTTCGGTCGACGTGGTGGTCAGCTTCCGGCTGTCGCACCACCTCGAGACGCAGGAACTGCGCGAACGCCACCTGCGCGAGCTGTTCCGCGTCGCCAGGAAGCACGTGATCGTCACGTGGTTCTCGGCGACGTCGCTGAAGAACCTGCTGCGCGAGGTTCGGGTCAAGCTCGCCGGCAAGAAGCCGAAGAACGTGCTGCGCAACGACCGCGTGCGTGCGATCGCACAGGAGGCCGGCTACACGCAGCGCATGGCGAAGGGGCTGTTCCTGATCGGCTCGGGCCACGTGCTCGGTCTGTTCTCGCGGTCATGAACGGAGCCTCCGGATCACCGTCGGGCTCGCCGACCTTCGCGCAGCAGCGCCTGATCTGCTTCGCCCTGCTGATGGGCGTCGGCGCGTTCGCGCTGGTGGTCGCGTTCCTGCTGCAACAGAACGGCGGGGCCGGGCTGTCGCCCGAGGTCGACCCGCTCCTCGGCACGATGGTGCTGGTGGTCGGGCCGAGCATGGCGGTGACGGCCTTGGTGGTGCGCAGCGTGCTCAGCCGCAAGGCCGACGCCGAACCGGCGGCAACGCGCGCTGGCGCGCGCTTCCGGGCCGTGCTGGTGCCGATGGCGATGCTCGAAGGTGGAGCGCTGCTCGGCATCACGGTCTGGATGATGAGCGGGGCGGCCGTGCCGAACCTGGTCGTGGCCCTGGTGCTGCTCGCCCTGATGATCGCGCTGGTGCCGCTGCGCGATCCGGACGAAGGCTGATGCCGCGAGCGGCGGCGGCGCTCAGAACCGCTCCGGCTCTCGATGTCGCGCACTCGCGCTGACTCAGCGCGAGTAGCGCGTCAGCCCCTTCTCGATCGCGGACATGAGCAGCGTCTGTTCCGTTTCCGGCAACTGCGCGTTCACGCGAAAGAAGCCGAGCATCTGCCAATAGAAGGCCATGCAGGAACTCGAGTAGGCGTTGGCGGACTGGCGCGCCTGTGGCATCGCCTTCAAATCACCCAAGTACACGGCGTCGTCACCATCTCGAACCGCATAACAGAACGCGCCGCCGATGACCTTCTCATCGAAGGTCCGCAACTTTGCCAGAGCCGTTTCGATCGAGGCAGCATCGAGGCCCGCCTTCTGCATCATCACTCTGTGCGCTTCACGCTGATCGTCGACGACCTTCTTCTGCTCCGCGCCGAGCGAATCCACGTATTCTGAATAGGATCTGGATCGGGCGACCCTGTTGTCGATCATGAAGTTCAGCTCCTGCATGGCCACCTTGTCAGTGACGGCCAACAGGTCCACCAAGGCACTTCGATGTTTCGACAGCCACTCGTCGAAGCCACGCCTCAGACCGATCGGGACGACCACATCTCCAGGGTTCAGACGTCGGTTGCGAAGCAACTGCTTCGCCGTCAACAGATCGGGCTTGCGCAGTGTCTCTTCGAGCTCGAACGAACTTCGGATAAGTGCCGCCCATTCCTCGTCTGGGCGAATCTCAGCCGGCTCCCGGTCAGCCTGACCGGGGGCCGGGCCATCAACCTCCCTGCTCAACTCCGGTAGCGAAGCGACTTGCAGCACAGCTCGCTCGATGATCTCGTCGTTGGCGGCAGCACCACCGTTGTTGGCCAATGCCACAGGCACCAGATCTTCATGCCACGATCGCTGCCACAGGATGTAGAGCCAGCCCAGGATGAAGGCTCCCGAAAACGCAGCAAGGGCGATCCATCCTCGATGAATCTTCACGGTAGACCTATGGGCAACTCAGGTGGCCACACCGGCCCTGACCACACGAAGCGGTCCAAGACCAAAACTCCATGGTGCCCGTGCAATCGGTCGTGTTCGGATAAACGAAGTAGTGAACACTGGCATTGTCATCGCAATTTTGGACGTTTGCAGGGAAAGGGGTCGGGGTGCCGGTCTCGCAACTCGAACCACCAACAGCCAACTTCCACGACCCACTCAAGGGGAAGAATGGGGTCGCCACCATGTTGATCGAACACGATTTGAGCAGGCAATCATGGCCAAGGCACTTGCATGATCCACCAACCGTCGACCCGCTAGCCGACCAGTTACCGATGGAACTCACCGAAACTTGGCAAGTAATTTCAGCCTCACAATCGCCAGCTCGCTCCACCTCCATCAAGAAGGGAGCAGCGAAACCACCAACAGCACCTACGAACGACGCGCACACTGTGTTCATGGGATCACCTCCTCCGGGCAGGCTACTGCACGTGGGGGGGGAGTCAAGAGCCCCATCAGGATAGGGACACCCCGCCGTGCAGACAGTCGGCAAGCTGCAGGCACAGGCGGTCGAGCGTCGCGCGATCGGGCGTGGTGCCGACCGCGGCCAGCATTCGCCGCGCCAACGGGCCGCGGCGCAGGATCGTGCGCAGCGGTCCTTCGAGCACCGGATCGAAGTCGCGCGCGTCCGGCAGCACGAGGTCGGCGAGCTTCTGCCAGCACTGACCGGCCGAACGCGCCTGTTCGCCGAGGCCGAGCGCCCGCAGCAGGCCGCGATGCGAAACCGTCGCCTGGTCACCGTGTTCGGCGACCGCCCACAACACGCCGGCGAGATCGTCGGTCGAAAGTGCCGCGAGCGAATCCAGCGAAGCCCAACGCTCGGCGCACAGCGCGCGCAGCACCGCGGTCACCAGGCTGCAGATCGCGAGGTCGGCGGCGGGGTGCTCCTGCACGTCGAGCACGCGGATCTCGAGCGCGTCGCGGAAGAACTTCGGCACCACGCCGTGCGAGTTCAGCCATTCCTCGCGCAGCAGCTTGTCCGGGTCGAACGGCGCGATGTCGTTCCAGATCGGCTCGAGCACCTGCGCGAAGTAGTCGCCGCGCGTCGTCACCGGCTCCGGCACCACCTTGCCGGCGATGCGCGGCACGCGCTTCTGGTTGTGCCGGTAGACCTCGAGCCGCCAGTCGAGCCAGCCGGTGAAGCG
>JAEUHU010000480.1 GCA_016793305.1 Planctomycetota bacterium
GCTCGACCGCCGCCAGCCGCAGGTGCTGATCGAAGCGGCGCTGGTCGAACTGACCACCGGCGACCTCGACCGGTTCGGCGTCGAACTCGGCCTGATCGACCTGAAGACCGACGGCGACTTCACGCGCGGCTTCGGCTTCACCAGCTTCGGCCAGTCGACGTTCAACGACACCGACGACGACGGCCTGCCCGACACCCGCCTGCCCGACTTCGACAACCCGCTGCAGGGCATCACCGGCGGCATCATCAGCGGCGGCGACTTCGCGGTGCCGCTGCTGATCAACGCGCTGTCGACCGACGATCGGGCCAACATCCTGTCGCTGCCGAGCGTGCTGGTGAACAACAACGAGTCGGCGACCGTGAAGACCGAGGAGTCGCGTCCGACGCAGACCCAGAACCAGGGCACCGCGACGACCCAGAGCGGGGTCGGCGCGCCACGCACGGCCGGTATCACGCTGTCGATCTCGCCGACGATCTCCCCCAACAACTACCTGCGGCTCAACATCAGCCTGGTGGTCAGCCGGTTCGTCGGCGCCTTCGACCCGAACTCGGTGACCGGCGGCGGCATCACGCTCGGCCGCGAGATCAAGACGCAGGTGACGATGCCGAGCGACGCCACGATGGTGATCGGCGGCGTGATCGAGGACAGCGAGTCGTCCAACAACGGCGGCATCCCGATCCTGAAGGACATCCCACTGCTCGGCATGTTGTTCCGTCGCAGCGAGGACCAGACCAACAAGACCAACCTCTACTTCTTCGTCACGCCGACGATCCTCGACGAGGACGACTTCCAGGACCTGTACTACGTCAGCCTGAACAAGAAGCTCGAGGCCAAGGACTACATCGGCGAGCGCCGCCTGCAGATCATCGACAAGCGCTACACCCCGAACCGGATCGAGGAACCGCGCACGCTCGAGGACGCCGGCGCCACCATCGAGGACCTCGACCGGCAGGGCGGCTACGAGTTCGGCGGATCGCTGCGCCGCGGCCGCGGCGCGCCGAGCGCCCCACCGGCCCCGACCGAGACCGCGACCGACGGAGCGAACCCGCGATGAGCACCGGTTCCACCGGCTCCGGGGCGGCTGCCCCGGCGGTCCGCAACGACCGCATCCGCGAGGCCCTGCTGCGCAAGGCCGGCCTCACGGCGGCGCAGATCGAGGACGCACTGAAGACCGAGCAGGAGACCGGCCAGCAGCTCGACCAGGTGCTGGTCGGCAAGAACCTGCTGCCGGAGAGCAAGTGCCTCGAGTTCTTCGCCGACCTGCTCGGCCTCGAGTTCAAGCAGAGCCTGGAAGGCACCGGCGTGCCGGGCGTGTTCATCCACCAGATCCCGGTTCAGTTCGCCCGCACCCACGGCCTGATCGCCATCGAGGACACCGGCTCGCTGCTGCGCGTCGCCACGCACAAGCCGCTCGAGGTCCAGCCGATGGACGACCTCGCCACCATGCTCGATCGCGAGATCGAGGCCGTGCTGGCGACCCGCAGCGAGGTGGCGAACCTGATCAACCGCGCCTACCGGCACAAGGCCGACGGCGTCGACGAAGCGCTGCAGGACGTCAAGGACACCGACATCGTCTCCATCGCGGAGAACATCCAGGAGTCGGAGGACCTGCTCGACGCCAACAAGGCGCCGGTCATCAAGCTGGTCAACATGCTGCTGTTCCAGGCGCTGAAGCTGCGCGCCTCGGACATCCACCTGCAGCCCTACGGCGACCGGCTGCAGGTCCGCATGCGCATCGACGGCGTGCTCTACGACATGGAGTCGGTCCCCAAGCGCGCGCAGGAAGCGATCATCTCGCGCGTCAAGGTCATGGGAAAGATGGACATCGCCGAACGGCGCCTGCCGCAGGACGGCCGCGCGTCGATCCGGGTCGGCGACGGCGACGTCGACGTGCGCATCAGCACGGTGCCGGTCGCGGGCGGCGAACGCGTGGTGTTCCGCATCCTCGACAAGACCACCAAGATCTACTCGCTCGACCAGATCGGTCTCGAGAACGAGGCCGAGCGCACCATCCGCCGCTACATCAACTACAGCCACGGCGTGATCTTCGTGACCGGTCCGACCGGCTCGGGCAAGACCACCACGCTGTACGCCTGCCTCGACGCGATCAACGCGCCGGACCTCAACATCCTGACCATCGAGGACCCGGTCGAGTACAACCTCGACGGCATCAGCCAGGTGCAGGTCAACGTCAAGAAGGGCCTGACCTTCGCCGCCGGCCTGCGCTCGTTCCTGCGCCAGGACCC
>JAEUHU010000507.1 GCA_016793305.1 Planctomycetota bacterium
GGTCAGGTTCGGAAACCGTCGTTCGCAGCTGCGGTCGCTCGATCTTCACCATGGTTCACCTCTCGCGCGCGGGTGCCGCGCGCGTACTGGTCCGAAAAGTCCTCGCGCGGGCGCATGGGCGCGTACTGGCCAAGCAGCCCTCGCGCGCGGGTGCGCGTGCGTGCGTACACGGTCGAAAACTGCGCTCGCCTGCGCGAAAGCGGGCGCACGATGGCCCGAGGATCCCGCATCGCCGCATCGGGCGCGCACGCACGCGCGTGTACTTGCCGGCAGTGAGCGGCCCCTCGCGCGCGGGCACGCGACGCGCGCGATGCGTCCACTGGCTCGCGCGGGCGCGCTCGACACGCGCGATGCGCGAACACATCAAGCGAGGCCAGAACGTCGCCAGAGCCCCGATCCGCAGCAGCCGGCCGGAGCAGGGCCTCGCCCGGATCACCCAGCAGGAGGGCACGCAGGGGCCTTGGCGTGGCCGGCGACGCGCCGCGCGCATCTCCGAAGCTCCGGGATTCATGCGGCCAGCAGCTCCCTGGCAACTTCCACCGTGCAGACGTCCCCCACGGCACGCGCAAGCGCCTCGTCGGTGCGGTCCGATCCGACGAGCTCCAACAGCACGGCGCGCGCGGCCACCTTGCGGCCCTCACTGAGGTACTTCCGCAACTCGTGCCGCAGGAACTCGCGGGCCTCGCCCTCTGCTGCGAGCACTTGGGCAGTGGCGTCCACGATCCGCGCCACGTCGTCGGCACGCTCGCCCTCAAGCTGCCTTTCGGTCTCGGGCGTGAAGTGCTGCCAGGTCTCGGCTGCGCGCCCGACCCGATTCCGCATGTGGCTGCCGAGCAGCGCGCCAGGATCGCCCCCGCTGTCGACGGTCCTGCGCAGGTAGGCGCCCCACTCCGCGACGCCGAACTGCTGCGACGCGCACACCAGCCACTCCCCGAGGCGGGTCGGCGAAGAGCACCAGGCGATCACGCGCACGGCGAATCGGAGGCGCTCGACAGCAACGGCTCGGCGGTCGCGAATGCCGTCAGGCGAGCCCAGCTGGTCGAGCAAGCCGGCGACGTCGGCGGCGTGCTGCGGCTGCATCTGCTCGATGCCCCTGAGAGCGAAGGCGGTCACCCACTGTTCCACGATCGCCCGAGGGTCGGCGTTGGGGTGCGGCGCCGTTGCCGACGTCGCGGTGGCGCCAACCTGGACCTCTCCCAGAACGGCCGGCGCAGCCGGCGCCTCTGCTGCTGGTCGCAGCCGCTTGGTTTCACCGTCTGGAACAACGCGCAGCCGCGCGTCCGTAGGTGAATCCGGTTGTGACTCCGAAGGGCAATCCGGATGGCGTGCGCCGCTTTGCGAGGGGGGTGGCGCCGCTTCGCGATGGGTAGGCACGCCAGTTCGCGACGGGGGGTGCGCCAGTTCGCGATGCTCGACCGACTCAAGGCGCGGCACGGCAGCCGTCCCTTTGCCCTTCGCCTTCACTCGTGCGCCACTTTGCGACCCCACTCGTGCGCCGCTTTGCGACGGTCCCGGTGCAAGGCACAGCTGGCCACCGCCGACTGGCGCCGTCCACTTGTGCAAGGCACCGACCTTCTGTGCGGCAGCCAATGCCGACTGCAACGTGCGTCGAGGAAGCCCGGTCCGCTCGCACAAGTAGTCGAGGCCGAGCGCCACCTTGCCGGACGAGGGCACTACTTGGCCGAGCACAAGGCCGGCCAGCAACATCGGCCTCGCCCGCATGCCGAGCGAGCGCACGCGCTGGTCGAACCGTAGACGGCGGCGAGGCTCCGCCCACCGGGCAGCCAACGCAGCGGGCACCGCGAAGAGGCCCGCGTTGCTCCCACCAGCCGTATCGGGGTCGCGGTAGGCATGGCCAGCCTCGACCAGGTCCAGCGCGCCACGGCGAACAGCGTCGATGCACAGTCCGGTCTCGCGCGCAACCCAGGCGAGCGACGCAGCGCGGCCGGCATCGTGCGTCACGCTGTCACCGGTGCGGCCCTCCATGTCGGCCCCTTCGCACGTGAGGCCGTTCCGCGCCGCGACAGCAGCCAGGACGATGCTGGCTTCCGGGCTCCACCGAGGATCATGCCCGACGACGAGCGTGCGGAAGGTCGGAGCGAACCGCGACGCATCCCGCGCCTTTGCCTTGCCCCGAGGCGCCGTGGTATCCTGCGCGTCGTCGAGGTTCCCCACCGCGACACCACGAACCGGGTCGGCCCCTGCAAGGGTCGGCCCGGTGCCATTTCCGGGCACGGGAAGGAAGCTCAAGAGCACCCCCCGCCCGCTGCCGGAAGAAGTCGCCACCAGTTTCCGCCACCAGTTTGGTGGCGAACCGGCCGGAAACCCCGATTCCGGGAAGGGCCGGCCGGAAACGAAGAACCCCGCCGAACTGCCCTTTTGGAGCGGTTCTGCGGGGTTCTATCTGGCGAGGACGACGGGAATCGAACCCGCAACCACCGGATCGACAGTCCGGTACTCTAACCAATTGAGCTACGTCCCCACGCCTTGGGGGCCGGAGATGCTAGCGACGGTCGGCGGCTTTGCAAGCTCGTCTTCTCGCGCACCTGCCCCGTGCGCGCCCGCGTCCAGCGAGGCGGCCCGGGCCAAAAAAATCGGCCGCCGGGCTCACACCCCGGCGGCCGAAGCCACTCTTCGCTCTCTCGTGTCGAAAGCGGCCGCTGTCGCGAAGCCTCGCAGCCTCGGCCAGCGACCGTTCTCGCTTGCCCCGGTCTGTAGGATGGCTCGTTCGCGCGCCCAAGAGCCTCTGCATGTTCTTCCAGGACTCCCCTCGCCTGCAGCTCGGTTTCGCCGGCGCCAACGGCTGCCCGACCCCGCACCTGTCGGTCGACGGCATGACCCCGATCGGCCCCAACTTGTCGCACTGGCCGGGCAATCGCACCCCCGGCAAGTGGAAGGCGGACCTCAGCACCGGGATCGCCCTGCAGTTCGCGCGGGCGAGCACCGCGGAGCAGGAGGAGTTCCTCGGCCCTGCCGAGCTGGTGCTCAACGACCACTACGACGCCGACGGGTTCGGCGCCCTGCTGGCGGTGCTGCGCCCCGAGGTCGCGTTCGGCCGCGAGGAACTGCTCCTGACCGCCGCGGCGGTCGGCGACTTCGGCACCTGGCAGACCTGGCGCGGCTTCGCCATCGACCGCACCGTCACGCGCATCGGCGCTCCCGAGTCGCCGGTGCACGCCGTGTTCCGGAGCTGGACCGACCCCGACCAGCGCACCCTCGAACGCTACCGCTGGCTGATCGAGAACGCCGAGTCCGTGCTCGACGGCACCGGCCAGTACGCCGCGCTCTACGCCGAGGAGATGGCGAACGTCCGGCAGCAGCTCCGGGAAGGCCTCGCCGGGGCCGTCGCCCGCCGTTCGTACGACCCGATCGGCTTCTCGGTGCTGACCAGCCGCGGCGACCGCCACCGCATGGTGCTGAACACGCTGGCCGGCGCGTTCCGCATCCTGCACGTGCGGCACGAGCCCGATGGCCCGCGCTTCCGCTACCACGACCGCACCGAGAGCTGGTTCGAACTGGTGACCCTGCGGCCGCTGCCGCGCCTCGACCTGCGGCCCATCGCCGCCTACCTCGACACCCTCGAGGCTCCGCACGACGGTGCCCGCTGGGTCGCCGATCCGCCGAGCGAACCGATCCCCGAGCTCTACTTCGGGGTGCCGAGCGTGCAGGCCTACGGCCAGCTGACGCGCGAGCTGCGGCCGAGCAGCCTGCCGCCCGAACGCGTCGAGGCGGCCCTGGTGCGCTTCTTCGCCGAAGCCCAGCAGTGAACCGCTGGCTGGCCAGGGCCGCGCGCCCCCGCCATCATCCGGCCATGCGCTCGTTCCCGTCGCTGCTGGCCGCCGTCCTGCTCGCCGCTTGCGCGGAGCGCGCCGTGCTGCAGAGCACGGACGGCCGCTGGCGCCTGCTCGGCGAAGTCGACACGACGGGTGCCGAGGCGGCGGCGCGCACCAGGGAACTGCTGGCCAACGCCCCGTCGGAGGCCGTCGTGGTCGCGTTCGCGCCGGCCGAGCTGCCGCCGCGCGCGGCCTCGGGCGGACGACGCGCCGTGTTCGTCGGCACACCGGCCGGAGGGCGCGAGGTCGATGCCGACACGATCGTGCAGGGCGCCGAAGGCGGCGACCTCGCCGTCGAGCTCGCGGTCCTGCACTGCCACGGCATCGAGGTGCCGAGGATCCTGCCGCTCGGCGCGCGCGTGTGGACCGCGGCGACGCGCCAGACCGGCGGCACCCAGCGGCCGGGCCCCGGCGACGTGATGCTGCAGATGTTGCGCATGCGGCACCGCGAGGTCCTGTCGGGCGAACTGCGCACCGACGCCGTGTGCCGCATCGGCTTCGTCGCCGTCGGCTCGGCACGCAGCGCCGGCGACGCAGCCGCCGAAGCCAAGAAGCGCTTCCAGCACATCGAGCTGGTGCCGAGGGTGGTGAGCGACGCGGCTACCCTGCCCGCGGTGCTCGGCGAACTGCTCGACAGCGGCTGCCGCGCGGTGATCGTCGCCACCCCAGCGGCGCTGCAGTTGGGCGAACTGCGAACCCGAGCTGAGGCGCTGCACGCCTTGTTGCTGGTGCTCGACCCGACGCTCCAGACCGATGCCGATTGCGTGGTCGGCCCCGATCCGGACCAGCTCGGCCGCGCCGCCGCCGAAGCCGTGCGTTTGCTGGTCGGGGACCGCGGCAAC
This sequence comes from Planctomycetota bacterium, assembly GCA_016793305.1. The sequence goes on from JAEUHU010000507.1 coordinate 4,676, forward strand.
CTGCTCGAACTGCATCCCTCGACGTCGCCCACCGCCGTGCGCACTCGCGACGCGTTCCACAAGGCCCTGCAACTGGCTCCCCGATGAACACCGGCGGCATCGCCCGGCCGACCGGCTCGAAGCCGAGCAGGCTCGCGGCCGGCTTGCTGCTGCTGGCATCGGCCGCGTCGGCGCAGGAGCCGCTGCTGCGCGCGTCGGCCAAGGCCCCGCAGTGGATCGCCGGTCTCGCCGAAGCGCTCGCGGTGCAGCTGCCGCCGCTCGCCGAAGGCCAACGGCTCGAACTGCTGGTCGACGCCGAGGGCGTCGCCAGCGCACGAGCCGTTCCGATCCCGGACGGAGCCGACGACGAACGGCTGCTCCAGCTCGAACTGCGGCCCGCCGCGTGGCTGGCACACGCGGACCTGCCGGCCGACCCAGCCCCACGTTCGGCGCGCAACCGCGCGGTCGCGATCGGCCAGCCGTTCGGCCTCACGCCGCGCCAGTGCGGCACGCTCGCCGACGCGCTGTGGGCGCGCCTGCACGAACTCGATCGCTGTGCGCTCGGCGTCACGCCCGGCGACGGCGAACGTCCGGCACGCCTCGAGCTGTTCGCCACGCCGCGGCCCGGCACGGAACTCGCCGCCTGGCTGCGGCGGCTGTCTCCGGCCGAGCAGCCGGCACCGACCTGGTCGTGGCCGCGCGCACTGCTGCAGGTGCGCCTGCAGCTCGATCCCACCGAGCTGACGGCTGCGGCGGCACCGTTCCTGCCCTGGTGGGCCGCGATCGGCGGCGAGCCGATCGAGACGCTGCACGAACGGCTGGCGAGCCACGACGGTCGCCTCGCGTTCGTGATCGGCGAGGCGCAGTGGGGCCTGGCGCTCGGTCTGCGCGACCCAGCAGCCTTCGCCGCGCGCTGGCGCGCGGACGTGGATGCGACGGGCGATCCCGACGACAACACGCCGACGACCCGCCACACCGCGGCGCCGTACCGCGACATCGCCCTGCTGCGCACGCGGCACCACGGCCGACGACCGCTCGCGCGCTACGGCGACACCGACGGGGCCGTCGAAGCGTTCGGCGGCATCGTCGGCAGGCACTGGTTGCAGGTCGCCGGCCAGGACGCACGGCCCGGCGCAGAACGCGCGATCGACGACGCACTCGCCGGCCGCTTGTTCGGTGCGACCACGAGCACGGCACCCGAGCCGGCTCCCACGAGCTGGCTTCAGCTCGATCTCGACGTGCGAGCGATCGCGACGCAGTGGGGTGGCGAAGCCGGCGATCCGCCGATCCGGCACGTGCATCTCGAAGTCTCGACCGACCGGGCGAACGACACGCCGCGGCTGCAGCTCACCGCCGCGTGGCGCTGAGCCGCCCGTTCCGCGACGCGACGCGGCGCGTCGTCCACCAACGGTGGATCACCAGGACAAGCCGATGTTGAGCCGGTTCGTGGTGCGCGCGACGCCGGTCGCCGGGTCGTAGTTGACGCCCTGCACATGGAGCGTGATCGGCGACAGACCCTCGGGGATCGGCAGGCTCCACGACCCGCTCGTGCCGAACTGCCAGGGCAGCTCGCCGAGGTAGTCCGGACCGGCGATCGGCACGTACTGCCAGCAACCGTCGACGACCGGCACCATGCCGAACAGCTGCAGCGAGGCAGGTGCAGTCGCCAGCACCGCGAACGAGATCGTGCCGGCAGGCGAGCCGGTGAACGAGATCGAGCCGAACTCCCCGCCGATCCACTGGCTGCCGTTCCACGCGATCTGCATCGGCGTGCAGCTCGCACCCGAGAGATAGGCCGGGAACACGGCGGTGTACTGACGACGACGGAGCTTGCTCGGCGAGTTCTGCCCCGGATCGACGATGCCGTAGCCGACGTGGAACTCCGAGCCGCTGCTGCGGAAGCACACGCTGCCACCGTGGATCGTGCCGAGTGCGGTCGCCGGACTGTCGATCGTGTGGTCGAGCACTTCCTCCCCGCGGTAGCCGTAGAGGCGCAGGTAGAGGTTCTGCGTCACGTTGCTGCGGAAGGCCAGCGCCCAGTGGCTCAGCGAGTTGCGGTCGAAGTCGACTCCGGCGAGCTCGAGGCGCGCGTCCGCGTTGGCCTGCAGGGTCTTGCTGCCGTGCGGCGTCGTGAACGCTCCGTTCCAACCGAGGCGCGTGCCGCGGATGCGGTGGCCGTTCGCACCAGCCGGCTTGCCCGACGACTCGGCGACCGTCGACGCGGTCGTGAACAACATCAGGCGGTCGTCGGAGCCACCGAGCCGCGGCGCCATCTCGTGGCTGCCCGGCGTGGCGCCGTCGATCACGACCTCGGGTCCGACGACGTTGGCCGCGTCGATCCGGCGCACGCCGACGTCCCAGTCGTCTCCAGCGACGCCGGCGTAGCGCTGGTAGGCGACGGTCCACTGCCGCGTCGGCCCGACCGCCACCTTGGCGAGCGTCGGGCGTTCGTGGTCGACGAACGGCGCATCGGCGATCGGGAAGTTCGCGACGATGCTGCCGGCACCGGCGAGGGTGACGAGCTGGCCGTGGATCTCGCTGAACGGCAGGTTCGCGAACGCGTTCTCGCCTTCGACCTGCATCGCCACCAGCACGGACGTGAACGAGACCGGCGACAGCTCGTCGCCGACCACCGGTCGCCACTGGTTGCGGTTGCCGATGCTGGCCGCGTTGAGCACGCCCCCCGCGAGGCCTAGATCGGCCCGCTCGTGCACGTGCATGCGCACCCGCGACGTGTCGTTGGCGGTGAAGTAGCGGGTCCACGCCAGCAGCATGCGTCCGGCCGGCACGTCGAGGCCGAGGCTCGGCTCGCGCGACGACCACAGGTTCGAGAGGTCGGCGAACACGAGCACGGGGTTGGCGCCGTCGGGATCGGTCCGGAACAGCCGCAGGTCGGCGTCGCCGGCGGTCTCCCGGACTTCGGCGAGCCACAGGTTCTTGCTGCCCTGCTGGTCGTAGGCGACCGCGACGTCGACGCAAGGGGCACCGACGGCGACCACGACCGGCGCCACCAGCGGATCGACCACAAGCGGGAACGCCGCCTCGGCCAGGGCCGAGCCCGCAAGCCGGAGCTCGATGCCACCCGGCACGACGCACGTCTGCATCGGCAGGCGGCGCCCGTTCGCGTCGATGGCGAGCGCGTCGCCGTAGTGCACGCGGGCGACCCCG
>JAEUHU010000524.1 GCA_016793305.1 Planctomycetota bacterium
CAGCCGCGTAGCAAGGCATCCGAACATGGCAAATCCGAAGAGAAAGCTGAGTCGCGCGAGCAAGGGCCACCGCCGCGCCCACCTGGCCCTGGAGCGTGCGCAGCTGGTGCGCTGCACGCACTGCGGCGCGATGATCAAGCCGCACACGATCTGCAAGGCGTGCGGCCATTACCGCGGCCGGCAGATCCTGGTCGCCGAGAACGGCTGAGTCGTCGGGATCGCCGCCTGCGCCCGACGACCCGGATCGCCCGCTGACCCTTGAAGGGTGGCAGGGGCCCGGTGGTTCGGCCAGCCTCGTTCCTGCGGCGTGTGTTCGCCCTGCTCTTCCGCTGTCCGGAGTCGTGCCATGACCAAGGTAGTGCTCGACGCGTTCGGTGGCGACCACGCCCCGACTGAGTGCATCGCTGGCGCCGCATTGGCCCTGCAGAAGGGCTTCGTGCAGCCCGACCAGCTCATCCTGACCGGTCCTCGAGACGCGGTGCTCGCGGCCCTGCAGGCGCACAAGGTGCCGACCGCCGGCATCACGGTCGTCGATGCGCCCGACGTGTTGGCCGACACCGACACGCCGACCGATGCGATGAAGAAGAAGCCGCGCAACAGCATCGCGCTCGGCATCCAGGAGCTGAAGGAGGGCCGCGCGGGCGCGTTCGTCAGCGCTGGCTCGACCGGCACCGTGGTGGCCGCGGCGACGCTCGGGCTGCGCTGCCTCGAAGGCATCCGGCGACCGGCGATCGGCGCGATCATCGCCGGCGAGAAGCACCCGTTCCTGGTGCTCGACGTCGGTGCCAACCCGATGCCGAAGGCCCATCACCTGGCGCAGTACGCGCTGATGGGATCCGCCTACTACCGCGGCACCCTCGGCGTCGCCGAACCGCGCGTCGGCATCCTCAACATCGGCAGCGAGGAGTTGAAGGGCAACCCGCTGGTGCGCGAGGCCCGCGCGCTGATGAAGCAGCTGCCGATCAACTTCCACGGCAACGTCGAAGGCCTCGAGGTCTTCTCGGGCGATTGCCACGTGGTGGTCACCGACGGCTTCACGGGCAACGTGCTGCTGAAGGTCAGCGAAGGCGTCGCGGAATACCTGCTGCGCATCATGTTCGGCCTGATGCAGCAGGCCGGCGTCGACGGCAAGGCGATGAAGCAGGTCCAGGCCGGCATCCTGCCGCGCGTCGACTTCTCCGAGTACGGCGGGGCCCTGCTGCTCGGCGTCGAAGGGGTGGTCACCATCTGCCACGGTCGTTCCAAGGCCCCGGCGTTCGCCAACGCGATCCGTTTCGCGATGCGGGCGATGCAGGCCGAGGTCAACCGGCACATCGTCGACGCGGCGCGGGCTTCGGCCTTGCCCGCGGCGGAACCGAACGGATGATCCGTCCCGCTCGGTTCGCCGGGCCTGCCCGATCCTGCGGGCCTGCCGGCATGCCCGCCTCTTCCCTGCCCTCTTCCTCGGAGCGTTCGCGATGGCTGGCTTGATTCCCGTTGGCATCGCTGGGCTCGGTCGCTACGTGCCGGAGCGCCGCCTCACCAACCAGGACCTCGAGAAGATCGTCGACACGTCGGACGAGTGGATCGTGCAGCGCACGGGCATTCGCGAGCGTCGCATCGCCGGCGCCGACCAGGTCACCAGCACGCTGGCGCTGCAGGCGGCGCAGCAGGCGCTCGCCGACGCGAAGGTCGATCCGGCCGATCTCGACCTGGTGATCTGTGCGACGGTGACCGGCGACCAGCCGTTCCCCGCGACCGCGTGCCGGCTCGGCACCGACCTCGGCGCCAAGAAGGCCGGTGGCTTCGACCTCGCGGCGGCGTGCAGCGGCTTCGTGTTCGCGTCGCAGGTCGCCGCCGGCATGATCCAGTCGGGCCAGGCGCGCACGATCCTCGTGTGCGGCGCCGAGATCCTGAGCCGGATCCTCGACTACACCGACCGCAACACCTGCGTGCTGTTCGGCGACGGTGCCGGCGCGGCGGTGTTCACGTCGCTCGACCGGGCCGGCCGCGGCGAGTTCCTCGGCGGTTCGATCGCGATGGAAGGTGGGGCCGAAGGCATCCTGGCCCAGCCGGGCGGGGGCAGTCGGCATCCGGCCTCCAACGACACCGTGGCGCAGCGGCTGCACTACATGAAGATGGGCGGCACCAAGGTGTTCCGCTTCGCGGTGCGCGTGTTCGCCGAACTCGTGCAGGGCGTGATCGACCGCTACGGCCGCGACGAGATCGGCCTGATCGTGCCGCACCAGGTCAACCAACGCATCATCGAGGCGGCGATGGAGCAGGTCGGGCTGCCGATGGACATGGTGTTCACCAACATCGAACGCTACGGCAACACCTCCGCGGCGTCGGTGCCGATCGCGCTGCGTGAAGCGCTCGACGCCGGCCGCCTGCAGAAGGGCAAACTCGTGGTGATGCCGGCGTTCGGCGCCGGCATGGCCTGGGGCCATCTCCTGCTCCGCTGGTGAGGGCACCGCCAACCGCCAAGCTCCAACCGCCGCCGGCTGCCTCTTGCTGATTTCGTTCGATCCTCGCTCGATCGGACGCCTCCCCGACCTCTACGCTCGTCCCCTTCGTTCCCATGCAGTTCGCAGGCAAAGTCGCTCTCGTCACCGGCGCCTCGCGCGGCATCGGTCGCGCCATCGCCCAGGCCTTCGCGGTCGGTGGGGCGCAGGTCTTCTGCACGTCGACCAAGGCGGGAGGCTGCGACGAGACGCTGGCCGCGATCGCGCAGGCCACCGGCGGAACCGGCAGTGCCCCGGTGGGAGCCGGCAGGGCCACGGCGCTGGTCTGTGACGTCGGCTCGGCTGCTTCGGTCGAAGCGCTGGCGAAGAGCGTGCTGGATGGCGCCGGCAAGCTGGACTACCTGGTCAACAACGCCGGCATCACGCGCGACGGGCTGTTCCTGCGCATGAGCGAAGAGGACTTCGACGCCGTGCTGACCACGAACCTGCGCGGCACCTTCCTGGTCTGCAAGGCGTTCGCGCGCGCGATGGCGAAGGCCCGCGGCGGCCGCATCGTCAACGTCGGCTCGGTCGTCGGCTTGACCGGCAACGCCGGGCAGGCGAACTACGCCGCCAGCAAGGCGGGGCTGATCGGCTTGTCGAAGTCGCTGGCGCAGGAGTTCGCCGGCCGCGGCATCACCGTCAACGTCGTCGCCCCGGGCTTCATCGACACCGACATGACCGCGGTGCTGACGCCCGAAGTGCGCGAGCAGATGCTGAAGCAGATCCCGCTGGCCCGCTTCGGCCGCCCGGACGACATCGCCCAGGTGGTCTCCTTCCTGTGCAGCGACGCCGCTTCCTACCTCACGGGACAGACTCTCGTGGTGGACGGAGGCATGACCCTCTAGCTAGGCTAGTGGCCCGATTGGGCCGCGGCCCAGCCCGAAACTTCCTGATCCCTCCGGGCTTCTCCCCGGCACCGCATCCCAAACCGTTCCCAAAGAGGCAACATCGTGTCGAAGGCTGACAACATCCAAGAGCGCGTCCACACCATCGTCTGCAAGCAGCTGACCACCAGCCCGGACAAGATCACGCCGGAGACGTCGTTCATCAACGACCTCGGCGCCGACTCGCTGGACACCGTCGAGCTGGTCATGGAGTTCGAGGACGAGTTCGAGATCAGCATCCCGGACGAGGACGCCGAGAAGATCCAGACCGTCGGCGACGCGGTGAAGTACATCAGCGCGAAGCTGGCGTCCTGAGACCGGCTCCCCGAGCTGGCTTCCTGAGCCGGCTTGCTGGGCCGGCTTCCTGAG
>JAEUHU010000537.1 GCA_016793305.1 Planctomycetota bacterium
TCCACCACGAGGGCGTCGCCGAGGGCGAACGGGCGCAGCTGCAGGTGATCGACGGCGTCGAGCATGGCGAGGGCGGGAGAGGCGCGCCCGGGCAAGAGCGGCGCCGCTGTCTCCTAGCCGCCGAGGTCGGCAGGTAACCGAAGGTGCATCGGAACCTTGGCTTGACCCTCCTGGTGGTCGCAGTAGCATCCTCGCCGCGTTTGCCTGCCCGCACCGGCCGGCATGCGCTCCCGATCGCACGGTCCCCCGGGCAGTCGGCAGGATTCTCCGCGAACGGCCTCGGCCATTCAGGAGCCCCGAGCCCGCGCGGTTCGGGGCGCGGGAATCGTGCCGCCTGTCCGGGACCATCGTTTCTGCAAACCGTCTTCGCCAGCACAAGACCGTCACCTCAGCTTCCGCAGTCCCTACGCAGTCCCGCCCCCCGCAGGTCATGGCCAACAACGCTGACATCCTTCGCTTCATCGACTCCATCGCCCGCGACAAGGAGATCGACAAGGAGGCGCTGATCATCGCCATCGAGCAGGCGATGTCGCAGGCATTGGCCAAGAAGTACGGCGTCGACGACGTGGAGATCGGCCTCGATCGCGAGACCGGCGAATTCGTCTGCAACTACGACGTGTCGATGGAGGAGCAGGGTCGCATCTTCGCGATGTCGGTCAAGCAGGCCATCACGGGCCGCATCCGCGAGGCCGAGCGCGACGTGGTGTTCGCCGAGTACGAGAGCAAGGTCGGCGAGATCGTCAGCGGCACCATCCAGCGATTCGAGGGCGACACCGTGATCGTCAACCTCGGCCGCACGACCGAGGGCATCCTGCCGCGCGCCGAGAAGGTGCGAAGCGAGTCGTACAACATCGGCGAGCGCATTCGCGCGCTGGTGTTCGAGGTCAAGAAGGTCGGGCCGCGCGTCAAGGTGATCCTCAGTCGCACGCACCGCGACCTGGTGCGCGCGTTGTTCGAACTCGAAGTGCCGGAGATTTCCGACGGCACGATCACCATCCGCCGCATCGAGCGCGAGCCGGGCTACCGCACCAAGCTGGCGGTGGACTCCGCCGACGACAAGGTCGACTGCGTCGGCGCGTGCGTCGGCGTGCGCGGCAACCGCATCAAGTCGATCATCGACGAGCTCAACGGCGAACGCATCGACATCATCCGCTGGAACAACGACCCCACCACCCTGATCGCCAACGCGTTGAAGCCGGCCGAAGTCGGCGACATCACGCTGGACCCCGCGGCCCGCAAGGCGCTGGTCATCGTCAACGAAGACCAGCAGTCGCTCGCGATCGGCCGCAAGGGCCAGAACGTGCGCCTGGCCAGCAAGCTGACCGGCTGGGACATCGACATCATGACCCGGGCCGAACTCGAGCGCGTGGTCGCGGAAGAAGAGTCGGGCGGTGCCGCGAGCAATCCGGAGTCGGCGGCGACGGCCGACGACGCCACGGCGGACGGCGAGGACCCGGCGACCGACCCGGCCGCCGCGCACGACGGGCCGAAGCCCGACGCAGCCCATGGACCTGGCGACGCAGCGGCCGGCAGCTGAGCCACCCGAACGAACCACCCGCAGCCCACGCAACACGAAACTACGGCGCGCAGAGGCCAAGTGCCGGCGCGAATCGGTGAGGAGCAAAGCGATTGAAAAAGGTACGAGTCTTCGAACTGGCCAAGGAGTACGGGATGCGGGGTCCCGACCTGGCGAAGCTGCTGCGTGAATCGGGCTTCGAACACGTCAAGACGCACATGACTGTGCTCGACGACGCCGACCTGATGGTGGTCGAGGCGCGTCTGTCCGCCCAAGGGCTGAAGAAGCAGCCCGTCTCCCCGGATGCCGGCAGTGCCGCGCTTCCGAAGAAGAAGTCGCTGGCGGCCACGGCCGAAGAAGGTGTCGAGGCAGAGGCCGAGGTTCCGCCGCTGCAGCCGGCCCGCAAGGACCTGCCGAAGAAGTCGCTGCCAGCTCCGAAGCCGCTCGGCAAGAAGCCAGCGCCGAAGAAGGACGATCACGAGGCCGAGGTCGAGGCGCCACCA
>JAEUHU010000578.1 GCA_016793305.1 Planctomycetota bacterium
GCCGGCGACTGCATGGTTGACCGTGCCGCCGACGCCGTCGCTGGTCGGTGCGCGCTATTCGGCCCAGGTGGTGCAGGTGGACGTGTTCGATCCCGTCGCAGTCAGCGACGCGCTGCAGGTGCAGGTCGGCTTGCCGCTGCCGGAGTTCGAGCTGCGCGAGACGTTCAGCAACGAACTGAACCGCGATGCCGCGGTGTCCGGCGACCGTTGGCTCGGCGGAGCGGTCGTGCAGGCGCAGATCGGCGGCGACGGGCGCCACGGCTCGTTCGATCCGACCTTCGGGCCCATCGTGGAGCCCGGCGTCTACCTGTGGCAGACCGACAACCTGACGATTCCCGCGAGTGCCACGCTCGATGGGCAGACGCAGGTGGTGACCGACGGCCGCTTCTACTTCACCGACCTCGTGGTGCCGGCCGGTATCACGGTGCGCTTCCGTGGCCCGGTGCCGGCACGGCTGTTCGTGCGTGGGCGCGTCGACGTGCAGGGCACGATCGACGCGAGCGGCGCCGACATGCCGTCGGTGGTCGGCATCCTGCCGGCCCACGCCGGGCAGAGGATCTCCAGCTTCAATGCGCGGGGGCTCGGCAGCAGCTTGGCCGCCGGCCAGAACGGTGGCCTGGCAGGACCTGGCGGCGGCAGGGGCGGCAAGGGCGGCGACGAGTGCCTCGGCAACGTGGCTGCCACGGCAGCGAACAGCGGCCAGCCTGGTGAGGACCTGCGTCTGCAGGCCGGCCACGCCTATGCCGGCGCCAACATCGGCACGGGCGGGGCGGGTTCGTCCGTGCACCCGGCCAATGGGCTGACGGCGAGCGCCATCAGCAACCCGATCGGTCCCTCTCCGGCCAACCCTTCGTCCCTGATCTACCGCTCGTTCTTCTCACCAGGTGGCGGCGGCGGCGGGTACTCCGTCCCCGGCAACCAGCCGGCGCTGCCGTCGATTGCCCCGCCCTTTCTGCAGCCGAACCTTGGGCCCTTGGCACCGCCTTCCGCCTCGTTCAACCCGCTGCCGTACCCGGTGGCGCCGCCCCCTGGCTACTCCGCACTGAACCACTTCCTGGTCGGTGGCTCCGGCGGTGGTGGCGGTGGATGCCATGCGTTCGGCCAGTTCCTCGCGATCACGACCGTGGGCCAGGTGTTCCTGGCCGGGCACGGCGGCACCGGTGGTGGCGGCGCGCTCGCGCTGCGCTCGGGGGGTGGCATCGTGGTGCAGCCGACCGGCTCGATCGTCGCACGCGGCGGCGATGGCGTGCTGATCACCGCGAACAACCCCAACAACGACGGGGCCGGCACCTACGACAGCGACTTCGGCTGGTCGTCGCCCGGTGGCGGCGGCTCTGGTGGAACGGTCCTGCTGCAATCCGCTCGCGACATCTCGGTCGCCGGCTCGATCGACACCCGCGGCGGCCTCGGCAGCCGCAACGGCGGCTTCAATCCGGTGCAGCCCTTCCTGAACGTGATCACCCAGGCCGGCAACGGCGCGCCGGGCTTCTACCGCCTCGAAGCGGCGACGACCGCGCAGTTCTCCGGCACTGGCGTGCCGGTGTTCCAGCCGGCGCAGAACACCGGCCCGCTGCTCGACACGGACATCCGCACGGGTTCGCGTTCGACGTGGCTGCTGCCGGCGACCTTGGCGCTACCGGTCTACGTGCGCTACGAACTGTTGGCGCTTGTGCAGGGCCAGCCGGTGCTGTTCAGCGACGACCCGACGGTGTCGCCGCTCGCGGCCGACGATCCGGCCGGGCCGGTGCAACTGCGCCTGCAGGCCGGCTTCTTCGACTCGATGACCGGGCAGGTCGGCGAGGCGTCGTGGGGGCCGTGGCGCCGCACTGCGGCGATCGGCGCCGACTCGATCAACCGCGACCACGGCAACGCGGTGCGCTTCGACCTGACGATCGACCGGACGGCTGGTCCGGTGACCGTGCTCGATCTGCGGATCGTCTGGCGCTGACCCTGGGCCGGGGCTCGCGGCCAACGGGGGTGCCAAGCATCAGGGCCGGGAGCCCGATCCCGGCGCGCGCGTGCCGAGTTCAGACCAGCGTCGGGAAGAACTCGCGCACGGCGACCTGGAAGTGCGGCAGCAACTCGCTGCGCACCCGGTCTTCCGCCCCGCACACCCAAGCGCTGCCATCGGCCCGCAGCACGGTCACGTGACGCGGGCCGCTCGCGACGATCCAGACCTCCTCGGCACCACGGGCGAGCCAGTCGTTCGCCTTGTCGTGGACGGCGTCGTAGCCGTCGTGCGGGGACGTCACCTCGACGGCCAGGTCGGGCGCCCCTTCGAAGTAGCCCCGGCCTGGTTCGGCGGGCAGTCGTTCGCGGCGCACGAACGCCGCATCGGGCGAGCGCACCGTGTCGGGCCTGCGCGCCAGCACGAAGCCGGTCTCGGCGGCGAACACGAGGCCGAGGTGGTGTTCCCGCACGTGGTGGCGCAGGAACTCGCAGACCGCAGCCGCCACGGCGCCGTGCCACCAACCGGCATTGCTCACGGGGCGCAGCTCCCCACGCACCAGTTCGTGGTTCTGGCCAGGCTCGTCGAGGGCGAGCAACTGCTCCGCCGTGAACGGCACGGGATCCAACATGGTCGGCATGGTAGCACCGGGAAGTCGCCTCGTGATCGGCACGGAATGCGCCGCCGCAATGGGGCAGGAAGCGCTCCACGGTTACACCCAGAGCCAGAATTCCGCGGCGTGAACCGCGCCCAAGGCGCGCGCACTGGAACCCGGTGCCCTGCGCCTGCACGATGCCCGGCTGCCGATGGCCGATCCGAACTCGTCTCCAGAGCCGCGCCCGCTGCGCATCCGCCCGCTCGCCGAAAGGAAGAACCTCGTGCGCAAGGAGGACTTCGCCAAGGTCCTGCCGCCGGTCGACGGCTTCCTGCGGTGGTTCGAAGCGCTGCCGGACATCTACGGCAGCAAGGCGCTGAAGCAGGTCGTCGATCGCGTCGTCACCGCCCGCCAGCAGGGCCGCGAAGTCGGTGTGTCGCTCGGCGCGCACGTGCTGAAGGTCGGGCTGTCGCCGCTGCTGATCGACCTGATGCGCCGCGGCCTAGTGACGCACGTCGCCACCAACGGCGCCTCGGCGATCCACGACTGGGAGACCGCCTACCAGGGCGCCACCAGCGAGGACGTCGCGCAGAACCTGCCCGACGGTTCGTTCGGCTTCTGGCGCGAGACGATGGTCGGCCTGAACGGCGCCACGAAGCGCGCCGGCCTGCGCAACGAAGGGCTCGGCCAGGCGATCGGCCGGCAGATCCTCGACGACGACCTGCCGTACCGCCACCTGTCGGTGTTCGCCGAAGCGGCCCGCCTCGGCATCCCGGCGACGGTGCACGTCGCGTTCGGTTGCGACATCACGCACATGGACCCCGAACTCGACGGGGCCGCCCTCGGCGCCGCGACGCAGCGCGACTTCTGGACGTTCGCCGACACCGTCGGCCGCCTCGAGCACGGCGTCTGGCTGAACGTCGGCTCCGCCGTGATCATGCCGGAAGTGTTCCTGAAGGCCGTGTCGATCGCGCGCAACCGTGGCCAGCTCGGCACGGACTTCCTGACCGCGAACTTCGACATGCTGCAGCAGTACCGCGCGTTCACCAACGTCGTGCAGCGTCCGCCGAAGGAGGGCAAGTCGATCCTGGCGATGCACGAGATCGTGCTGCCGCTCTTGCACCAGGCCCTCGTCTGCACCGCCGAAGCCCGCGGCTTCCTGTCGGAGCCACGCTGATGACCGCCGCCACGAACCGCCGTCTCGCCGAGATCCTCGGCGCTCTGCCGACGACCCGCATCCTCGTGGTCGGCGACCTGATCCTCGACCGCTACGCCGACGGCAAGGCGCAGCGCGTCTCGCCCGAAGCGCCGGTGCTGGTGTTCGAAGCCGGCGAAGAACGCTACCTGCTCGGCGGGGCGTGCAACGTCGCCGCGAACCTGCGCGAGCTCGGCGCGTCGACCTCGGTGCTCGGCGTGATCGGCGACGACGAAGGTGGCCGCACGCTGCGCCAGCTGCTGCAGCACGCCGACATCGACACGCAGGCGCTGGTCGTCGATCCGACGCGGCCGACGACCCGCAAGACCCGCTACGTCGCGAAGACCATGCAGGTGCTGCGCGTCGACGAAGAGAGCCGCGCCCCGGTCGCGGGGGCTGCCGAAGCGATGATGCTGGCGCTGCTCGAGCAGCGACCGTTCCCGTGGAAGAGCGTGCTGCTCAGCGACTACGGCAAGGGGGTGCTGACGCCGCGCGTGATCGCGGCCGCGATCGCCGCGGCGAAGTCGCAAGGCGGCGTCGTGGTCGTCGACCCGAAGGGCAAGGACTACTCGATCTACCGCGGCGTCGACCTGCTGACGCCCAACCGCGAAGAGGCCGAGGCCGCGACCGCCGTGTCGATCCGGACCACCGACGACATGCATCGCGCTGCGAAGCGCCTGCGCGACATCACCGGCATCCAGACCGCGGTGATCACGCTCGGTAAGGACGGCATCTTCTTCGAGACCGGCGACGGCTCGCACAAGATCCTGCCGACCGAGGCTCGAGCTGTGTTCGACGTGACCGGTGCCGGCGACACGGTCGTCTCGGTGCTGACCTACTGCCGCGCCTGCGGGGTCGGCCTCGAAGAGAGTCTGCGGCTCGCCAACCACGCCGCTGGCATCACCGTCGGCAAGGTCGGCACGTGGGCGCCGAGCCGCCGCGAGATCCTCGCCCGCCTCGGCGACGCGGCCCCGGGCGGCGAGGGCAAGATCCTGACGCAGGAACAGGCCGCCGAGGTCGCGAGCCGCCTGCGCGCCGAGGGCCGTCGCCTCGTGTTCACCAACGGCTGCTTCGACATCCTGCACGCCGGCCACTGCGACTACCTGCAGAAGGCGCGCACCTACGGCGACGCGCTGATGGTGGGCCTCAACACCGACGCCTCGGTGCATCGCCAGCAGAAGGGGCCCGGCCGCCCGTTCAATGGTCTCGAGGATCGCGCCGCGGTGCTCGCAGCGCTGCAAGCGGTCGACTACGTGGTCGCGTTCGACGACGACACGCCGAAGGCGCTGATCGAGAAGGTCACGCCGCACGTGCTCGCCAAGGGCGAGGACTGGCGCGACAAGGGCGTCGTCGGCCAGGACTGGGTCGAGAAGCACGGTGGCCAGGTGGTGCTGGTGCCGCTGGT
>JAEUHU010000017.1 GCA_016793305.1 Planctomycetota bacterium
CCTCGACGTGCGGCTGATGCAGCTCGACGAGTTCGGCGACCAGATCCTGCTCGCTCCGGGCGCCCTGGCGACGATCACCGACGGCACGATCGTGCTGCCGCAGCCGGTGCTGGTGCGGGCGCTGCTCTCCGGCGAGGTCGAAACGGACGTCGCGTTCGTGGTCGAAGGGCACCGCGACGCGTGGCCCGGCACCGACGGCACGAACCAGGTGGTGCCGAACGGGCCCGGCCGCGTGCGCGCGCTGGGCAGCACGCACCGTTCGGCGTTCCGCGCACTCTCCCTCGCCGACGCCGGCAGCACGATCGACCTCGAGCTGCTGCCGCTGCGCACAGCGCTCGTGCTGACGCTGCCCGCCGAGGTGACGATCCAGGCGCTGGTGCTCGAGTGGGAACGCGACGACGGGCTCTCCGGCCGCGAACGACTGCTGCCCGACGAAGGCTCTACGACGGTGCAGGTGCCGCTGCCGCCGGGCCACTATCGACTCGTCGTCACCGTTGCCGGCATCACCGACGCGACGCGTTTCCTGCTGCCGAGCGAGCACCGGGTCGAACTCGACGAGGAACCGGTGACGGTGGCGCTGCCGGCGGTGTTCGGCGGCTCGTTCCGCGTGGTCGCCAGCGACCGCAGCGGCGCGTTCGTCGGCGGCCGGCTGCTGCTGCTCGACGCGCAGGGCGTCGACCGCACACCGGGTTTCCTGCCGGAGAACTCGCCCGAAGAGCGCGCTCCCACGGTCGGCGAATTGAGCGCCGGTGGCCCAAACCGCGCCGACCGCGTGCTGCCTCCCGGCGACTACGAACTGCTCGGCGAGTTCGACGGGCACGGGCCGGTGCGGCAGAGGGTGCAGATCCGTCCGCGCGAGGTCGGCGAGGTCTACCTGCGGCTGCCCTAGCCAGCAATCGCCAAGAAGCGTGACGCCATCCTCCCAAGAACCGACTCCGTGTTCCGGCCAGCCCAATCGCGAAGAGTGCATGCACCCCGACCCGTCGACGGTAGCCTATCGCGCGGAGGTGACCGGCCCTACGCGACCTGCCTCGCCTCCTGTCCAGGGCACGCACCCGGCGTTTGTACGCTGCCCGCCCACCGATCTGCAAGCCAGGAAAGGAAGGACCACCATGCGCTGCATGCCGACAATCTTCTTCGGAGCCCTGGTCATGCTGTTCGCCGGACAGGCGATCGCCCAGGTGAACTTCGCCCAGGACTTCAATGTGGACTCGACCGGCTGGACCGGCGATTTCACTCGATCGACCGTTCTGGCGTGCTCCGGAGGCTCCGGCACCCCAGCAGCGATGCGCCGCAACCTCTCGTTTGCGCTGACCGGACAGATGATCTCCCCGATGACGGGAACGGCCCTTGGAGGCAACCCGGTCACGCTCACCTACAAGTACAAGGTCTACGATTTCGTCGGCGGAGGTCCGACGGCATCTCCTTGGGGCAGCTTCGTGGTGTCTCGCAGCCAGTCCGCTTCGGGCCCTTGGTTCCCTGTCATGGCCCCCATCTTCGACGAGTCCCAGTCCAGCACCTGCCAGACCAAGTCGGTGACGTTCATACCACCAGCGGGACCGCTGTTCCTCCGTTGGACGGCCTCGCACTCCGCGGGCAACTACTGGCTGATGTTCGACAACGTGAGCGTGGTCGAGACCCTGCCCTGCACGACCCCGGCGCCGGGCAACACGCTCGGCCCCACGAGCGCCTGCCCGGGATCGAACTTCACCTTGAGCCTGCAGAACGCCTCCGTGGGTCCAGGGATCAGCTACCAGTGGTGGGTCAGCACGAACAGCAGCCTCGGCCCGTTCTCGCCGGTAGGCGCCAACTCGGCCACCCACGTCACGTCGCAGGTCGTCGATTCCTGGTACTACTGCACCGTCACGTGCAGCGTCGGACCGGTCACGGTTCCCAGCAGCGTGCTCGCGGTTCCCACGGCGACCCTGGAGATACCGCAGGATTGGGCCACTGGCGTGGTCGACCCGAACTGCTGGTCGGTCGTCCAGATCGCCGGCACCGGCTTGCCCCTCTACAGCACCTACGGGAACGGCAGCGGTTCGGTGCGATTCGACGGCTGGAACCAGTCGTTCACCACGGAGAACGCCCTGGTCAGTCCGACCCTGCCTCCGACGGCCCCTGGGGATCATGTCGTCTTCGACGTCGCAGGCTCTCACAACTTCAGCTGGCCCGGCTCCGTCGACGAGATCCACATCGAGCAGTCGAACGACAATGGCGCGACCTGGACCACCATCGCCACACTCGACAACTCGACGAGCGGCGCCCTGACCACGAATTCTGCAGGCGACGCGGACTTCGAACCGACGGCAGCGGACTGGGCCACCTTGGGTTACCCATTGCTCGCCGGCAGCAACCGCATCCGCTTTCGCTGGGATTCCGGGTTCGGCAACAACACCTATCTCGACAACGTCACCGTGGGTCCGCCACCGGCGAACGTGCCGGCCAGCCACTCGGTGATCGGGTCCGGTTGCTATGAGTACGATGTGACGTCGGTGGCACAGGAGTTCGCCAGCGCCGCGGCCGCGAAGACGGCCTTGGACGGCAACAGCCTCCGTTTCGTCAACACCGGCGCCAGCTACCGAGCCAGCTTCCTGATCGGCGGCGGGACCTACGTGGCTCCCGTCGCCCCCACGGTGCACCTGCTCGGCGACGAAGGCGTCGCCACGATCACACCCGCGTTCGGCGCCACGCCAATCCCCGGTGGCTCCACGTCCTCGTGGACGATTCACGCCAATGGCACGCTGACCGCCGGCCCAGTCGCCAACCCCTCGAGTTTCGGCATCGGTCTCGTGTCACTCGGGACGGCTGCCAATCTCGGCTTCTACTCGTTCCACGACTTCGACGAAGGTGGAGGCGGCCAGATCGTCAGCAAAGAAGTAGCGAACATGCTCTACATCACCTGGGTGGGCGTGCCCGGGTATTGGGACGGCCCCGGCCCCCAGCCCGACTCGGGCACGTTCCAGTTCCAGGTCGACATGGCCACGGGCGACGTGGAGATCGTCTGGGTGTCGATGCCCAGCGTGTCCGTCAGGAGGAACATCGTCGGGGCGACGCTGGCCGGAGTGGAGCCCACGCCGACGTCGACGAGCCTGAGCACCTTGAGCCAGTTCCTGCTGGCGGACATCTCCGCGATGGAACTGTCGGTCGTCGGCCGCCCTGTCAACAACGGGCCAGCCCCCGTCTACACGATCGCCAACATCCCCGAGTTCTCGCCCGGCAGCGGGTTCTACGCCTGCGGCGTGGTGTTCAGCTTCGCCGAGGTGCCGGGCGGATACGACCTCGGTGCGCCACCGTTCGATGTCGGCGCTCCAGGTTGCACCGGATACCTCGGCGGACTCGACGTGCTGGTGATCCTCGGCAACGTGGGTGCTCCCTCGGTGTCGTTCCCGATCTCCTGGAGCATCCCGAACACTCCGGGCCAGCTCTGGATGCAGGCCGTCGGTCAGTTCCTGCCCGGCTCACTGCCCAACGGCCTGAATCCCGGCGGCTACGTGACCAGCAACGCACTCGGCATCACCATCACGAACTTCTGACCGCGAGCCGCACGGGCGCCGTCACGAACGCCCCGGCTCGATTGCAGGAACCAAGGTCCGAGGCGGTCAGAGACCGAGATGCCGCAGTTCGTCGATTGTGAGGCGCTCACGCACCGATGGAATCCAGGACGCGGCTCCTGGCAACCCTGACAGGAACTTCCACGCACCGGAGAGCGCGGGCGAGTCGCTCGGCAACCTGCGCACAGCCGCAACCGCGATGTCGAGTTCGGCACGCGCAGCGGTCTCGTCGCCGCGCCGCGCGAGCACGAAGGAGCGAAGGGCCCGACACGTCGGGTCGGCTTCGTGCGCCGCGACGGCACGATCTGCGAACCGCTGAGCCAGTTCATGGTCGTCGGCCCCTTCTCGCTCCAGACACGCGGAGATAGCCAGGACGAGGTCCAGTTGGCTGGCTGCAGGCCGACGACCACGGTCGAGCAGCAAGTCGCGCCGTTTGGCGGCCAGCCTTGGATCACCACGATGGTCGTCGAGCACCTGCAGGAGCACCGACTCGACGCCCGTGACGGTGGGGTCCGAGGCTCCGTCGCCAATGATGCCCCGCAGGACGGCTTCGACCCGATCGACCAGTGCGACCCCATCCTCCGCGCGCCCCGCCATGAGCATGGTTGCGAGGGCACGACGCACATAGTCGAGCACGAAGGCAGGATCCCCCACTGGCTGGAACCGAAGACGCGGCATTCGGCGCGCTGCTTGCTCGCGGCCCTGCGGCAAGTAGGCGACCACGTACCAACCGTCACCCAGGTCGGCGGCTTCGAAGGGCACGTGCTCGGTCACGCCCTGAATCACCACGTCCCACATGCTGGCCGAAGCGACGTGGAACACGGTGTGGACGCCATCGGCGGCCCAGAGATCCACACCGCGCGACTGCGCATACTCCACCGAGGCTTGTCGGTCGTGAGCCATGGCTCGCTGCTGGCGCGGCGGCTGATGGGCCACCGTGGCGTCGGTCAAACCGAGCATGTCGAGCGTCCTGACGTCGCTGTGGTAGGGAATGGCCCCGACGCAACCCATCGCCACGTGCACGTCGGCAGGCAACAAGCCGCTCTCGATCGCCTTGCGCAGCACGTGACCATCGGGCTCAACCGAGGCCAGGAACAGCCGATGCTCCTCCTGGCGGAGCCCGACGAAGTGGGCACTCGTCCACCGCAGGCACTCACGGTGCGCTCTCGCCACCGCCTCGAGTAGAGGCCAGCGGAACACGAGACTCCGTGCCGGGTCCAGGAACTCCTGGGCCTCGTTGGTGCGCTTGACGGTGCCCGGAAAACCAGGCAGGTAGCGGGCGGAGAACTGACGGTGGCTCTGGGAGGGAAGCTCCCACAAGCCGACCACGAGGAGACCGATCCACGCACCGACCGCAGCGAGCAGACGAGGCCGGCGCTCGAGCAGACCCCGGACACCGTCTGCCAACAGCAGGTAGAGGAACGGGAAGTAGAGATCGAGCGGCCGGTACTCGAAGTGGTCCCCACCGATCGCCGTCACGTAGAACCAATGCGGCAACACGACGGCCCCGAACACAGCCGGCACGTGTGCGGTCCCCGCCCGCCGGTGGTGCAGCACCCCTGCCACCAGCAGCGGCAACCACAGCACGACTCCATACTCGAGGACGAAGGCGGCCCCGTACATCAGCCCGGAATCCCACCAGGCACGACCACCGACCTTCGCGTAGTAGGTGTTCGGCAGCCAATAGCCATAGTAGGCGTGGCGCCACAGGAAGTGCCCTCCCACGATCACGGCGAACGGGAGGAGGCGCAGCGCGAAACTCCGAAGGTCCAGGCGACCGTGCCGCCAGAGCACCGCGGCGGCGGTGGCGAACGAACAGCACGAGATCAGCAACCCGTCGGGGCGCGTCCAGGTGGCGAGCGCGAACAGCCACACCGCCAGGGCTCGGCGCCTGCTGCCAGCCAGTTCGGACTCGACTTCGACGATCATCCGCAGCGCACCGCCGACCAACAACGACTCGAACCATCGGGTCTCGAGGCCACTCGTCGACCACACCGCCACGCTGCGTGTCGCGGCGAGCAGGAACAGCGGCAACACGGCGATCCATTCGCGCCCAGGCGCCGGCAGCCGACGAACTGCGAACCAGGCGACCGTCGCCCACAAGGCGATGGTGCCAGCGAAGGTCAGCACGTGGGCCATGGTCTCGGGGGCCAACCCGATCCGGTGGAACGCCGCGAGCACCAGGACGAACAAGAAGTTGCTGTAGCCCTCCACCGGTTCGTGCCCCGGGTTGAACACGAGCCCGAACCCCTCGCTCAGATTGCGCGCATAGCGGAACGAGATGAACGCATCGTCGGTGAGGAACAGGTAATGGACGGAGTGGAGGAGCAGCAGGAGCAGGCTGAGCCCGAGCCCACCGAGCACCAACAAACGTGTGCGCGGACGCATGCCGAGCAGCACCGCGCCCAGCGACAGCGCCGGAACCACCCCGGGCGGCTCTTGCGATCGTGATGGCAGCCGCACCAAGTCAGTCGGAGAAGGGGAACTCACGGCACCCAAAGCGTGCCCATGCGGACAGACCGCCGATGGAGGATGGACAGGATACTCATTCGCCACCGGATCCTAGCAGCCGACCCGAACCGAACCGAGGCCGAGCTGACCTCGCCTCGTCGGGCTAGCGAGCCGAGCGAGCGCGGTACCGCTGCTCGGTCGAACGGATCTCGTCGTCGCTGAGCGGGGTCACTGCAGGATCGACCTCGAACCGGCCACCACGGAAGACGACATTGGCCCGCAGCGCCTCGGCATATCCCTCCGGCGCCTGCCGACTGTGGTTGATCAGACGCGTCTGCCTCACACCCTGGGCGATCAGGTGAGCGAACTCGTCGCGATCGATCCCGTCGGCATCCTCGTCGAACCCGGCCAGCCACAGCGCGGCCCACGACGCGGGATCCATCTCCACACCCATGCTGCCCGGATCGGCACGCTGCGACAAGCGAGCCAGTTCGTCAGCGTCGAGCCGATCGTCGCCATTTCCATCGCTGGCTGCGAACAGCTCGAGACGAGCCGCCTCAGGAAGCTCGAACGCCGGCCGCATCCCAGGATTCCGCGCGATCACCCAGTCGTTGAGACCCAGCATGTCGATGATCGCCACGTCGGGCAGCACCCATCCGAGCACGCCGATCGCCCAGCCGTGGAACACCATGCGAACGCCCGGCTTCGCCCCGATCACCGGTGTGCCACGCGGGGGCAGCATCGCCTGCATTTCCTCGCCGAAACGGGCGAGATTGCCCCGCTTGAGTCCGACATGGTGCACACGCAACCATGCTTGGCAGCGATCGTACAGCCGGAACACAGGCCGCACGAACGCCGGCACGTGCGGCGCGACGGCGACGAACTGCTGCGCGCGCTCGCCGCGATGAGCATGTTCGTGGAACCAGCCGAACGAGTTGGCGGCGACGGCCAGCGTCAACAGGAAGGAGGCGGCGCGGAGACCGTTCGCGAAGACGACCACCGCCATGCCCAGCGCCGCCAGGGTCGTCAGCGGGACCAGCACCAGGAATGGTCGGTAGGCGAAGTGATCACCACCCACCACGAGAACGTAGTAGGACGTGTGCGCCAGCCACGTCGCGGCGACCACGACACCCGGTGTCGCGGTGCTCAGCCAACTCCTGGGGTTCACGCGCCGGATCGAACGTGGCAACCAGAGCGCGACCAACAGGAGCCACAACCAGAGCCCGTGTTCGAGCGCGAAGCAGAAGAAGTAGCGCAACCCGCTCTCCGCCCACGAGCCATCGACCTTCGCGTAGTAGGTGTTCGGCAGCCACTCCCCGTAGGTGAGCCGCCGCCACACGAACTGAGCGGCCGGCAGGGCAAGTGGCAGCAGAGGCGCGCACCGACGCAGCCAAGACGAACGGTGGCGCCATCCGAACCAGACGATCACGAGCACCGTCGCCGCCACCAGCAGAGCTCCGTCGGGCCGTGTGCACTGCGCCACGGCGGCCCAACCGCAGGTGCAGGCCAGACGCCCCGGGGAGGGCTCGGGTCCGCCGCCCGTGAGTTGCAGGGTCCAACCGACCCCGGCCAGGCAGAACAGGGCTGACTCGAGCCCTGAACTCTGCCAGGTGATCCACGTGTAGTTGCCCGCGATCGTGACCAGCACGATCGTCGCCAGGATCGGCCGCCACGACTGCCACCGCTCCGGCAAGTGCATCCTCTGCAGCCTCGCCGCCACCAGATACAATGTCGCGAGCCCGCACACGAAGCTCATCGGGTTCGCACTCTGCGGCGGCTCGACCCCGAACCAGCTCCACGCGGCCAGCAACATGAGGGGCCACAACGTGCTGGTCACGCCTTCGACGGGGTGGAACGGCGCTGCGTTCCAAACGAAACCCACGCCTGCGTGGGCATTGGCGACGTAGCGGAAGTGGATGAAGGCGTCGTCACACAGGAAGCACGTCGCCTGCCAGCCCCACACAGCCACTCCCGCAGCGAGCAACCAGGGCAACCATGCGCCGAGCCGGCCGAGAACACGGCCGACAGGCGGAACCGGCATCTCGAGGGAGGACACGACGTTCGCTGGGAGGCAGGGCAGGTGGCGCGCGCCGGCCCAACCGAGCCTGGCGCCCGGATGCTAGCGACCCTCTAGGAAAGTGCGAATGCGGCCAACCAATCCCCGCGCCGCGAAGTTGGCCGGTCGCGAAGCGTCCCCGATGCGCGCCTCTCGATCATGAGGGCCGGCGTCCCGAGTCCGCCAGGGCTAGCCCCCCTGCAGCGTCGCCATGTCGAGCACGAAGCGGTAGCGCACGTCGCCATTCAGCAGCCGCTCATAGGCCTGGTTGACCTGCTGCACCGGGATCACCTCGACGTCCGACGTGATGCCGTGCTCGCCGCAGAAGTCGAGCATCTCCTGGGTCTCCCGGATGCCGCCGATCAGCGAGCCGGCGAGCTTGCGGCGGCCCATCAACAGGCTGAACGACGACACCGACAGCGGCTTCGCCGGCGCACCGACGAGGGTGAGCGTGCCGTCGTGGGTCAGCAGGGCCAGCAGGGCGTCGAGGTCGTGGTCGGCGCTGACGGTGTCGAGCAGGAAGTCGAACGAGCCGGCGTGCTTCGCCATCTCGTCGACGTTCCTCGTGACGATCACGTCGTCGGCGCCGAGTCGCATCGCGTCGTCCTTCTTGCCGGGCGACGTGGTCAGCACGACGGTGTGCGCCCCGAGCGCGTGCGACAGCTTGACGCCCATGTGGCCGAGCCCACCGAGGCCGACGATGCCGACCTTGTGGCCCTTCTGAACGAGGGCGCGGCGCAGCGGCGACCAGGTGGTGATGCCTGCACACAGCAGCGGGGCCACGCCGGGCAGCGACAGGTTCTTCGGCACGCGCAGCACGAAGTGCTCGTCGACCACGATGCGCTCCGAGTAGCCGCCGTAGGTGACGCCGCCGGTGTGCTTGTCGGGCGCGTTGTAGGTGAACACGCCGTTGGCGCACAGGTTCTCGCTGTGTGCCTGGCACTGCGGGCAGGTGCGGTCCGAGTCGACGAGGCAGCCGACCGCGACCAGATCGCCGACCTTGTGGGTCTTCACCGCGCCGCCGACCTTGGCGACGCGGCCGACGATCTCGTGGCCCGGCACACACGGGTAGACGGTCGGCATGAAGCGGTTCCACTCGTCGCGCGCCGTGTGCAGGTCGGAGTGGCAGATGCCGCAGTAGAGGATGTCGATCTGCACGTCGCTCGGACCGGGCATGCGGCGTTGGATCGAGAGGGGAGCCAGCGGTGCTTTGGCGCTGGCGGCGGCGTAGGCCTTGGTGGTCGTCATGGTAGGGCTCGATCGCAGCGCGCAGGGCCGCGGCGAAGGCGCCGATTGTGGGCCACCAGGCGGCGTCGGCAAGCCGAACCGTCGCCGTTGGATCGACCCGCGTGCGACCCGCGCAGGCTCCCGGAGCTCCGGTCAGACGTCCTGGCGGACGTGGCGCAGCATGATGCCGATCGTGCGCATGCGGGCGATCGCCAGCTGGTTCGGCGACGCCAAGCCGGCGGCGCGGAGCCGCAGCAGCTTCGGCTCGTCCGCCTTGGCCAGGCTCGCGAACAGGGCACCCTTGACCGCCTCGAGGCCGAACCCCTTCGAGTCGACCAGCAGCTCGAACAGCTTCTGCTTGTGCTCGTCGCTCAGGCGCTCGGCCTTCTCCACGGCCGCTTCGTCCAGCCGCCCGATCTGGCCGAGCCAGGCCATCGTCGGGCTCGAACGCAGGTCCGCGAACCGCATCACGAACTCGCTGTCGTTGGTGACCTCGCGCCCGTGCTTGCTGGCGGCGCTGGTCTCGGTGCGCAGGTAGTCGAGTCCGTCGCGCAACGCCTGCCTGGCCTGCTCTCCCTGCGGCGAGAGCGTCGCCAGGAACTCCGTGGCCGGAAAGCCCTCGATCTCCACGCACGCGAAGATCGCCGCCGCCAGGACCTCGTCGTCCTTCGCGTTCGCGATCAGGTCGCGCAGGACCTTCGCCGACGACGGCATGCCGATCATCGCCAACGACCGCACCAGCATCGCGCGCACCCCGGCGTCCGGCTCGACGGCGATGCGCTGTTCGATCGGCCCGACCGACGACGCGTGGGTCGCGGCGTTGGCCAGGAACTGGGCGAGCATGGTCCGGGTCGCCAACGCCTCGGCACCGAGGTGACCGACGAGCACCTGCTCGCCGAGCTCGTCGGCCGCCACGGTCGCGAAGAACAGCGCCGAGCGCAGCTGTTCCGAACCGGTCGGTGCGGCCGCGTGCAGCGCCTGCAGGTAGGCCCGGGTCATCGGCCGCTCGGTCGCGGCGGGAGCCGGGAAGGTCGGCTCGAACACCACCAGGTTGTGGCCCAGCTGCACCAGCTCGACCGGCAGCGTGGTCGCCGCCGACGTGGCCATCGCCGCCGTGAACAGTTCCCGTTCGGCGCGCAACGCCTCCTCACCCGGCCGCGTCGCCGACAGCGTCTCGCCGTAGGTCGTGGTGCCGCGATAGCGGCTGAGCTCGGGGACGACCTTCTCGAAGTGCTCGGCGATGCGCTTCTGCACGGCGGCCGCGGCTTCGTCCTGGGCGGCGAGCCCGGCGGTGATCAGGGGGACGAACAGCCAGGGGAGGTGGCGGAGGGACTGGCAGGGCGACGAGCGCGTCATGGCGGTTCCCGGACTCTCGTGTAGGGGCGCCGCATGGTGGCGACCGCGAGTCCGGGGCGCAATCGCCGCGAACCCGGAACCCGCACCTCGGCGTAGGCACTCGGCGCATGTCGTTCCCACCCGGCGCGGGTAGCCTCGCCGTAGAGAGGACCCTGCCATGACCACCACCAGCGAACGCTTCCTCGTGCAGCCCGGCAAGAAGCTGCGCCTCGCCGACCACGACCCGCGCGGCACGCCGGGCTTCGACGGCGACAAGGACGCCGGCAAGGCCCGCAAGGCCGAGCTGAACGCCCGCCTCGAGGAACTGCAGGAGACCCTCTACGCGAGCGGCACGAACCGGCTGCTGGTCGTGCTGCAGGCGATGGACGCCGGCGGCAAGGACGGCACCATCCGCAGCGTCTTCGACGGCGTGAACCCGCAGGGCGTCAAGGTCGCGTGCTTCAAGCAGCCGACCGCGACCGAGCTGGCGCACGACTTCCTGTGGCGCGTCCACCCGCACGCGCCAGCGGCTGGCGAGATCGCCATCTGGAACCGCAGCCACTACGAAGACGTGCTGATCGCGCGCGTGCACGACCTGTGCAACGAGACCTGCTGGCGGGCCCGCTACGAGCACATCGCCGCGTTCGAGAAGATGCTGGCCGGCGAGGGCACGACGATCCGGAAGTTCTTCCTGCACATCGGCAAGGACGAGCAGCGGCAGCGCCTGCAGGAGCGCATCGACGACCCGAAGAAGCGCTGGAAGTGGAGCTCGCGCGATCTCGACGAACGCGCCCGCTGGGACGACTACCAGCGCGCCTACGAGGACGC
>JAEUHU010000033.1 GCA_016793305.1 Planctomycetota bacterium
CATGGACGCTGGGACGATCGCCGGATCGACGGCGAGCTCGACGCAGTAGAACGCGAGGTCGGGCTCGGCGCACAGCTTCATCAGCGACTCGACGGTCGCCCATGGCGTGCCCGGCGGCGCTTCGATGCGCACCCGCTCGCGAATCGCGAGGATGCGCCGGTCGGGCGTGTAGACGGGCTGGATCGTCAGCCGCCCGGACGCGACCCCCTGCTCCCGCAACGCCAGCAAACCCGCTCGTA
The DNA here is from genome assembly GCA_016793305.1 of Planctomycetota bacterium. The sequence goes on from JAEUHU010000033.1 coordinate 240, forward strand.
GAGCCGGCAGATCGTCGGATCGCCCGAGTAGCGTGTCGTCGGCGCGCCAGCCACCACTACCGTCGAGCACGACGGAGAAGGCGAGGGGCGCCAACTCCTCCCCGGCGAACCGGGCCTTCGGCAACGCACCGGGTAGCGGTAGGTCGGCGAGATCCTGCGAAGCCTCGGTCGCCACCAGGAAGCCACGCTGCAACGCCTCCCGCTCGAACGCCTCGCGCTGCGCGCGGCTGCGGCGGAACGCTTCCGCAGTCACACGGAACCACTCAGCTCCGGCCAGCGTCTCGGCGAACCCCACGACCTCCTGCGCTTCTTCGGGCGAAAGGGTCGCCGCCGCCAGCGCGATGGCGAGTTGGAACGGCGAAGGCGACACCCCGCCACCCTGCACTTCGGCCATCACGGCGTGCACGCGCTGCGCCGCAGCCTCCCCTACCATGTCGGGATCGCGACACGCCGCGAGCAAGGCCGCGACCAACTCCTCGTCTGCCCACGGGTACGCCGCCAGCACGAGGGACTCCGCAGCCCAGAAGGCCTTGGCCGCCGGCGACCGGTAGAACCTTCCCGCGTCGTCCAGTTGGTCGTCGGAGACGAGTTGGTGCACGAGACGGAGTGCCGCTGCGTCGGCCCGCTCGCGCCATTGCCGCACGAACTCCAGGCGCTCCGCGGCGTCCCCGGCGGGTCGGACCCGCGCCGACCGCATCGTCGCTTCCAGCGCAGCCCCGCCCGCGAACGCCGGGTCCTCGGTAGCCATGCGCCATCGCAGGGACTCGGCCCTCACCGCAGCACCACCGGTTGCACAGGCGGCGCCGAGAAGAGCTGCAGCCCAGACCATGATGGCCAGACGATGCGACATGCGCCGCACCATCCCGCTGCTGCGGCACGAGCACAAGGCATCCCCGCCATCGGTCGCATGCTGGCCACCGTCCCCAGCCTTCGGCGCGCCCGAGCGGCTACCAGAGGCTGTTCGGCCGAGCACTACTTCCTGTTCGAGCACGCATCCACCCGCCTCAGCGTTCGCCCGTGGCCGCCCCCGCCGGCACCGCCATCGCCTTGCGTGCGCACCAGCCCGCGAACCCGCCCTTGCCCGGCTCGCCGTGCGCGCCGAGCACGATCGCCCACGACGCGGTCGTCCACACCTCGCCGACGCTGACGTCGGTGTTGCTCTGCATCAGCAGGCTCTCGTGCCAAGGCCGCGGCTGCAGCGTGCCGTCCGGCGCACGCGCCAGCGTCAGGTCGCGGCGCAGCCCACCGTCCCAGTAGGCAGCGGTGGCGTCCTTGCCGAGCGCACTCGCGGCGAGTCCGGCGAGCAGGATGTGCTGCTGCAGCGACGCGTGGCCGCCCATCATGTCGGCGATGTGCGTGCGCACGTACTCGGCCATGCGCTGCGTGTACGGATGCGAAGCACGGCCGAGCCCCATCGCGGCGAGCCACGTGCCGGCGGTGCGGCCGATGTTGCCGTGGCCCTTCTGCCCGCGGTCGGTCGAGTAGCCGACCCCGCCGTCCTCGCCCGCCGACGCCTCGGCGTAGCCGAACAGCTTGTCGAGCACCGCCGGGTCGACCTTGCAGCCGGCCTGCTGCAGCACGCTGAGCCCGGACGCGACGTAGGCGGCGAGGATGTTCAGCTCGAGGTAGCCGAGCGCGTTCTTGCCGCCGGGACCGTGCGCGTAGCCGCCGGAGACCTCCTGCCGCGCACACAGCGTGTCGGCGATCTTCTGCAGGTCGGGGCCGGCCTTCTTGCCCGACGCGATCGCCAGTTCGCCGAGGAAGATCGCCGCGTGCGCGTAGGCCCAGGTCGTCTGGTCCCAATTGGCACCTTCGCCACCGCGCATCGCGTCCGGCGTCTCGACGCCCCGCAGCACGAACGACTGCGCGCTGGCGAGGTTGCCCTTGTACTTGCCCTTGCCCAGCGAACTGCCGCCGCCGATCCAGGCGAGGCCGGCGAGGCTCGCCTGCACCACCGCTCCGTTCAGGCCGCCGAGCGTCTCTTCGTAGCCGCCGCCGGTCTGTCGCCTGGCGAGCCACTCGAGTGCCTCGTCGAGCAGTTGTTGGCGCATGCGGCCGGCCTCGGGTGCATTGGCGTGCGGCCCGAGCTTCTTCAGCTTCACGGCCAGGTCCTGCGCCTTGCCCCCACGTTCGATCTGCAGCACGAGCTTCCCGTCGACGGCCTCGGCGCGTTGCAGCGCGTCGGCGAGTCGCTGGAAGCACCCGGGGTCGAACGACTGGCCGTCGACCCCGACGATCACGTCGTCGAGCAGCAGACCGGCCTTCTGCGCCGGGCCGCCGCCGAACAGGGCCCGCACGACGAGCCGCTTCGGCCCGTGGTCGCCCTTGTCCTCGCTGCCGCCTTCGAAGGAGCGCTGCCCACTCTGCCGTTCGAGCGCCGGTTCGGGCCGGTCGGCGTCCCACGCCTTCGCCCCGAGCGCCCCGAGGTTGAACAGGTCGCGCCGCGTGAAGCGGTCGGCATCGCTGTCGACACCCCACGGCCATTGCACGCTGCCGCTCGGCTTCTGGGCCGGCAGCGACGAGGAGAAGCAGCTGGCGACGACCAGGGCAGTGAACGCGGCACGACGAAGTACGGACATGCGGGGGCGAGTAGGTTGGCGACCGCGCGGAATGGCGCAAGGGGGGCCGCACCGATCGCGGGCGGTCGTCCCGACGGACGACCGCGCCGGCGGCTCGCGAGCCTTGCCGGCTCCGCGAACCGGGCCAACTCGCGCCGCCGCGGCCCGTTTGGCCGTCGACGCACGTCGCGAACCCGGTATCCGATGCCATCGGCGGACGCGCCGCCTTGTGCTGGCGCGCGCCCGGCCGATGATCGGCGGATGCCGACCGCGATGCCTCCCGTCGATCCGCGCCTCGACCTGTTCGCCGAGATCGAGCGCTACAAGCGTGAACGCAAGGCCGTGATCCTGGCGCACTACTACCAGGACCCGGACATCCAGGACCTCGCCGACCACCTCGGCGACTCGCTCGAACTGGCCAAGCGCGCCCGCGACGCGAAGGACGCCGAGGTGATCCTGTTCTGCGGGGTGCACTTCATGGCCGAGACGGCCAAGATCGTGAACCCGAAGAAGGTCGTCGTGATCCCCGACCTCGAGGCCGGCTGCTCGCTCGCCGAACAGTGCCCCGCCGACCAGCTGCGCGCCTGGAAGCAGCGTCATCCCGACCACTACGTCGTGATGTACATCAACTGCAGTGCGGCGACCAAGGCGGAGAGCGACATCATCTGCACGTCGAGCAACGCCGAACGCGTGATCCGCTCGATCCCGGCCGACCGGCCGATCCTGTTCGGCCCCGACAAGAACCTCGGCGCGTTCCTCGCCAAGAAGACCGGCCGCAAGATGGACCTGTGGCCGGGTGCGTGCATGGTGCACGAGACGTTCAGCTCGCAGAAGATCGCGGCGCTGAAGGCGAAGCACCCGGCGGCCAAGTTCATCGCCCACCCCGAGTGCGAGGACCACGTACTGCAGCTCGCCGACTTCGTCGGTTCGACCAGCAAGCTGCTCGAGTTCGTGCAGAAGGACCCGGGCGGCGAGTACATCGTCGGCACCGAGACCGGCATCCTGCACACCATGAAGAAGGCGGCCCCGCACAAGCACCTGATCCCGGTGCCCTACGAGGACCGCAGTGCCGCGTGCCAGGGCTGCAACAGCTGCCCGCACATGAAGAAGAACACCCTGGAGAAGATCTACCTGGCGCTGCGGGACCTGCGGCCGCGCATCGAGATGCCGGAGGACCTGCGCGTGCGAGCGCTGGCGCCGCTCGAACGCATGCTGGCACTCGGCTGACGAACGCCGGGTGGTCGGCAGCGCGTCCCGGATCGGGAAACCCGTCGGGGCCAAGGTGCGGGAAGTGTCGGTGGCGACCGATCAGCGACCTGCATGCGTCGCCTGCTCGCCCGCTGGTCCATCGCCTGCCGAGTCGCCCTCGGTTGTGCCTTGGCCGTAGGGCTCGGTGGACTGCTGGTGGCCGCCGTCGGCGGACTCAGCACTCCCGATGGCGTGGCGGCGTTCCTGCCGATCGCGCTGGCGACGCTGGTCGCGACGGTGGCGGCGTTCGTGGTCGCCCGCTGGCTGCTCGCCCACGAGCTGCAGACGCTGCACCAGCTCGCCGCGGCGATCGACAGTGTCGAAGTCGACGGCAGCCCTCTGTATCGCAACCTGCCGCAGCGTGGCCCTGCCGAGATCGAACGGATCGTCGCGGCGTGGAACGGCTTCGCGCTGCGTTTCGACATCAAGATGCACAGCGTGCGCGACGCAGCGACGGCGCTGAACGCGACTGCGCAGACGCTCGGCTCGATCGCACCGGACGGCGAGCGCGCCGTGCGGCGCCAGGCGGCCGGCTTGCTGCAGATCGCCGCCCACGCCGAACACGCGGCCGCCGAGCTGCCGTCGGTGCGCAAGGCCAGTGCGGCGACCGCCCAGCAGGTGGCGGCGGCGGCTCGGCAGCTCGACGCGGCGATGGCGCAGATCACCGCCATCGCGACGACCGTGCAGGAACTCGCGGCTGCGAGCCAGGGTACCAAGCAGGTGCTCGAGACGGTCGACAAGGTGGCGTTCCAGACCAACCTGCTGGCGCTGAACGCGGCGATCGAAGCAGCCCACGCCGGCGAACACGGCCGCGGCTTCGCCGTGGTCGCCGAGGAAGTACGTCACCTCGCGCGGCGCAGCACCGAGGCCGCGCGCGGCAACGATCGGGTGCTGGCCCGTTCGGCGGCGGCCGCGCAACAGGGCCAGGAGCGACTGGCCGAACTGCAACAGACGCTCGAGACGCTGGCCAAGGCCCTGACCACGCTGCGTAGCGACGCGGACCTGCTGGTCGAACAGGTCGCCCACCAGAGCGACAGCGTCGGCGCGGTCCACAAGGAGGCCCGCCAGCTGGCCGCGGCCGCCAGCGCCACCTGCGAACGCACCGGGGAACTGCTCGCGACCGGCGACCGCCTGCGCGCCGCGGCGGCGCTGGTCGAGGCCTGCGTCTGGCCACCACCGGACGTCGACGGGCGCGACATCGTCGCGATCGGCGAAGGCCACGAAGAAGTCGTGGCGAGAGCTCCGGACCGGTCGACCGAGCACGATTCCTCGGTGACCGAGGACGAACTCGCGGCCCTGCTGCCCGAGCAACTCGAGGCGGGGCGAGCGGAGCGGGCCGAGGCGGAACTGCTCGAAGAACCGGTGTCCTGATCGTGGTGTCGGCCCTGGTCGCCCGTGCAACTCGCAGGCGCCGGTGGCAACATTGCCGCCCGCATGGCGACGAACCCGGCCCCGACCAGCAGCCTCTCCAATCCCCTCGGCGACGAACTGCGGTCGACGCGCACTGCGCGCCCCTGCGCGGTGGTGATCTTCGGCGCGACCGGCGACCTCACCAAGCGCAAGCTGGTGCCGTCGTTGATGGGCCTCGCCAAGGACGGCCTGCTGCCGCCGGGCTTCGCGGTGGTCGGCTTCGCGCGCCGCGCCTGGAGCGACGAGGCGTTCCGCACCGAGTGCGCCGACGGCGTGCGCCAGTTCGGCCGCTCGCACACGCCCGAGTGCTTCGACGCGCTGGCCGACGCGTTCACGTTCCACCAGTCGGACTTCGGCGAGCGCGCCGGATACGAGAGCCTGAAGCAGAAGCTCGAGCAGCTCGACCGCACGCGCGGCACCGGCGGCAACCGCATCTTCTACCTGGCGACGCCACCGAGCTCGTACTCGGCGATCCTGCAGAACCTCGCCGCGACCGGGCTGTCGAGCGAGAAGGACGGCAAGTTCGCGCGCGTCATCGTCGAGAAGCCGTTCGGCCGCGACATCGCCACCGCGGTGGCCCTGAACGACCAGGTGCGCGCGGCGTTCCGCGAGCGCCAGGTGTTCCGCATCGACCACTACCTCGGCAAGGAGACGGTCCAGAACATCCTCGCCCTGCGCTTCGCGAACGGCATCTTCGAGCCGCTGTGGAACGAGAAGTTCGTCGACCACGTGCAGATCACCGTCGCCGAGTCGATCGGCGTCGGCTCGCGCGGCGGCTACTTCGAGGAGAGCGGGATCATCCGCGACATGATCCAGAACCACCTG
>JAEUHU010000089.1 GCA_016793305.1 Planctomycetota bacterium
CTACTACCTGCTGCTGCAGGATCGCATCGAGGAAGGCCTCGCCGCGTTCGCCAAGGTCGATGCGACGCAGGTCGCGACGCGCGTGCAGTACGACTACCTCGCCGCCTACACCTGCTTCTTCACCGGCGACACGGCGAAGGCGAAGGAGCTCGCCACCCGGCACAAGGACCACCCGGTCCCGCACTGGCAGCAGCGCTTCCAGGCCGTGCTGGCGCAGCTCGACGAAGCCGCCGGCGGATCGACCCAGCCGACCGGCGAGCCGGTCGCCGACGCGGTCGCCAAGGCCGCCGCACTCGAACTCGCCGTCAGCGGCCGCACGCTGACGATCGCCCACAAGAACATCGCCCAGTGCGAAGTGCGCTACTACGAGCTCGACGTCGAGTTCGCCTTCTCGGCGCAGCCGTTCCAGAACCAGGGCGGCACCAGTGCCGCCTACGTGCAGCCGACCCTCGCCGAGACGAAGGACCTGCCGAAGGACCAGGCGCAGCTCGCCTTCGAGCTGCCGCAGCGCTTCCACCAGAAGAACGTGCTCGTCGAGGTGCGTGCGCAGGGCCTCGTGCGCAGCGTGCAGTACTTCGCCAACGACCTCGCCGTGCGCTTCCTCGAGAACTTCGGCCAGGTGGTCGTCACCACCGCCGACGGCAAGGCACCGCTGCCGAAGGCCTACGTCAAGGTGTTCGCCAGGCTGCCCGGCGGCACCGTGCGCTTCCACAAGGACGGCTACACCGACCTGCGCGGACGCTTCGACTACGCGTCGTTGTCCGACGATCCCAACCTCGGCGCCGAACGCTACGCCGTGCTCGTGCTCGACGAACGCCGCGGCGCCGTCATCCGCGAGATCGCGCCGCCGGCGCGCTGAGGCCACTTCCGTGACTCTTCCGAACTCCGTGGGAACCGAGCCCGAACCCCTGCATTCGGCCGCCGCCGAACACGTCTGCGCCCTACGGACCCTGATTCTACGCGCGCCGTGGCGGCACGATGATCGCCACGACGCCATGCCATCGACCTACTGACCGCTCCACGTATCCGAACATGCACCGCTCCATGCTGCGTCCCGTCACCACCCTGCTGGCCTTCGCCGCACTCAGCGCTGCCGTTGCAGCCCAAGGCTCCCAGGGCATCCCGATCGGCTTCGAGGAAACGTTCGCGCTGTCGCCCGACCGCAGCAAGGCGGTGGCGACGCTGATCCCGGGCACCGAGGACCACTACTACTACCTCTGCCGCGAACGGCTCGGCGTGCGTGACTTCGCAACGGTGCGCCAGGTGCTGCCGACCTGGATCGAACGCCACAACCGCACGAACCGGGTGCTCGAGATCGAGAACCGGCTGGCGCTGCTGAGTGCCGGCGACGACCCCGCGGCGGCGTTCTTGTTCTTGCGTCAGCGGCTCGGTCTGGGCTACGGGCACGCGCCGGTGATCCCGGGCGCCAAGTCCGACCTGCCGACCCGTGTCGATCCCGAGCTGCTGTCGCCGGCCCGCCTCACCGCCCAAGCGCTGGCGCAACACCCAGGCACGGTGAACGGCTTCACCGACGCCGCCCTGCCGGGCCTGCTGGCGAGCAACCTCGACGAGCAGCAGCTGCGCAGCCTGCTGCAGCGCCTCGATCGCCCGGACGTCGACAACCTGCCGGCGCTGGTCGTGCGCGACCTCGCCCGCCGCAACAGCGGTGGCTTCGGCTCACTGCCGATCCACGGCCTGCTGCGAAGAGCCCAGCTGGACGACTGCCTGCGCCTGCAGCCGAACCTGCTGCAGGACCGTCGCTTCGTCGACGTCTACCTGCAGCGCCTGTTGCCGCCGAACGACGGCGACTGGCAGCTCGATCCGGCGGCGCGAAGTCGTCACCTGGCGCGGCTGTGGGAGTTCGCGCAGCGCCTGTCGCCGGCCTTCAACTCGCTGAAGGCGCACGTGCTGCACCACGCGCTGCAACACGACCTGACGCAGGGTGGCCCCGATCGCGAGCGCTTCCTCGCCTACCTGCGGCTGCCGCGTCGGCACGCCTACCCGTCCGAACAGATGTTGCGCGGAGTCCGCGACAGCTCCCACGTGGTCGACCCGAACCTCGGTCCGCCGACGCTGCTCGAGCCGATCGGCCAGGGCGACGATCTGCTGCGCGCCTGCTTCGAGCACGCGTTCGCCAGCGAGGACGGCTACGAGGCCTACGCGGAGTTCGTCGACACCAACTGGCTGAAGCGCGTGTTCGCCGAGACCAAGCTGCTGCTCGGCCAGGGCGACCCGCAGCGCTGGTACGCGTTGATCGACTCGCCCAGCCTGGTCGCCGAGCTCGAGAAGCGCGTCGAGCTCCGCTTCCTGCCCACCGCGCGCACGCGCTACGCGGCCGGCGACCGGGTCGAGCTGGTGGTCGAGACCAAGAACGTGCCGACGCTGCTGGTGAAGGTGTTCGCGGTCGACGCCTACCGCTACCTGATCGACAAGCAGAAGCCGGTCGACGCGACCATCGAGCTCGACGGCATCGTCGCCAACCACGAGCAGAGCTACCGCTACGACGACCCGACGATGCGCCGCGTCGCGCGCACGTTCCCGCTGCCGATGCTCGACAAGGCCGGCACCTACGTAGTCGAGTTCGTCGGCAACGGCATCAGCAGCCGCGCCGTGATCCACAAGGGCGAGCTGCGCCTCGTCGAGACGCCGGGAGCCGCGGGCCACGTGCTGCGCGTACACGACGAGAGTGGCGCGCACCGCACCGACGCCGTCGCGTGGTTCGGTGGACGGGAGTACCGCGCGGACGAACGCGGCGAGATCGTGCTGCCGTTCAGCACCAGCCCAGGCATGAAGAAGGCGGTGTTGCACGCCGGGGACCACACCGGCCTCGCCAACTTCCAGCACCAGGCGGAGAGCTACCAGCTGGCCGCGAGCGTGCACACGGCGCGTGAAGCGCTGCTCGCCGGCGGCAAGGCGCGCGTGCTGGTGCGACCGCAGCTGCGCCTCGGCGACCAGGACGTGCCACTGCAGCTGCTGGTCGACCCGGTGCTGACGATCGTCGCCACCGACCACGACGGGGTCGCCACGACCCAGGAAGTGCGCGACCTGAAGCTGGTCGACGAACGCGAGCTCGTGCACGAGATCCAGGTGCCCGAACGACTCGCGTCCCTGGCCGTGTCGCTGCGGGGCACCGTCAAGGACCTCGCCGGCAAGGACGTGCCGCTGGCGACGCCCGCGGTCGCGTTCGCCTGCAATCGCATCGACGCCACCGCCGAGACCGGCACCGCCATGCTGCTGCCGAAGGGCGACGGCTACGTGGTCGAGCTGCGCGGCAAGAACGGCGAGCCGCAGGGTGGCCGCCCGTGCACGGTGCAGGTGCACCTGCGCGACTACCGGGAACCGGCGACCTTCTTCCTGCAGACCAACGCCGACGGTCGCATCGAGCTCGGCAGCCTGCCGGGTGCCACCGCCGTCACGATCCAGCGACCCGACGCCACCGGCGGCCACTACGAACTGCCGCGCATGCGCGTGCGCTTCCCGGCGGCGCTGCACGGCCTCGCCGGTCAGGTGCTGCGCGTCCCGTACGACGGTTCGGCCACGGCCCCGACGCGCGCCGAGTTCTCGCTGCTCGGCAGCGAACAGGACGAGTTCGCGCACCTGGCGATCGCCGACGGCTTCGTCGAGCTGCGCGACCTCGCCCCCGGTGAGTACGAGCTGCGCCTGCACCGCAGCGGCATGCGCATCCCCGTGCGCGTGATCCGCGGCGCGGTGAGCGGCCCGTGGCTGCTCGGCAGCACCCGCCAGCTGACCGTCGGCGATGCGACGCCGCTGCAGGTGCAGGCCAGCGCGAACGACGCTGGTCTGGAGGTGCGCGTCGCCAATGCGACCGCGGCGACGCGCGTCGTGGTGGTCGGCACGCGCCAGCTGCCGACGTTCGACCCGTTCGCGCAGCTGCTCGGAGACGCTGGCAGGCCCCCGAGCGTCGTGCAGGACGAACCGACCCTGAGCAGCTACTACTCAGGCCGCAAGCTCAGCGAGGAGTATCGCTACGTGCTCGAACGGCGCCTGCAGGCGAAGTTCTTCGGCAACATGCTGGCGCGGCCGAGCCTGCTCGCCAACCCGTGGGCGATCCAGGACTCGAGCAATGCGCCGGTCGGCATCGGTGGTGGTGCCGGCAGCGCCTATGGCGGGCGCGGCGGTCGAGGGCGAGCGGCGGGCTCGCCTGGCAAGGCTGGCTCGGAAGCCGGGTTCGGCGGCAACCCCGGGGAGTTCGCCAACCTCGACTGGCTGCCACAGGGCGCCACGGTGCTCGCGAACCTCGTCCCCGGTGCCGACGGCATCGTACGCGTGCCGACGCAGGAGCTCGGCGACGGGCACTTCCTGCAGGTGGTGGCGCTCGACCGCGACCAGGCGGTGACGACGCACGTCGTGCGCGCCGAGCAGCCGCTGCAGCCGCGCGCGCGGCAGCTGCCGAAGTCGCTCGACCCGCAGCAGCACTTCGCCGAACAGAAGCGCATCGAGTTCGTCACGGCCGGCGGCACGGCGAAGCTCGAGGACGCACGGCAGGCGCAGGTCGAGATCCACGACTCGCTGGCCAGCGTGTTCCGGCTGTTCACCACGATCTCGCGCGACGCCGAGCTCGCGAAGTTCGGCTTCCTGATGCAGTGGCCGGCGCTCGATCAGGCCCAGAAGCAGAAGCTCTACGACGAGCACGCCTGCCACGAGCTGCACCTGTTCCTGTTCCACAAGGACCCGCAGTTCTTCGCCGCGGTGGTGAAGCCGCTGCTGGCGAACAAGCTCGACAAGACGTTCGTCGACCACTGGCTGCTCGGCTCCGACCTGCGGGGCTACCTCGAGCCGTGGACGTTCGCGCAGTTGAACCTGGTCGAGCGCGTGCTGCTGAGCAAGCGCCTCGGTGGCGACGAGGCGGCGACGATCGC
>JAEUHU010000098.1 GCA_016793305.1 Planctomycetota bacterium
TGCGCGCCGTGCGCGCCGCCGACGTCGTCGTGGTCACCGACTGCTGCCACTCGGGCGGCATGCTGCGCGGCAGCGGCAAGGGGCGCGTGCGGGACGCCGGCCGTGGCACGGCACCCCTCGACCGCGCGCGCGTCGCGGCGATCTGGCCGAACGGGCTCCAAGCACCGGTCGAGGACGGCGGCATCGATGCCGACGAGCTGCGGCATGTGGTGCACATCGCCGCCTGTGCCGCGACGGAGGAGGCCGGGGAGCTCACGCTTCCGTTCGAGTGCAAGGCCAACTGCCAGCACTTCGGAACGTGCACCTACTACTTGAGCCTGGCCCTGGCCTCGGCTGGGCCCGAGGCCACCTGGGACGAGGTCGTCGCGTGGACCTACGCCTCGGCGATCGGCAAGGGCTCGCATCGTTCGCAGCGCATCCACCTGGTCGGCGACGCCCGCCGGCGGGTGATGGGCGGGCGCGGCCGAACGGTGCCGCCCGGCTATCCGTTCGAGCCGCTGCTCGGGAGCTCGGAGTTGCTGCTGGCCGCCGGCGCGATCCACGGCATCGGCGAGGGCGCGTCGCTGGACCTGGTCGACTTCGACGAAACGAAGCGCGGCACCGCGGTCGTGCAGCGCGTCTACGAGGAGTCGAGCCGGGCGTTGTTGCTCGGCGACGACCCGCTGCCGCGGGTGCCGTTGCGCGCGCGGCCAACCTCGTTCGGCGATCGGGAACCGACCTTCCGCGTCGGACTCGGCAAGGATGTTCCCCCGTCGTTGCTCGAGGGCATTCCGTACGTCGGACTCGCCGAGCCGGCCCTAGCGGACGTCGTGCTCGAACGCGCCGACGCCGAGCTCGTGCTGCGGCACGCCGACGGCCGCCGCAGCCAACCGTTCCCTGCCACCGCCGACGGGGTGACCGCCGCGCTGCTGCGCGAGCACCATCGTCGCGTGCTGTGGAACAGCGTCGCCACGCCCGGTGCGTTCGACGTCGGCATCGAGGTGCTGCCGGCGACGGAAGAGGACGCCACCAGGCTTCGGGTCCCGGTGGCCAAGCGCCTGCGCGTCGACGCAGGCGTGGCGCGCGCGATCAGCGGGGTCGCTGGGGTGGCCGTGTACGACTCCGCGCGCGGCGACGAGAACCGGGCGAACGGCAGCCTGGTGCGGGTGCGGGCGTGGAACCGCACCGACCAGGACCTGCACATGGCGATCCTCTCGGTGGCCGAGAACGGCGAGATCTGGGTGCTGTACGGCAAGGACGAGAGCAATGTCGTGGCGGCCGGGCAGGAGTTCACCAAGTGCGTGTGGCTGGTGCGCAGCGACCAGTGGGCGTCGGAGGAACCGATGCTCGACCGCTACCTGGTGATCGCCACGCCGAAGTACGCCGACTTCCGACCGTTCGCCGCCGAGCGGCCGAGCCTCACGCGTGGGGGCGGCGACCCGAGCCGGTTGCCACCGCTGCTGCGGGAGGCGCTCGGTGGCGCTCGCACGCGCGGAGCGTTCGAGCCTCAGGGGGTGCCGGCCTGGGGGGTCGCGTTCGCCGACCTGAAGTTGGTCACGCCGGAGATGTTCGATCGCCTGGGTGGTCGCTAGCCAGCGCGCGAAGAAGGAGGGCTCACCACGAGCAGAGTGCCGGCCCATCTCCCACGGGGTCGCCCCCGGGCGAATCCGCGCCGTGCGCTTGATCTGTCGCGCGGCTTGCAGCATCGTCGGGTGATCGTCGGCGGGCGGCCACGATCGGAACCCTGCACGGGGTCGAGCACCCGTCCGCGCCGAGGTCAGCGGCACCGGCGATCG
>JAEUHU010000108.1 GCA_016793305.1 Planctomycetota bacterium
GGGCGAGACGCCGACCCAGATCGTGCGCTTCCGCGAGCTCGAGAAGGCCGAAGGCGAGTGCGTCGCCAAGCTGCCGAAGCAGCTGCGCGACGTCTACGTGATGCGGCGCCAGCACGAGCTGTCGTTCGCCGAGATCGGCCAGCGCACCGGTGTCGCCAACGAGGCGACGCTGCGCAGCCACTTCATGCGCGCGCGCGACAAGGTGCGCGACTGCCTCGGCGGCAAGCTGGACGAGCTCGGTACGAAGATCCAGGGCTGGTAAGGGATCGGGGCTGGTGCCGACCGTGCTCCCTCACTGCAGGCACGACAGCGTGTAGTCCCAGGCCGTGCCCTGGTTCGGCGCGCTGACGCTGACGAATACGATCGGTTCGTCGTTCAGCAGGATCGGCACCGTCTGGGCGCCGGAGACCAGCTGGCCCGTGCTGAAGCGCTCGCCGGCCACCGTGCGCACCACGAACTGGTCGGGGATGCTGTAGGCGTCGTAGGAGAACGTCACCGTGCCGGTGCCGCCGCCGACGTAGTGCGCGAACGTGAACGTGCCGCGCCCGCCGCTCTCCTGGGCCGCGTTGCAGGCGCCGAAGTTCTGCTGCGTGCCCGTGCAGGTGCCGTCGACGCCGTTCAGGTTGCAGGCGCCGTCGAAGGTGGTGGCGCCGATCAGCCCGATCAGCACCAGGGTGCTGCCGCCCTGGATGCCGGAGCAACTCACCGAGCCGATCGCGTCGACGGTCCCCGTCAGCACGAACACGACGCCGCTCTGCAGCACGCACTGGCCCGAGACGGTGACGGGGACCCGCGGCGGGCCGCCGAGCGGCAGCGTGAACGACGCCGGCAGCTGCACGTTGCCGAGGGTCGGCAGCGCCGTCGGGCGCAGCTGGAACTGCAGCCGCGCTTCCTCCAGCACTTCGTCGCGGAACGGCAGGCCGTCCAGGATGCAGCTGCTCCATTCGTCCCAGAACGAACCGATCGGTGGGCTCGACGGATCGACGATCTGGCGCATCGCATGGTCGAGATGCTCCTGCATCGTGGGGTCGCCGTGGCGGAAGTTCGCGGCGGCGAAGTCGACGATCGTCTCGCCGCGCAGGGCCGCCAGCAGCCACAGCACGGTGGCAGAGCCGGTGAGGTCGCGCCACGCGTCGCCGAGCAGGACCGGCAGCAGGCCGATCGCGCACAGCCGCAGCGCCCGCACGGTGACCGGCTGGCTGCCGGTGGCGCCGAGGCTCGCGCCCTCGACCAGGCCGACGAGGCTCGCCGGCACGGGGCTGAGCGGCCCGAGGTCGGCGAGTGCATCGGCGACCAGGGCGAAGCTGCCGGTCGAGGTGCCGAAGTCGATCTGGCCGATCAGCTGCCCGGTGAACGCGGCGCTCTGCAGGATGTCGGCGTAGGAGTGACCGGTCGTGGTCTTCACGACCGCGAAGGCCCGCACGAACGTGCCGTTCGCCTCGTGCACGAAGCAGTCGACCCGGTTCGGGTCGCGTTCGCGCAGCAGCACGAAGCGCCGGCTCTCGAGGTCGTCGAGGCGCACCGTGGCGTCGCCGTTGCGCGGCCAGGTGATGCGGGCACCGGCCGGCTCCCGGCGGGAGTCGAACTCGGCCGCGACCACCGCGCCGCCGTTCGTGGTCCAGAAGATCGCCGCGCCGGCCCCGCCGCGCACGGCGACCTCCGGGCGGTTCGAGTCGCGGGCCTGGCTGTCGGCCGAGGCTTCGAGGTCGGGGCCCTTCGGGCCGGGACGACCGCCGCCGCAGGCAGCGAGCAGGAACAGGAACGAGGCGGCGACGGCGCCTGTGAGTCGGCTGGATGGCATGGCGATTCCCTCGGGGATCAGTCTAGGTGGGTGGTTTCCTCCTTCGAGCGACGAAACCGCCGCATGGGGGCAAGGAACCACCCGGACCGAGGTGCCGGATTCCGTCCGGGCGGGCCGTGGCGCGCTCGCCGCGAGCCCGGGGTCGGATCACATGTTGCGCCGGTACTGCCCGCCGACCCGATAAAGCGCCGCCGACATCTGGCCGAGCGAGCAGACCTTGGCGGCGTCCATCAGGGCCGCGAACACGTTGCCGCCGGCGAGCGCCGTCTTCTGCAGCGCGTCCAGGGCCGTGGTCGCGGCCTCCTGGTGGCAACGTTGGTGGGCCAGCAGTCCGTCGATCTGCGCCTGCTTCTCGTCGTCGGTGCTGCGCATGACCTCGTGCACGACCTGGATCGGCGAGCCGTCGCGGCCGAGGAACGTGTTGACGCCGACGATCGGCAGCTCGCCGTTCGCCTTCTTGCTCTCGTAGAGCATCGACTCGTCCTGGATCTTGCCGCGCTGGTACATCGTCTCCATCGCGCCGAGCACGCCGCCGCGCTCGGACAGCCGCAGGAACTCGGCGTAGACGGCCTCCTCGACGAGATCGGTCAGTTCCTCGATCAGGAACGAGCCCTGCAGCGGGTTCTCGTTCTTCGCCTGGCCCAGCTCCTTGTTGATGATCAGCTGGATCGCCATCGCGCGCCGCACCGACTGCTCGGTCGGCGTCGTGATCGCCTCGTCGTAGGCGTTCGTG
>JAEUHU010000113.1 GCA_016793305.1 Planctomycetota bacterium
TGCGCCAGCAGTTCGGCAACGCCACGTACTGGCTCGGCAGCTGCCCGGTGTGCGGCGAGGACGCGGCGTTCGTCGGCGACCCGGCGATCGCGCGCGAGTCGATGGTGTGCACCTCGTGCCGCACCACCAGCCGCTACCGCGCGATGGCGCTCGGCGTGCTGCGCGCGATCGAGCGCACGACCGGCGTGCGGGCTCCGTCGCTGGCGGCGCTGGCCAACCTGCGGCTCGGCCGTCGCTTCCGCGTCTACGACGCGCAGCTGCCGTTCTACTACCTCACCTGCGCGTATCCACTGCCCGACCTGCTGGCGGCGTGCAAGGACGTCGACGTGCAGGTGTCGCGCTTCCGCCCACGCGATCCGCTCGGGGCGCCGGTCGAAGCGCGCCCGTTCGCGACCAACCAGGACCTGCAGAAGCTGACGTTCGCCGACGGCGCGTTCGACCTGGTGTTGACGAGCGACGTCATGGAGCACGTGCGCCTCGACCAGCGCGCGCACGCCGAGATCCGGCGCGTGCTGGCGCCGGGCGGCTGCTACGTGTTCACGGTGCCGCACACGCGTGCGCAGCGCGACACGCTGCATCGCGTCGTGGTGCACGATCCGGTCGATCCGGCGCGCGACGAGCACGTGCTGCCCGACGAGTTCCACGGCGACGCCAACGACCCGGAGAATGCGGCCCTCTCCTATCGCGTCTACGGCACCGAGCTCGACGAGGCGCTGCGGGCGCTCGGGTTCGAGGTCGACTACCGGCAGTACGACCAGCCGGCGAACGGTGTGGTGCGGACCGAACTGTTCTTCTGTTCGCTGCCGAAGCCATGAGCGACGGCGTCACACGGAGAACGCGAACCTCGTGGCTGGGTCCGATGCTGGCGGCGACGGCGCTGCTCGGCGGCGCTCTGACCGCCCATGGATGGTTCTCCCACGGGGAGCGCTGGCGGACTGCAGCCCACCTCGACTACTTCGCCGGCTTCCTGGCGTTCGTGCTCGGCGTCCTGGCTCTCGCCGCGCGGCGCCGCTGGCGCGCGCTGCCGGTCGGAGTCGCCAGCGCCGTCGTCATGGCGGCGGCCTTCGGGCAACTGGGAGCACTCGCGACGGTGGTCTGGTTCGCGCTGTCGTGCGTGCTGCTCGGCCGACTCGTGTTGCGGCGCTGGCCCGAGGTCGGCGACGTCGAGTGCGGGCTCGTCGGCATGGTCGGCCACGGCACCGTCGTCGGCCTGCTGGTCGCGTGGCCCGTCAATCACGCCGGTGTCTACGCGCTGCTGCTGACGCTGCCGATGTGGTTCGCGCGCGCCGACGCGGCGGCGCTGCTGCGGCGCGGGCGCGACTGGTTCGTGACGGAACGTCGACCGGGTGCAGCGGGCCTGGGCGACGAAGCGGTCGCCGCCGCCGTCGCGGCGATCGCGCTGGTGCACCTGCTGGTCGTGGCGATGCCCGAGACCGGCCACGACGCGCTGGTGTCGCACCTGCTGATGCCAGCCCGCATCGCGTTCCGTTCCGTGTGGGAGTTCGACGTCGCGACCCACGCCTGGTGCGTGATGCCGGCGCTCGGTGACTGGCTCTACACGATCGGCTACGTGCTGGCCGGGGAGAGCGGGGCGCGGCTCGTCAACCTCGCCTGCGTGCTGCTGCTCGGCCGCCTCGTGTTCGACGCCGCGCGCTGGCTCGGCGCCGAACGGGTCGCGGCGCTGTGCGCAGTGCTGGTGTTCCTGACGACCCCGCTGACGCTGACCGAGACCAGCAGCCTGTTCATCGAGGGCATGTGGTCGTGCTGTGTCGTCGGGGCGGCACTGGCCGTGGTGCGCGCGGTGGCGCGCGGCACTGCAGCGTCGGAACGCAGCGGCCTGCTGGTGGTCGCCGGCGTGCTGGCCGGCGGCGGCATGTCGGCGAAGCTGGTGACGCTGCTGTCGCTGCCGCTGCTGGCACTGCTGTTGGCCGCGCGTTGGCGGACGTGGTGGCCGGAGCATCGACGGGCGCTCGCAGGGGCCATGGTCGCGCTCGCCGTGGTCGGCAGCCAGCCGTACGTGCGGGCGTGGTGGCTCACCGGCAACCCCGTGTTCCCGTTCTTCAACGGCGTGTTCCGCTCGCCGTACTTCCCGCAGGAGAACTTCGCCGCGCCGGACGTCTTCGCGCGCGGCACCACGTGGGACGTGCTCTACCGGATGACCTTCGACTCGGGCCGCTACCTCGAAGCGTCGGCCGGTGCGGCGGGCTTCCAGTGGTTGCTGCTGGTCGTGCCGGCCGTGCTCGGCTTCTCGGTCGTGGGCCACCGCCGCGCGCTTGTGCTCGCCGGCTTCGCCGCGGCCACCCTGTGGCTCGTGTTCTCGCAGACCGCCTACCTGCGCTACGTGTTCCCGACGTTCGCGATCGCCAGTGCGTTGGCCGGTGCGGCCGTGGCCGGAGCGCTGCCGCGCACGCGTGGTGGCCTGCTGTTGGTCGGCAGTGTCGTCGCCACCGTGGTGCTGAACCTCGTCTGCTTCACGACGGGTGGCTACAACCACCAGGTCCACCTGCCCGTGCTGCTCGGGGAACGCGCAGCACTCGATCACCTCGCGGTTCGCCAACCGCTGCGGGTCGCCGAGCGCCTCGTCAACGAACTGAACCGGGAGATGACGCCGGTGGCCCTGTTCGGGCCGGCGATGGCTGCCGATCTGCGCGCCGACGTTCTGGTGCCCAACTGGTACTGCCACACGTTCGCGGCCGAGGTGCGGGCGGCGACGACCGCGGAGGCGCTGGGGGAACTGCTGGCCGGGCGGCGGGTGCGCCACCTGCTGCTGGTGGACGGCTGGGAGGACGAAGCAGCGCGCGAACGTGTGCGCGCCGTGTCGCGCGAAGTGCGCACCATCGGCAACGTGTCGGTCCGTGTGCTCGACGAGCGCTTCCGTTTCCGTCGCGAACTGCTTCGCGCTGGCCGGTTCGAGGACGCGTCGGCGTGGAGCATCGACCCGAACGCACGCCTTCTGCCGGGCCGCGGGCTCGTCGTGCACGTCGGAGCGCCTGCGGCGCAGCGGGTCGACGTCGTCGCCGGCCGTGAGTACCGCCTGCAGGCCGAGGTCCTGCGGGTCGACCCGGTGGCACCGGCCGATGCCCGCCTCCAGGTCAACTGGATCGGCGCCGACGGCGGCCTCGTGCACTGCGACATCCAGGTGTTCGCTTGCCAGGTCGAAGCGAGCACTCCTAGCATGGACGTGGTGGCGCCGCCCGGTGCCGTGGCCGCTCTCGTCTACGCGACGGGCCACTCGACCAGCCCGGTGTTGTTCGCCGGACTCACCTTCAGGCAGTGACGAACCCGAACCCGGATGGAACCGATCCCGAGCGCTGAGGCGACGAACTCGACCGACGCGAGCCACGGCGCCGCCCCAGCGCCCACTCACGCCGAGAGGACGTTCGTGCTGCCGCGCCCGGCCCCGCGCGGGTCCGGCACCGGCCGGATCGCCGCGATCGTGCCGGCCTACAAGGTGACGCGGCACGTGCTGGGGGTGTTGGCGGCGATGCCGGCCGAGGTGTCGCGGATCTTCGTCGTCGACGACGCCTGCCCCGAAGGCTCCGGCAGACTCGTCGAGCGCGAGTGTCGCGACGAGCGTGTGCGCGTGGTGTTCCTGCCGCAGAACCTCGGAGTCGGTGGGGCCGTGATGGCCGGCTATCGAGCGGCGATCGACGACGGCTGCGAAGTGCTCGTCAAGGTCGACGGCGACGGCCAGATGGACCCGGCGCTGTTGCCGGTGTTCGTGCGGCCGATCCTCGCCGGCGAGGCCGACTACACGAAGGGCAACCGTTTCTTCGACCTCGAACGCATCCGCGCCATGCCGAAGCTGCGGCTGTTCGGCAACGCGGTGCTGTCGTTCATGACCAAGCTGTCGTCGGGCTACTGGGACGTGTTCGACCCGACCAACGGCTACACGGCGATCCACGCGAACGTGGCCAGGCACCTGCCGTTCGGCAGCATCAGCTCGCGCTACTTCTTCGAGACGGACCTGCTGTTCCGCCTCAACACGCTGCGCGCCGTTGTGCTCGACGTGCCGATGGACGCACGCTACGGCGACGAGGTCAGCAACCTGCGGGTTCGGCGCATCGTCGGCGAGTTCCTGTGGAAGCATCTGCGCAACGCCACCAAGCGCGTCTTCTACAACTACTACCTGCGCGACCTCTCGCTCGCGTCGGTCGAGCTGCCGGTCGGCGTTCTGCTGCTCGGCTTCGGCGGTGTGTTCGGAATCTGGAACTGGATCGCCTACTCCAACGCCAACCAACAGGCCCCGACCGGCACGGTGATCCTCGCGGCACTGACCGCGCTGATCGGCCTGCAGCTGCTGCTCGCCTTCCTGGCGCACGACATCGGCACGGTGCCGCGCCAGGCGATCCACGGCCGGTTCACCGCGGCGCGCCGACCGTGAACGGTCCGGTGACGGCCGCCCGCACCTCGCTGTTCCTGTTCGCGCACCAGGACGACGAGTTCGGTGTGCTGGCGGCGATCGGCGACGCGCGGCGAGCGGGCGAACGGGTGGTCTGTGCCTACTTCACCGACGGCTCGCTCGGTGGCGATCCGGCGGTGCGCGACGCGGAGTCGCGCGCGGTGCTGCAGCGGCTCGGGGTCGAACTCGCGGACGTGCACTTCTTCGGTGTGACCCACGGCGTGCGCGACGGCCGGCTGTACGAGTCGCTGCCGCAGGTCGCCGAGCTGGTCGGCAAGCTGCTCGACGAAGTGCCCGCCGGCTCCTCGGTGCACCTGGCGGCCTGGGAAGGTGGGCACCACGACCACGACGCGCTGCACGCCGTGACGGTGCTCGCCCTGCAACGACGCGGTCGCCTCGCCGACGGGCGGCAGTTCCCGCTCTACAACGCGTTCCGCCGGCCGGGGCCGCTCTTCCGTGTGCTGTCGCCGCTCGCCGCCAACGGTCCGGTCGCCAGGCGACGCCTGGGCTTCCGCGAGCGTCTGGCGCAGCTGCGGGTCTGCCTGTCGTACCCGTCGCAGCGCACGACCTGGCTCGGGCTGTTCCCGTTCGTCGTGCTGCACATGCTGTGGCGCGGGACCGCGGCGCTGCAGCCGGTGTCCGTCGTCCGGCTCGGCGAACGACCGCACGCGGGCCCGCTCTACTACGAGAAGCGCGGCTTCCTCACCTACGAGGCGCTGCGCACGGCACTGGACGGCTGGCAGCACGGACGGAGCGACGGATGTCCGGTCGCTCCGCCGAGGCCGCTCGCCACGCGGCACGCGCGCCGGTGGACGGCACCCGTGCGGGCGGTCGCCACTGCAGCCCGTCGACTGCTGCTCGGCGCGGCCCACACCGCCAAGAAGCTCGTGCCGCTGCGCTGGCAGTGGCGGGCGAAGGTCGCCTACTTCACGGTGTTCGCGCCGCTGCTGCGGCACACGAACGAGTACCGCGAGTTCCAGGCGGTGCGGCGTTCGATGCAGGCGGCGCTGCGGGCGCCGTCGGAACTGCCGCCGATGCCGCCGGGCAGTGCGGGCCGCGACGACGTGCTGGTGTTCGGCGTCGTCGACTGGGCGTTCCGCATGCAGCGGCCGCAACACCTGGCGCGCGAGCTGGCGCGCCGCGGCCATCGCGTGTTCTACGTGGCGCCGAACCCCGTGCTGGTGCCGAAGCCGGGCTTCTCGATCGAACGGGTCGACGCCGCGCTGCCGATCCACCAGATCCGCCTGCACGCGCCGGCGATGGTGTCGATCTACGCCGGCACGCCGCCGCCCGGCGTGCGCGACGCGCTCGCCATGGGCCTGCGCGCCCTGCTCGCGCACGTCGGCGTCGGGCCAAACGTGGCGCTCGTCGACCATCCGGGCTGGGTGGCGCTCGCCCGGCTCGTGCCGCGTTCACATCTGGTCTACGACTGCATGGACGACCACCACGGCTTCGCGACGGCGAACGCGGCGCTGGTCGCCGACGAGCAGCGGCTGCTCGCCGAGGCCCGGCTGGTGGTGGTCAGCAGCAGTGCGCTCGAGAACGCGATGCGGCGCGCGCGTTCCGACGTGCCACTGGCGATGGTCCGCAATGCGTGCGACCCGCGACACTTCGCCGGAGCCAGGAAGCAGGCGCCGACGCCGCGGCCGGTGGTCGGCTACTTCGGCGCCATCGCCGAGTGGTTCGACGTGCGGCTGTTCCGCGCGGTCGCGGCGGCGCTGCCCGACCACGACTTCCTGCTGGTCGGCGCCGACAGTGCCGGTGTGCAGCAGGCTCTCGCCGGCCTGCCCAACGTGCGCTTCCTCGGCGAGCTCGCCTACGCCGACCTGCCGGCCGTGATCGCGCCGATGGACGTGCTGTTCGTGCCGTTCGTGATCAGCCGGCTGACGTTGGCCACGAATCCGGTGAAGGCCTACGAAGCGCTCGCCGCCGGCAAGCCGGTGGTCGCGACGCCGATGCCCGAGCTGATGCTCCCCGAGCTGGCGCCGTTCGTGCGCATCGGCGCCGATGCGGCGGCGTGCACCACGGCCCTGCGGCAGGCGGTGCGCGAGGCGCAGGACCCGGCCGCGGTCGCGGCCCGCCTCGCGTTCGCCGAAGGCCAGACCTGGGCGAGTCGGGCCACGGCGCTGGTCGCAGCCGTGGCCGCCGTGCCCGAGCCGCGCTTCGGCGTGGTCGTCGTGGCCTGGAACGGGCTCGCGCTGACGCGCCGCTGCGTGCGTTCGCTGCTCGAGGACCCGGCCGCACCGCCGCTCGACGTCGTCATCGTCGACAACGCGAGCACCGACGGCACCGCGGCCTGGCTCGACGAGGTCGAACGCGAGCCGAGCGTGCGGGTGATCCGCAACCCCGACAACCGCGGGTTCGCCGCCGCTTGCAACCAGGGGCTCGCCGCGGTCGCCGCCGCGGGGGCCGAGGTGCTGGTGATCCTCAACAACGACCTGGTGGTGACGCCCGGCTGGGCCAGGACCTTCGCCGCGCACCTGCGGCGCGACCCGTCGATCGGCCTGATCGGGCCGATCACCAACAACATCGGCAACGAAGCGCGCATCGACACGACCTACACCGACATGCCCGGCATGCTGCGCGAGGCCGCGGCCCGCACCGGCGGCAACGCCGGCCTGCTGTTCGACATCCCGGTGCTGGCGTTCTTCTGCGTGGCGATGCCGCGCGACGTCTACCTGGCGGTCGGCGACCTCGACCCCGCGTTCGGCACCGGCTTCTTCGAGGACGACGACTACTGCCAGCGCGTGCGCCAGCTCGGCCGGCGCATCGTCTGCGCCGAGGACGTGTTCGTGCACCACGAGCTGTCGGCGTCGTTCGGCCGGATCGATCCCGCCGAGAAGGCGCGCTTGTTCGAACGCAACAAGGCCTACTACGAGTCGAAGTGGGGGCGTTGGCAGCCGCACGCCGAGCGGGACGCGCGGACCGGGAAGCGCCGCCAGGCGCAGTGACCGGCGTGCGTCGGCCTGGCGGGTGCCTGCTACTGGGTGCGCAACGCGCGTGGTAGCGTTCGTGGCGTGAACGACGCCCGCCCTCTCGCCATGGACACCAGCCCTGCTGCGGAAGCGCAGCAGCTTGCGCTCCTGGCGCGCATGACGCCGGCCGAGAAGTGGGCGGCGTTCGAGGACCTGCACCAGCTCGCCATCGCCATGGTGGAAGCGGGCAT
>JAEUHU010000115.1 GCA_016793305.1 Planctomycetota bacterium
CGGCGACCAGCTGCGGGAAGAACGCGACGAACAGCGCGAAGTCGGCGAACGAGCGGCGCGCCGGCACGTGGCCGCGGTAGACGTCGATGGTGTAGCTCATCGACTGGAAGGTGAAGAAGCTGATCCCCGGCGGCAGCACGAGGTGCAGCAGCCAGTCGTTCGGATCGGCGCCGGTCAGCGCGCAGAAGCCGGCGAGGAAGAAGTCGGTGTACTTGAAGACGCCGAGGATGCCGAGGTTCGCGACCACCGACAGCACGATCCAGCGGCGCCGCCGGGCCGGGACCGGTTCGTCGGCGATGCGCAGCGCCAGCCACCAGTCGAGCGCCGTGCTCAGCAGGATCAGCCCGAGGAAGCGCCAGTCCCACGCCCCGTAGAACGTGTAGCTGGCGGCGAGCAGCAGCCAGCGACGCTGGGAGCGCGGCAGCAGCTGGTGCAGCCCGAGCACCAGCAGCAGGAACCCGAAGAAGACGAACGAGTGGAAGTTCACCGCGGTCGCCCCAGCCGTGCGGCGAAGCGCTCGCGCAGCGTCTCGGCGAGGAGCCGCGTGCACAGGCTGCGTCCGTCGCGGTTCACGTGCAGCGCGTCGGCGAAGCGCTCGGGCGTCTCGGCAGCGGCGAACAGTTCGTAGGGCAGCACGTGCACGCCCGGACGGCGGGCCAGTTCGTCGACGACGGCGGTGGCCGGCACCCGCGGCGTGGCCCGCGGCAGCACCTGCATCGGCATGCGCACGAGCACCAGCTCGGCGCCGCTCGCGAGCACGGCGTCGGCGAGTTCGCCGAGCCAGCGCCGCCGGTAGGCGGTGTTGTCGACGTCGTGTTCGTGGAACACCAGGTGGCGCAGCAGCACGCGTTCCTGCTCGGTGTCGCGCGGCAGGCCGCGGATCGCGCCGTCGGCGACCTGCACGCCGGCGAGCGATGCCGGGTTGCCCTCGCGAGGCCCGCCCCAGCGCATGCGCCCGAACTGGCGCCGCACCTCCCGGTAGCGCGTGTAGGGATCGGCGAGCAGGTCCTGCACGTCGCGACGCCACGCGAACGACTTCAGCAGGGCTGAGAGCCAGACGTCGCGCGCGGCGTGCGGGTGGTCCGGATGCGCCAGTTCCGCCGCCAGGGGTGCTGCCTCGAACACGCCGAGTGCCGGGCCGAGGAACGCGAGGTCCTGCAGGCGGTGCTGCTCGTCCTGGTGGCCGCTGGCGTCGTCGTAGTCGGCGAGGCCGAGCACCACCAACGAGAAGCCGCCTTCGGGCTGCGGCAGCCGGTCGAACAGCCGCGCCCAGACGCGCGGCGACGAACCCGGCAGCGACGCCTGCGTGACCGCGACCGGCGGCGGGCCCAGCAGGTCGCGCAGCGTGTGCTCGTCGATCGCTTCGCCGATGCGCGAGTCGCCGAGCAGCAGCACGCTGGCGACGTCGTCCGGGCCGCGCGGCGGGGGTGCCAGCAGCGTGCACTTCGTGACCCAGCCGCCGCTCGAGTCGGGCTTCGCGAGGTAGGCGTAGAGGCCCGAACGGAACACCGCCACGTCGACGGCCACGAACAGCACGAGCGCCCACAGCAGGGCGCGCCAGGTGGTGGCGGGGCGAGGCGAGGTCACGCGGCGGGGGACCATAGCCGGCGGGCCGCGGGCGCCCAGGTCCGCGGTCTTCGATCGAGGCGAGGCTCTGTGCTCCGGCTCGCATTCCGACCGTCGATGGCCGATACCTCGGCCATGCAGATCACGATCCGCCACTGCCACTCCTGAGGCTTCGGCCCACGCGCGGCAGGTCTTGCCGCCTACATCGAGGACGCTCTCGACCTCCCCGTCACCCGCGAGCACGGCTCGCTCGGCCAGTTCGACGTGCTCGTCGACGGCAAGGTGATCGCCAGCCGCGAACGCGGCGTGCTCGGCGGCGGCTGGCCGCAGCCCGAGCAGGTGATCGCCCGCATCGAGGCGCTGCAGAAGCAGGGGTCGTAGCAGGCGGCTGAACGTGCTGGTGCTGGCGCCGGGGAAGCCGCGGTCGCATCGGGCCTGGGCAGGGTGCCCTCGGCGCGCCATCATGCGCGCGGGAACCGCACACGGCGTTCGCCGTCGAGGCACAGCATGACCACGTTCGACCGCCGCTCGTTCTTCGCCCGTTCGCTCGCTTCGGTCGCCGGCCTCGCGGCGGCCCCCACGTGGTTGGCCCACGCGTTCGGCCTCGGCGCCCCGGCGGCGGGTGCGCAGGATCCAGCGCCCGGCACGGTCGCCGATCCGGTCGCCGCCTGGCGCAAGCAGCAGCTGACCGCGGCGATCGCGACCGCCAAGGCGCACGGCAAGCCGCTGCTGGTGCTGGTGGTGCCCGACGCGCAGGACAAGGTCTGGGAGGGCAGCCAGTGGTTCGGCGCCTGGCTGACGCACGGCGACGCGCTCGCGCGGGAGACGTTCGGGCTGTGCACGCTGGTCTGCGCGCGCATGGGGGAAGTGGAGGAGATGGCGGGTGTGCGTGGCGACGCCGTGGCGAAGACGACGAAGGCGGTGACGATGCTGCTGGTCGATCCGACGCGCGCCGGGCAGGAGGTCGACAAGCCGATCCGGGCGACGCGGATCGAACTGGAGGTGCCGGCGATCACGCCCGGCGCCCGGAGGGCTGAGGGAGATGTGTCGCCGGAAGACGCCGTGGCCTTGCGCCGCAAGGGCCTCGCGGCGATGACCGCTGCGCTGCAGGTCGGGCTCGAGAAGCACGGGGCGACCCTCGACGAACTGGCGAAGGCGTCGTTGCGCACGCTCGACGACGCGCAGCAGAAGGCGCTCACGGCCTGGCTCGAGGCCGGCACGCCCGTTCCGGCCGAACTGCTGGTGCGCGGCCTTCCGGAGCTGCGCCGCCGCCTCGCCGCGGCTTCCGAAGCCGATCGCGCAGCGCGACTCCCGCAGCTGGCCGCGGCGATCGAGACGGTCGTGGTGCGTCGTCAGGTCGCCGGTTCGCGGTGGCAGCGCTCGGGCGGCTGCGGCAACGACTTCGAGGCACCGACCGAGGAGGAGAAGAAGAACGGCCTGATGATCGCCTGCGGCCTGGGCACCGTGCCGCCGCTGTGCGAACGCTTCCTCGGCTTCTACTCGGTTGGCAGCTGAGAACGGACGCCCACACGGGGTGACGACCATGGCTCGAACCGACCAACGTTCCGTCGTGCTGGCAGCGACCCTCGTGGCCGTCCACTTGCCGATGCCGGAGTGGCTTGCACAAGCGTTCGACTTGGTGCGCCCGCAGCAGCCAGGGAGCCAAGGGGCCGATCCTGCGAAGCTGTCGGCGTGGCGGCGCGAACAGCTTCGCACCGCCGCAGCAACGGCTCGCATTGTGGGCAAGCCGCTGCTCGTGTTGCTCGTTCCCGAGGGAGTGCCCAGCCACGCGGTCGGGCTTTGGTTCGGTTCGTTCCTCGTGCATGGCAGCGACGCCGCGATGGGCGATGTGTCGCTGTGCACGCTGGCGTGCGCGCGCGCCGACGAGGTGAAGTCCGAACTCGAGCTGGTCGACGAGAGCCTCGTCGCCCCCGCGTCAGGCGTCGGACTGCTGCTCGTCGAACCAATCGCGACGGAGGCGAAGCAACCGGCAAAGGTCACGCAGATCGCCGTCGAGCTCGAGCTGTCGTTCCCGCCACCGCCGAAGCCCCGCGAGTTCGTCGAACACCAACTGGCCGAGCGCGCCTGGCGGGAGGTCGGCCTGGCGAAGATCGCGACCGCCTTGCGCGATGGGCTGCAGCGCCACGGCGTCGACCGGGCGCGACTTGCTGCGAACGCGCTGGCGGCGCTCCGCGACGCGGAGCGGCAGCAGGTGGAAGCGTGGCTGCGCGATGGCGGCAACCTCGAACCCGCGACGCTGAAGCGCGCATCGGCTTGGCTGCAGCAGCGGGTCGCGGCGCTGCCGGAAGAACGGCGGCTCGTTCGCACCCAGGAACTCGGCACGGCCCTGCGCACCCTGCTGCAGTGGCAGCAACCGTCGGGATCGGTGTGGGGCGATTGGAGCTGTCCGCCGTGCGGCAGGGGGCACGTGCCGCCCCTGTGCGCGCGATTCCTCGACTTCTACACGCGGCCGGCGGAGCCGAAGTGACGGGAAGCAGCAAGTCCTGGGTCGGCCTCGCCCTGATGCCCGAGCTGCAGTTCCTCGAGCTGCTCGAGCCCGCGTTCCGTGAGGACGTCGACGCGTTCGAGGTGGCGCCGGAGACGACGTGGCGGCGCGGCGACGACGGCAGCTGGCAGCCGAACGGCTTCCACCGCGCGTTCGCGGCCATCGGCGCGCGCACCGGCAAGCCGTTCGTGGCGCATGCCGTACACGGCAACCTCGGCGGCGCCGATCCGCGTGACGAGGCGCGGCAGCAGCGCTGGCTCGAACGCGTGGCGCTCGATCGCGCGACGTTCGGCTACCAGTGGCTCACCGACCATCTCGGTGCGTGCGTGCTCGACGACGACGCGGTGGCGCTGCCGATCGCGCTGCCGATGGACGAGACGGCGGCAGCACATGTGCGCGAACGGCTGGTGCGCTGGCAGCAGGTCGTGCCCGACACCGGCTTCGAGAACAGCGTCTTCTACTTCCTGCTCGGCGATTGGCTCGCCGAGCCGGCGTTCTTCGCGCGCATCCTGACCGCCGAGCGCACGCATCTGCTGCTCGACCTGCACAACGTGTTCACGATGGCGCAGAACGTCGGGGCCGATCCGTACGAGTACCTGCGGCGCCTGGATCTCGATCGCGTGCTGGAGATCCACCTGAGCGGTGGCGCCGACAGCAACCCGAAGTGGCTGCCGAGCGGCCGTACGATGCGGCTCGACAGCCACGACGCCGCGGTGCCGGAGGAGGTGTGGCGGCTGTTCGAGTTCGTGGTGCCGCGGTGCCGCAACCTGCGCATGGCGACGTTGGAGCGCATGGAGGGAACGGTCGGCGAAGGTGACGTCGCGGGCGTTCGCGGCGAACTGCGGCGCTTGCGGGAGGTGCTCCATGCCGGGCGCTGAGCGCGACGGCCTTGCGCGACTGCAGGCGGTGCTCGCCGGCCTGCTGCGGGCGCGCGATCCCGCGGCGGCGCTGGCGGCGGCGCGCGCGCGCGCCGATGCCGACCCGCGGTTGCAGGCGATCGACGAGAACGGCCTGCGCATCGCCGTGCTGCTGGTCGCCAAGCTGCGCTTCCAGCGGCTGCTGAGCGCCTCGCGCGAAGCGGCGGCGTGGTTCGAACGCGACGGCCGCGGCTTCACCGAGGCGTTCCGCGCCTACCACACGAGCCAACCCTCGGCGGCGCTCGATCCGTGGGGCGAAGCGGCGTCGTTCGCGCGGTGGTGCGCCGAGGAGAGGTTGTCGCCTTGAGCGAGCCACGCGACGAGTTCCTGAGCGAAGAGGACCTCGACCTGAGCAGCCTCTCGGACGAGGAACTCGGAGCCGTCTGGATGCAATGGCCTGCTGATGGCGCAGGCCACGAACGATCTCGACGCCGGTGCCTATTCGCACGGTGTGTTCGACTGGGATCCGTCCGTGCCGCGGCCGCCGGGCTGCTGACGGCGTCGCTCGGTTTCGCCGGTGCCAGTGCCGCACTCGGGGCGTGCTCCTTCGATGGGTGCCGACGGCTTCGTTTCGTCCTGCGGCCGGTGTCTCCCGCTCAGCCCTGCAGACGCCGGGCGCGGTAGCGACAAGCCTTCTGGATCTGGTGAACGGCTCGCGCATCGAAGGGCAGCTCGTCGAGGTGGTCGATCCACGCCGGCGCTGTCGCCAGCAGTTGGTCGAGCACTCGTTCGGTGGCCTTCTCCGGCACTCCGCAGGCCTTGCCGAGGGTGAGGAAGTCGCGGCGGCCGATGTCCTCGCGGTCCTTGCCCCCGATCGACAGCGCCAGCGTGGAATCGCCGTACGGCAGCGTGCTGGGGAGGTCGTAGGCCGGAGTCACCATCCACTCGCCCTTCTGCTGCACGATCGAGAAGTTCTTGGCGTGGGCGTCGCCGTTGCCGGTCAGGTAGGCGAACGCGAACTGCCGCAGCAAGGTGCGTGCGGCCACGACGGGGGCCATGGTCCACTGCGCGAGGCCCGAGATCACCTCTTCGGTGGTGAGCAGATACTTGTCCGCTGGATACCGGCCGAGCACCTGGCAGGCGTCTTCCTGTGGGAGCAGGCGCTGCGGCGTGGCGCGCTTCGCCGGGGTGCGATCGAAGCGGCGTACCAACAACCCCGGCTTCCCGTGCTTGTCGTGCACGAGGGTCGTGTCGGCCGTCTCGAGGCCCGATGCGCGCGCTGCGCGGACGAAGAACGCTTCGTTGGCGACGAGGTGGGGAACCTCGGGCGGGTCGAGCTTCAGGATGCAGTCGGCGTCACGGAACGCGACCGGCAATGAGATCATGCGGCCGCTGACCTTGTCCTGGACCCCTGGCAGGGCGGTTCGATCCCGCAGTTCCGGGCCCAGCACACTGGCGAACAGCTCGTCGAACGCGATCTCGCCCGGCTCCGTGGGAACGACCTCGACGGGTCCGGTCGGCAGCTCTGCGTCGGACGGCAGGAGGCGCACGTCCCCGATCGTGTCGCCACCCACGGCCAGCAGCAGCGTCAGCTCGTCGTCCACCGAGGTCTTGGTCGCGCTGCGGATCGCAGACAAGCGCCGCCCTTCGGGCAGCAGCCCGCTGAAGAAGGGCGGCAGCGCGCCGGCGGTTCTCGGCGTGTGGACGACGTGCCGCGGCAAGCTCGTCGCGATGTCGGGCCCGTCGTAATCCGGCAGGTACTCGAACAGCACACCGTGTGGACTCCGGCGCAGGCGCGCGGCGCGGCGATCGCCCTTCCAGACCGTGGCTTCTTCCACACGCCGCAGATCGGGTCGTGTCATGCCTGGTCCAGCAGTCGGGGATCGACTTCGTGGTTGCGACCGAGCTCGACGCGCAGGCGTAGGCCCAGCACCCGCAGCACGTCGGCGAGTTTGTCGAGTCGCAGCGTGCCCTTGCCAGCCTCGACGGTGTGCACGAATCGCGTCGAGCAGCCAGCGAGCTCTGCGACGTCTACCTGGTTCAGGCCCAGTGCTTCGCGGCGCTGGCGCAAGGCTCTGGCCATGGTGCCAACGAAGGAATCGGATGATCGATCGTGCATGAGAAGCTAGGATCGGTCGCTGGGGCTGGCCTGGGCAAGCGGATTATGCACGATCGAGCGGATCGAGGTGGTGGAACTCCGGTGGGGCGCTCGCGCAGGCCACAGTATGCACGATCGTGCATCGCACCCCGGCACGCCCCCCGATGCCAAAATCCTCGGTCGACCAGTACTCCGCGAAGCCGTGCAGTTCGCGGGCACCAGATCCCGGCGGTCGCCTACTCGCGACGCAGGTTGCGCTGCATCCACTCGGCGAGCGAATCGGCCGGCTGGTTGCCGACCACGCGTTGCTCCAGCTTCGCGAGCGCCTTCCGGAAGCCTCGCGTCACCATCGGGCTGTCGATCGGCGCGTCGGGGCGCATGCCGAGCTTCTGCATCATCGCGCGTACCCAGGGTCGCGCGAACGTCGCCATGGTCGGACTGTCGAACGACACGAACGCCGACACCTCGGTGTCCTTCGGGAGCGTGTCGAGGAACTGCAGCACGCGGTCGTTCTCGTCGCCGAGCACGTGCAGCTCGGCGGCGCGCACGGCGAAGCGGGCCGCGGACTGCTCGAGCGCGGGCGGTGCCCCGGGATCGTGGTGCGGCAGCGACTTCGCCAGGATCGCCAGCACGCGAGGTTCGCGATCGGGAGACGACCACTTCGTCAGCGTGGTGAGCGGCATGCCGGCGGCGGCGAGCGCCTGGCCGGCCTCGATCAGGCTCTGCGGGAAGTGGGCGACCAGCACCACCGTGCGGCCGGCCGCCAGGTCGGCCTGGACCGTGCGCACGAGGCCCGCGACGCGGTTCGCCTCGTCGAGCCAGACGGACACCGGCAGGTCGCGACGACGCTTGCCGAACAACCAGGAGAGCAGCCCCATGGCGTCGTTGAACCGTCCGGCTGTCGCGTTGGCAAGCGGCCGGCGGACGGCCGCTGCGAACTCAGGCGCCGTGCACGATGTCGAGCACGTCACCGTCCTGGACGACGTAGTCCTTGCCCTTCTCGAAGAACACGCCCTTGTCGCGCGCGCCGGCGATGCCGTTGCAGGCGACGTAGTCGGCGTAGCCGACCACCTTGGCGCGGATGAAGAACTTCTCGAAGTCGCTGTGGATCACGCCCGCCGCCTTCGGCGCGAGGTCGCCGGCGTGGATCGTCCACGCGCGCACTTCCTTCTCGCCGGCCGTGAAGTAGGTGCGCAGGCCGAGTAGGTGATACGTGGCGCGGATCAGCGTGCCGACGCCCGACTCGTTCACGCCGAGGTCCTTCAAGAACGCCTTGGCCTCCTCGGGCTCGAGGTCGATCAGGTCGCTCTCGATCTGCGCGCTGATCACCACCGCCTCGCAGGCCAGGTGGTTCTTGGCGTACTCGCGCACCTTGGCGACGAATGGGTTCTGGTCGGCAGTGGCGAGGTCGGTGTCCTTGACGTTGCAGGCGAAGATCGTCGGCTTGTCGGTGAGCAGGAACAGGCCCTTGGCGATCTCGCGCTCCTCGCGGTTCAGCTCGGCCAGGAGCGCCGGCTTGCCGGCGTTCAGCACCGGCTCGAGCTTGGCGAGCACCGGCAGCTCGGCGATCGCTTCCTTGTCGCCGCGCTTGGCCTGCTTGGTCTGGCGGTCGACGCGCTTCTGCAGGCTCTCGAGGTCGGCCAACACCAGCTCGGTGTTGATCACCTCGATGTCGCGCACCGGGTCGACCGTGCCGGAGACGTG
>JAEUHU010000146.1 GCA_016793305.1 Planctomycetota bacterium
ACCCTCACCCGCAAGAACCCCACGCAGCACGGTCGTCGCAGCCGCCGCACCCTCTGCGACCTGCTCTTCTCCGTCCGCACCCACCACCAGCAGAGCCTGCTGCTCTACGTCGTCCTCGAGCACAAGTCGCAGAGCCGCCGCTTCGACGCCCTGCAGATCCTCGAACGGGTCACCGCGGTCCTCCGCACCCACCGCCGCGAACACCCGCGCGACCGCTTCCTGCCAGCCGTGCTGCCGGTCGTGCTGCACGCCGACACCCGCCCGTGGCGTTCGCCGCGCAACGTGCGCGGCCTGTTCGACCTCGCGCGCATCCCGAAGCCCCTGCACCGCTACCTGCCGTCGCTGCCCTACGTGCTCGACGACCTGCACGACGTGCCGCCAGAACGGCTGCGCCGCCGCGCGCTCAGCGTGTTCGGGCTGTGCGCCCTCAGTGCGCTGCAGTACCTGCCGAAGGCCGCGCGCGACGAACGCGCCTTCGATGCCTTCCTCGAAGCGTGGCACGACGTCCAGGAACAGGCCCACCGCCTCGGCGAAGCCCGGGGTGGCCGCGACCTGTTCGACGCGCTGGTAGACTACGTCTTCGCGACCTCGGGCCTGCCGACCCCGGTCGTCCAGCGCCTGCTGACCCGCCGCTGCACGGACCCCGCCATGAAGAACAAGTTCGTCTCCACCGCCCAGCAGCTCCGCAACGAAGGCAAGGCCGAGGGCAAAGCCGAAGGTAGGGCATCGACCCTGCTGCGCCTGGTCACCCGCCGCTTCGGCGAACCTGAGGCCGACGTCGTCGCGCGCATTCGCGACGGGACCCTCGAAGAACTCGACCGATGGGCCGACCGCATCCTCGATGCAGGCTCGCTCGACGAGCTGTTCGCCGACTGACGCGTCCGGCTGTTCCAGGACAGGCCCTGGAAGACCGCGGACTCGAATCCCGATCGATCCTCGCCATTCGCCCGCCACGCGTCGACCACGCGACCAGCATCCCGCCCCGCCCGTCCGGGTTCGCGCTGTCCACCTCGTACTCCGCCGGCGGTGAGGCGATGCCGGGCTTCGACCGCGGGTGCGAGTTCGAGGGTCATCGCCGCAGCCACTTCGCGAGCTCCTCCTTGACGAAGTTCGCCCACGGCAGCTTCGCATCCATCGCCAGCGCTTCCTCGGCACAACGCAGCGCGCGCTCCCACTCCTTGCGCCGGTACGCCAAGTCCATCTCGGCCTTCACCGCGAGCAGCTCGCCCGGAGCCAGCCGCCGCCAGTCGGCCACCACACGATTGGCGAGCTCGAAGCTCTCGGCGAGCATCGTCGTCGACGCGAGCTGGTCCCACTCCTCGGTGGCTAGGTCCGCGTAGGCGAGCATGCGCAGCACGTTCGCCTCGAGGTCGGGCAGCAGGTCGGTGCGCGGGAGTCCCTGGAGCTTTCCGCACGCGAACCCAGCCTGCAACGTCACCTGGATGCGCAGCGCATGGCGTTGCAGGCCCATCAGACTCGGCTGCTCGATCGCCCGCTGCAGCGCGGCGCAGGTCGCCACGTAGTCCTTGCCCAGGCCGAGCGAATAGCCGCGCAACAGCTCGAAGAAGCCGTCGCCGACCACACCCGCCGCCTGGTCCAGGTGCGGTAGCAGCTTGCCGCGCTGCTCGGAGCGCCGCAGCCCGACCAACACGTCCAGCAGCCCGTCGACCACCAACGGGCGCCAAGCGCGGACGAGCAGCGGATGCACGTGGGCACCACTCGGCACGTTCGCGCGCGCCGCCGCCTGGAGAGCCTGGCCGATGCGCTTGCCACGCGCATCGAACCCGAGCCATGCCCAGAGCAGGCGGACCGACGCGACACCCTCCTCGCCACGGATGACCCCCTGCTGGAACGCCGCGAAGTCGGTGGCCATGTCCTGCAGCAGTTCGAGCCCGTCGAACAGGGCCGCCGTCGCCGCCGCGTCGTCCGCCTTCCGCAGCGCAGCCTCCACCACTTCCACCGTACGCTGCGTCGCCGCGGCCCGCGACAGCAGCGACGCACCGCGCGCCAACACCGGCAGCTGCGCATCGCCCGGAAAGCGCCGCCGGAAGTCCTCGTGCCGTCGCAGCACCTCGGCTCGATCGCCACGCGCGAGCGCCAGCCAGAACGCCGCGAGTCCAGCGCGCCGGTGGGCCGGTGCCACCTCGAGGGCCCTGCGCGCGTGGGCCGACGCCGTCTCCAGGTCGTCGGCCAGCAGGCACGCGGCATAGCTCGCGTCGACAGCTTCGAGCTGCCCGGTCGCCAGCGCCGACGCGACCTGGTCGAGCCCACGTTCGGGATCGACGATCCGATCGTGACCGAAGTCCCCGCGCAACAACTGCAGCCGTGCCGCCAGCGCCGGCTCCGCCGGCGTCGCCACGATCGCCGCCAGCACGGCCCCCGCCTCGGCGAACGCCCCGCGCCCTTCGTGCGCCTCGAACGCCACCAGCTGCAGCGCTGCGGGGTCCGGAAAGCCGTGCTGTCGCGCCGCCGCCATCGTCACGAGCGCCCCGGCGTGGTCGCCCTTCGCCAGCAAGAGCCGCGCGGTCGCGTACTCGGTCGCAGCGAGCGCCTCCCCGGTGCGCGACCAGGCCTCCGCCAGCGCCGCCGCGACCAGCACCGCGACGAGCGCGAGTCCGGCCGACAGCACGGCCGCGACCGGGGCAGGATGCCGGGCCGACCACCGGTACCAGCGCACCCACGGCCGCAGCGGCCGCGCCTGCACCGGCCGACCAGCGACGAAGCGTTCCAGATCGTCGGCGAACTGCGCCGCCGTGGCGTAGCGATGCTGCGGCTCCTTCGCCAAGGCCACCGCGACGATCGCCTCGAAGTCGCGCGGCACGCCCGGCACGTGCGTGTGCAGCGGGGCCGCCGACTGCGTCTCGATCGCGCGCAGCAGCTGCGGCTGGCTCTCGCCGAGGAACGGCGGGCGACCGGCGATCGCTTCGTAGAGCGTGGCGCCGAGCGAGTAGACGTCGGTGCGGTGGTCGATCGCCAGCCCGCGGCGCGACACCTGTTCGGGCGACGCGTACGACGGCGTGCCGAGGAAGTCGTCCGGACGCGACAGGCCGAGCGCCACGTCGAACCGGGCGAGGCCGAAGTCGAGCAGCACCGGTTGCCCGTCCGGCCGCACGACCAGGTTCTGCGGCTTCACGTCGCGATGGACGACGCCTCGCTCGTGCGCGTGGGCCAGGGCGCGCGCCACCGCGGCCGCCAACGCCGCAGCGAGCCGCAGGTCGTCGCCGCACTCCGGCAGGGCTCCCTCGTCGAGGTGCAGCGCTGCCCGCAGCGAACCGCCGTGCTCGCGCCGGCGCGCGATCGCCGCCGCCAGGGTCGTGCCGGGCACGAACTCCATGCTGAACCACGGCGAACCGTCGGCGCCCACCCCGACCTCGTGCACCCGGCCGATCCCGGGATGGCTGAGTGCTGCCGCCGCCCGCGCCTCGTGTTCGAACCGGGCCACCGCCGCCGCGTGCACCCGCAGGTGCGGGGCCATCACCTTGACCGCGACCTTGCGCCCGAGCCGAGCGTCGTGGGCGAGGAACACCTCGCCCATGCCGCCGGCACCGAGACGCTGGACCAGCTCGTAGCCGCCTACGCCCTCGGGCCAGCCGGCCGCGTCGGCCGCGGCCCGCAACGCCCCGTGCACGCCGGCGACCAGGCGATTGGAGACCGCCATGTCGTTCGCATGGCACAGGTCGAGCACGCTGGCGAGCACCGCCTCGTCGGTGACCCCGAGGCGTTCGAGGTGGGCGCGGCGCTGTTCGGCCGGCAGATCCACGACCTCGTCGAACAGCGCCCGGATCCGTCGCAGGTCCCCGTCCGGAGTCGGTTGCGTGTCCATGCGAACCTACTCGCGCAGCGCGTCGACGTTCCAGGTCGCCACGCGCGAACCGTTCTGGAACACGTCCAGGGCCCCGACGCCGCCCATCGGCAGGCTCAGCGTGACGCTGCGCGACAGCCGCATGCCGAGCATCGCCGCCGCGAACCCGCTCAGCAGCGTGCCGGGCAGCACCACCACGAGCGTCTTGCCGAGCGACGGCAGCATGCGTTCCTGCCACCACAGCAAGACCCGCTCGACGGCCTCGCCGAGGCTCTCGCCGCCCGGCGCTTTGGCGTCGCCGAACTCGCTGAAGAACGTGCGCACCGCCCCGTCCTCCTCGCGCATCACGTCACTCCAGGTGCGGCCCTGCCAACGGCCGAGGTTCTGGTCGCGCAGCCGCGACTCGACGTGCGCTTCCTGCTGCAGCCCTTCGGCGAGCCCGCGCGCCGGTCCTGCGCACTGTGGCTGCGGGCTCGTCCACACCTCGGCGGGCTCGAGCCCCTTGCTCAGCTCGAGCCAGCGCAGCACCTGCGAACGGCCGCGCCGGCTCAGGTCCGCCGGCCCGTCGCCGACCGCGACCGCGGCGTGTTCGGCGTCGATCTCCGGGTGTCGGAACAACCACAGGCGGCAGAAGTCGGACGGCTCGGGGAGCATGCGCGCATCGTGCAGAGCGACCGCTCCGGCTTCCATCGTGGTCTCGACCAGCAGCGGCCAGTAACCTCGGACCGGTGAGCTTCGCCACGCTGAAGACCGGCATCGACGGCCTCGACGGCATCCTGGCCGGCGGCATCCGGTATCCCGACGACGCCGCGACCTTCTTGTGCCTCGCCGGCGGCCCCGGCACCGGCAAGACGCTGCTCGCCCTCGAGATGGTGGTGCGCGCGTGGCTCGACGACCGCGCCGGCGGCACGTTCCTCTACTACTCGGTCGAACACTCGCCCGACAGCATCCACAAGAAGCTCGAGCACGACTTCGACTGGTTCCGGGCCCGCACGAAGATCGCCGCCCTGCCGCGCGAAGTGCCCAACAAGCTGGTGCTGCACACGCCCGACGAGGCCACCGGCAGCCAGCTGATCCTGACCCAGGCGCGGCCGGCGGCGCTGCAGCAGAAGAGTGCGCGCGGCACCACGGTCGACATCGAGTGGATCCTCGCCGAGATCGAGAACCACGGCCTCGCCGCCCCGGTGCGCATGGTGGTGATCGACAACGTCGGCCTCCTGCTGACCGACCTCGAGTACTTCGAGAAGCGCGCCGCACTGCTGGAGACGCGGCGGCGGCTGCTCGAGAACCGCATCCACGGCCTGTTCGTGATGGAGGAAGCGCACCCTCGCGACCTGCGCCTGCCGTCGGCCGAGGAGTTCTCGACCGACCTGATGGTGCACCTGTCGTTCCGCGAGGAGGCGACCGACTTCAAGGCGCGAGCGCTCGAGATCAGCAAGGCGCGGCACCAGTACTACTACCGCGGCGTGCACCACTTCTCGATCGCCGGCCGCGGCATCACCCGCGACGTCTACCTCGGCGCGCGCAACGAACGGGGCCCCGGCATCCACGTCTATCCGTCGGTCGCGGCCCAGCTGTCGATGGCGCGCGACCAGGCGCAGTTCACGGTGCCGCCGCGCGGCGACACGCCGATCGACCTCGGCCATCCGGACCTGAACGGCGCGTTCCTGCGCGGCAGCGGCCCGGCCGAACGCAGCTCGACGATCCTGCTCGCCGAGCCCGGCACGCGCGCGACGTTCCTCGCCCTGCGCTTCCTCGCCGCCGGGCTCGCCCAGGGCCAGCGGGTGTTGTTCGTGTCGACGCGCGAGGACCGCGACGCGATCCGCCGGATCTGCCAGCGCGAGCCGGTGCTGGCGCCGTGCCTCGGCGCCGACGGCCGCTTCGCGCCGAACTTCCGCGTCGTCTACCTGCACCCCGAGTTCATCGCCCCGGGCAAGTTCACGTGGGACCTGGTGCGGCTGTGCCAGGGCGGCCACGCCGACGGCGAACCGCAGCCGGTCGCGCGCATGGCGTTCGACAACATCTTCCGGCTGCAGGATCGCTTCCCGCTGATCACCGACCAGCGGTTCCTGATCGCGGCCCTGGTCGACATGCTGCGCTACCTCGGCATCACCCCGTTCCTGGTCGACATGGTGCCGCCGGGCGGTCGCCGCGGCCGCAGCGACTTCGATCCGTCGTCGTACCTGGTCGGCTTCGACAACGTGCTGCACCTGTTCTTCGACGAGGACCCGCAGGGCACGAAGCCGCAGTTCCGCGTGCTGAAGTCGGTCGGCAACGACTACGTGCAGGACGCGGTCCCGATCGACTGGCGCCGCGTCTGAACCCAGTGCGGCGGTCGGCGGAACGGGCCGTGTGGCGCGTGTCGTTCCACAGCGGCACGTGTCGCCGACAATCCTGCGCCGACCGGCACTGGGGTGCCGAAATGCCGATGCCACGGCGCTAGCATGCGCCGCTCGCACCCGCCGCGGGTGCCCCACTCCACCATGACGATGCGACTCCCCAGCACCCTCGCCTTCCTGCTCCCCACCGCCCTGGTCGCCCAGGACCCGGGCATGGGCGAGACCCCGGTCTCCGAGCCCACGACGATGCAGCCGGCCTACCGGGCGCCAGCCCAGGCGGCCCCGACGGCCCCGAGCACCCTGCGCGGCCGGCTCGGCCTCGATTTCACGAACGGCTACTACTTCCGTGGTGTGCTGCAGGAGAACCAGGGCCTGATCACGCAGCCCTGGATCGAGTTCGGCTACGACCTGGTCGACCCGTCCGAGGACCTGCGCAAGCTCGAGCTGCGCCTGGGCTCGTTCAACACCCTCGAGAACAACAAGCGCTTCGGCAACGGCGAGATCTGGTACGAGAGCGACTTCTACATCGACCTGACCGCCGGACTCGGCGAACGCATAACGCTGGGCGCTCGCTACACGGCCTACACGAGCCCGAACTCGACGTTCAACGCAGCGCGCCGCTTCGGCCTGCAGAAGACCGTGCAGGAGCTCGCGTTCACGTTCGGCTACGACGACCGCAACCTGCTGCTCGACTCGATCGACAGCGGCATCCAGCCGTACGCCAAGGTCGCGTTCGAACTCGACGGCCAGCGCGACAACGGCGTCGTCGGCAACGAGGGCATCTACGCCGAGTTCGGCCTGCGCCCGTCGTTCCGGCTGGTCGAGGACGACCCATACCTGCGCCTGTCGATCCCGGTCACGCTCGGCTTCAGCCTCGGCAACTACTACGAGAGCATCGGCGGCCGCAACGACGACGCGTTCGGCTACTTCGACATCGGCGCCGAGGTCAGCACGGCGCTGAACTTCCTGCCGCAGCGCATGGG
>JAEUHU010000160.1 GCA_016793305.1 Planctomycetota bacterium
TGCGCGAGGCCGCGCGCGGCTTCGAGGCGGTGCTGGCCCGGCGGCGCGAGGTCGACGGCGACCGCCACCCGGAGACGCTGGTCGTCGCGACCAATCTGTGCCTCACGCTGGCGGACCTCGGCCAGCTCGACGCCGCCGAGCGACTCGGCCGCGAGCTGCTCGACGGCCGCCGCGCCCTGCACGGCGACGACCACCCGCTGGTCGCCATGGCGCTCGGCAACCTCGGCACCTTCCTGCACCGGCGCGGCCGCTCGGCCGACGCCGTGCCGCTGTTCCGCGAGGCCCTCGAGATCCTGCAGGCCGCGCTGGCGCCGAAGACCCCGCAGGTGCTGCAGGCCAAGCACAACCTGGCCGCGAGCCTCGATGCCCCGGCCGACTTCGACGCCGCGGTGGCGCTGCTGCGCGAGGTGGTCGAGGACCGTCGGGCCGTGCTCGGCCCGGACCACGTCGACACCCTCGAGTCGATCAACAGCCTGGCGGCGCGCTACTACACCGCCGACCGCCCAGCCGAAGCGGAGCCGCTCTACCGCGAGGCCCTGGCCGGCTACGAACGCGCGCGCGGCGCCGAGCATCCGCGCACCATCGCGGTGCGCGAGAACCTCGGCGGTGCGCTGCTGTCGCTCGGGCAGCACGAGGCCAGCGAAGCGATGACCCGCGAGGTGCTGGCGGCGCGCCGTCGGGTGCTCGGCGACACCCACCCCGACGTGGCGCGCACGCTGCTGAACCTGTCGGTGGTGCAGAGTCGCCGCGGCAACCTCGCCGACGCCCGCGCGTCCCTCGACGACGCCCTCGCGCGCACCCGCGCTTCGTTCGGCGAGGAACACCTGCAGGTGGCCCTGTGCCTGCGCACCAGCGGCGACCTGCACCGGAAGCAGGAGGCCTGGCAGGCGGCCTGCTCCGACTACCGCGCGGCGCTCGAGCTGCGCCGCCGACTCCGCCCGGACGACGGCGACGCGGTGTTCCTGCTGTTCCACATCGCCTACTGCGAAGCCCGCGCCGATCGCCACGCCGAGGCCGAACGGGGCCATGCCGAGGCGATCGCCACGGGCGAGAAGGTCCTCGGACCCGACCGTTCGCAGACGCGCAGCGCGATGCTGCAGCGCGTGCGTTCGTTGACGGCGCTCGGCCGCCACGACGAAGCCGCGGGTCTGGCCCTCGACCTGCTGGAGCGCACCAAGCGCGACCGCGGCGCCGACAGCGAGCCGGTGCAGCGCGTGCGCGAGGCGCTGGTCGAGGTCTACCAGGCCGCGGGTCGACCCGACGAGGCGGCGAAGTGGCGGTGACGCCGCGCCGGCTCGGCGCAACCGCCCGCGCAACGCGATGCGACGCGACCCGCCGTCAGTCGGCCTTGGCCGCCGCCTCGACGACCAGCGTGCGCTTGCCGCGCGCGATGCCGCGCAGCACGTAGAGCTGGTCCGGAGCCCCACGTTCCGACATCTTCGCGGTGCGCAGCACGCGTTCGGCCGTCGTGCCACGCTTCACGTAGCACTGCATCGGCAAGCCGCCGTCGATGCCCTCCGGCCCGATGATGGAGTAGCAGTCGTACTCCTCCTTCTTGACGTCGTCGAGCTTGTAGTTGTTGTCCGACCGCTGCACACCGACCTGGATCGCGACCCGCTTGCCGTCGAGCGCGGCCCACGCGTCGGTCGACTTCGCGGTCGCCCACGGTGTCTCGGCGTAGTCGTACTGCACTTCCTCGCGCACGATGCCGGTGAAGCTGGCCGCCGCCTGCATCGGACGCGCGCCCGCTTTGCACTCGGGGTTCTTCGGCACCATCGTCAGGCACTTCTGCCAGTCGTAGGCGGGAGCGCGGCACGAACCCGCCTGGCCACCGGTCGCCAGCATCGGCTCGCCGAGGATCTCGCGCAGCTTGTTCCAGTCGTCCATCTCCACCTTGCCCTGCACGTACGCGGTGCGCTTCAGGTAGAGATCGAACCACGCGGTCTCCAGCGGGATGCCCGGAGTCAGCAGGCGGTTGCCGCTGCATGCGGCGAAGCCGAACTCGCCGAGCTGCCCGAACGTCGCGTCGTCGACGATGCTCTCGACGCGATAGACGATCGACCACAGGTTGTGCGCGAACACGTTGTCGACGAGCTTCACGTCCTTCGGGTCGGCGTTGAAGCGGATCGCGTTGTTGTCGCTGAACTGGACGATGTTGCCCTGGATCGAGCCGCGGCACTGCGACTCGACGACGATGCCCTCGCCACCGAGGCCGTGGCCATGGCCGAACCGACCGGCCCGCTCCCAGTTGAACAGGATGGTGTTGTTGCGCAGGGTGAACGGCGCCGTCGTGTGCCCACCACGCACGGCGATCGCCGTGCCGATGTGGTTCATGAACAGGTTGTTCTCGACGATCATGCCGTTGCCGACCTGGATGCCGCCTTCGCCGCCGTTGACGAAGATGCAGTTGCGAACCACGCAGTCGGGCCGTTCCAGCCGCAGCTGGATCGAGTGGTCGGTGTCCTGGTCGACGAGGTTCTTGTCGGGGCCGTAGTTGTTGTTGGTGCGCTTGTCGAAGACGAAGCCGTCGACGATCGTGCCGTTGTATTCGCCGTCCCCTTCGAGCGTGACGCCGCCGCGAGTGCCCTTGAAGTCCGCCGGGCA
Source organism: Planctomycetota bacterium (assembly GCA_016793305.1). The sequence continues at coordinate 2,605 of JAEUHU010000160.1, forward strand.
CAACAGCCGCGTCGGGTGCGCCCACGGCGCCCGCTCCGTGAAGTTCGCGTCGTAGCCACCGAGCAGCGCCACGTAGGGCAGCTCGATCTTCCAGCGACCGACCTTCAGCTTGCCGTGGTACTCGCCCTCGGCCACGTGGATGGTGTCACCCGACTGGCACTTCTCGAGCGCCTGGAACGGATCGCGGAACGGCTTGTCCTTGCTGCCGTCGCCACCCATGTTGCCGGCGCGCACGAACCAGTCGCGGCCCTTCGGCCGCTTGTCGGCCGCCGCCGCCATGTCGTCCGCCGACGGCTCGTAGCGCTCGATGCTGTCGATGACGAAGCCGGCCTTCGGGTAGCCGTTCGTCGCGTAGGCCGTGCCGCGCACGCGGTGCATGCGGGTCGGCTTGCCCGAACCTTGGTACCACCCCGAGTCCTGGGAGACCACGCGCTCGGCAGAACTGCCCTTCTTGTAGAAGCCGGTGACGAAGGCGCCCTGACCCTCGATGTCGTAGAGCTTGGTGCCGAGGTGCTCGTCCGGCTTCAGCCCGGCGGGGATGCCGCTCACGTTGGCGGCCCCGCTGATCGCGACGATCATCTCGAGGGCCTTGCCGTTCACGGCGTCGGGCGAACGGTGCCACGTCTGCACCTCACTGCGTTCGTAGTTCTTGGCGACCGGTGCCGGGCCCGCGGCCTTGATGCTGACCGGCAACGGCACGACCCGGGCACCCTGGCTCGGCGTGGACTTGCGCGCGGTCACGAGCAGCAGCGCCTTGTCCAGCGGATACGCCGGCGCGATCCCGTTCGCCTCCTTGTAGCCAGTGCCGATCAGCGGCAGGCCGGCGAGCTGGCGCAGCTTGTTCCAGTCGTCCATCACGACCTTGCCCCGCTGGCTGGCCGTGCGCTTGCTGTAGAGGTCGAGCCACGCGGGGTCGAGCGGCAGTTCGTGCGCCACCACCTGGTTGCCGTCGATGGCCTTCAGGCCGACCTCCTCGAGCAGCTCCATGGTCTGGTCGTCGACCACGGCCTTGGTGCCTCCCTCGCCGGTCAGCAGGTTGGCGAACAGGTTCATCGCGAACGCGTTGCCGACCACCGACGTGCGGTCGAGCGCGCCGTTGGTGTAGATCGCGGCGTTGTCGTTGTTCGCGAGGATGTTGCCGCGGATGTCGGCGTGGGCCACCTGGCCGAGGTGGATCGCGCTGCCGCGGAACGAGCCCTGGCCCGGCGACTTGTTGTCCCAGGTGAACAGGATCGTGTTGTTGGCGATCTTGGTGATCGCCTTCGGGTCACCGGAGTTCACCTTGACCGCGAAGATCATCGCGTTCAGGAACAGGTTGTTCTCGATGGTCGAGCCCGGCGGCGTCGCCACGCATTCCTGGCTGGCGTTGACGACCACGCAGTTGCGGACCGTGCCGGCGTGCTCGAACGAGATCGCGGTCTCCTCGACGTTGCGCTGCTTGCGACCCGACTGCTGCTCGTCGACGTATTCGTTCTGGTCGCGCATGTCGATCGTGATGCCGTCGACCAGCGCCCCCTTGCCCCGGACCAGCACGCGCGCCTGGTTCGGCCGGTTCTTCGACGCCTTGTCCCACAGCAGCTGGGTC
>JAEUHU010000185.1 GCA_016793305.1 Planctomycetota bacterium
GCCGATGCCGGTGAAGTCGCTCTCCGCCAGCTCGGCGAAGATCACCGCGTGCGCCTCGTTGATGGCGTGCGCCTTGTAGCCGAGCTTGTTGATCAGGCTCTCGAACAGGCCCTGGTGGTAGACGACGTTGTTGTCGACGTCCAGCGACGGGGCCGGCACGCAGAAGTAGCAGTTCTCGCCCTGCACGCGCGGCTCACCCAGGATCTTCTGGATGATCATCTTCATCATCGGCAGCGCGTCCTGCTCGTTCGGGCTGATCAGGCCGTCCATCATCGGGCGGCGCGTCTCGCGGCCGAACACGTTGGCGAGCTCGAACGCGGCCTCGCCGATCACGACCAGCTTGCCGTTGTGCACCACGTAGGGCACCTTCAGCTTGGTCAGCATGTTCTTGCTGTAGACGTCGCTAGGGATGTCGAGGAACGCGTTGCGCTCCACGGTCACCGTGATGCCACCGTCTTCGTTCTGCACCGCGGCCGCGAGATTGGCCGTGCCCACGTCGAGGCCCTTGCCCAACGCGATGGCCGTGTCGGCGCCCTGGTCCTGCTTGGGATCGAACTTGTTCTGCTGCGTCATGTGTCTCCGCCTTGTCCCCGGATGATGTGTGCGTGATTCCCCGTGGCGACGGCTAGCCGCCGCCCTTGAGCTTCTTCAGGCGAGCGAGGTTGGCGGCGATGCCGCCGCCGGCCTTCTGCTTCACCTCGATGTTGTCCATGTTGGACTCGAGCTTCTTGCCCTCGTCCTTGAACAGGTTGCCGAAGTCGACCGGCTGGTCGCCGCCGACCGCAGCGCTGACGCCCATCTTCTGGCCGAGCTTCTCGAGCCGGTCGTTGAGCGAGCCGGTCAGCTTCTCGATCGCGGCGCTGAAGTCGGGCGCGGCTGCGGCCGCCGGCGTGGGCGCCGGTGCGGCCTGCGCGTGCATCAGGTTGGCCTTCAACGTGGCCATCTCCTGCACCAGCGACAGCAGCAGGTCGCTCGACGGTCCCTGGGCCGGAGCGGCGGCGGCGACCGGTGCGGGTGCTCGCGCACGCAGCTGGGCCTCGGCAGCTTCGGCCTCGGCGCGTGCCTCCTCGAGTTCGCGACGGGTGGCGCCGAGCGCGTCCGACAACGCCGAGAAGCGCTGGCGCAGTTCGGCCAGCTCGCCCTCGCGCATCTCGAGCGCCTTCTCGTTGTCCTGCGACCGCTGCAGTTCCTGCTCGCGCTCCTTCAGGATGGTGCGGAACTCGATGCGGCTCTTCTCGACCAGCTTCTCGACTTCCTCCGGCGCGATCAGGCCCGAGTGCTCGATGGCGGCATGGACCGCCTCGCGGATCATCGCCGCGACGTGCTCCGCCCGGATCAGACGAACCCGCTTGCGCCCTTCGCTGGCCAGCTCGTCGAGGGTGGCCGTGCGCGAACGCGCCGACAGGGCTTCTTTGATCTCGTTGACGGATTCCATGCGGCTCCGCGCGGTCGCCCGGATGGCGACGTCACGACACGAGTGTTTCGGCGCGCCTGGAACCGAACTTGAGACGGCCCACGGGGCTGGTCGCCCCCATTCGGGACGCGCCGATCCAGCCGACGGGACGGCCCCTGGTCGTCAGGGGATCGCCCGGATGGCCGCCTCGACCGAGAGCCCGTCGCGCAGCGCCGCGGGGTCGTGGGTGCGCACGTAGGCGACCCCGGCGCGCGCCGCCCAGAGTTCGGCCGCCAGCGTGGCGGCCGCCCGTTCGGCGACCGGTCGGCCGGTGACCTCGCCGAGGAACGACTTGCGCGACACCGAGACCAGCAACGGGCCGCAGCCGGCACAGAGCCGCGGCAGGTGCCGCAGCACATGCAGGCTCGGCGACGCGGTGCTGCCGAGGAAGAACCCCATGCCCGGGTCGAAGACGAGCCGCGACGGGCTCACGCCGACGGCGGCGAACGCTGCGCGCCGTTCCTGCACGAAGGCCTCGAAGTCGGCGAGCAGCCCGTCGGTGCCGAGGTCGCGGCGTTCGGCGCGCGAACCCGCATTGCGATGGAACATCACCACGAAGCGCACCGACCGGGGGGTGCTCGCAGCGGCCGCGAGCGACGCCGGGGAGCGGAAGCCATCGACGTCGTTGAGCCACGCCACCGCGCGGGTGGCCATCGCCGCCATCACCTCGGGCTTGCGCGTGTCGATCGACACCGCGACCCCACGCGCCACCAAGGCGTCGACGACCGGCACGAGGCGGGCCAGTTCCTGCTCGGCCGACACGTCCTCGGCGTCTGGGTGGGTCGATTCGGCGCCGACGTCGAGCACGTCGGCGCCGGCTTGCAGCAGACGTTCGGCGTGGGCCAACGCCTGGTCCTGCGCCAGGTGGCGGCCACCGTCGGAGAATGAGTCGCGGGTCAGGTTGAGGATGCCGAAGATGCCGACCATGGCGCGCACGCAGCATACGGGGCGCGTCCGGCACGGCACCGCCGCAGGCCGACTTGAGCCGGTTCGCGCCCCCTGTGGCGCCCCTGCCATGGCGACCGCACCACAGGGTGTCGGATCGCGCACCACTCCGCAGCCGATCCAGTCCCGCCGGAGGAGAGGGGGGTGTCCATGCACGCGCAAACTGGATTCACGATGGTCGAACTGATGGTCGTCACGGCGATCCTCAGTGTGGTGGCCGGGGTGGCGGTTCCCAATCTCGTAACCAGCCGGGCGGTAGCCAACGAGCGGGCCGTGCTCGCGACGCTGCGCACGGTGGCGACTGCGCAGGCCCAGTGCCAGATCGGTTGTGTGGCCGACCGCGACGGCGACGGCCGCGGCGAAGCGCTGGCGCTCGATCAGTTGGCCGGTGGCCGCGCGCTGGCCGACGGCAGCCGCCTCACGCCGGCGACCCTGCCGGCGTCGCTCGGTCTGCTCGACGCGGCCGGGGTCGCCCAGAACCGCGGCTACCTGCTGGCCCTCTACCTGCCGGACGGCAGTGGTCAGGCCGTCCTCGCGAGCGCCGCGAACGAAGCCGCGGTCGCTCCGGAACTCGCTGGCCAGGTGTGGTCCTGCGTCGCCTGGCCGATGGTCCGCGGACGCACCGGCACGGCGACCTACTTCGTCAACCAGACCGGCGAGATCCTGGTCGCGAAGAACGCCACCTACGACGGCAAGGCGACCGTGCCGCCGGGGGCCGCGGCCCTCGCCGGGGTCGGCCCGAACGACCTGCTCGGCACCGAGCTCGCGGTCGGTGTCGCCGGCGCCGACGGGTTCGTCTGGCAGCTCGTTCGCTGAGCGAACGAGCGCTCGTCACGCTGCCGTCGGGCAGTCGATCAGCGCTGCCAGCGGCTGCGCACACACGACTCGCAGCGACCGCACGGCTGCTCGTCGCCCTCGTAGCACGACCAGACGTCGGCCGCGGTGAGGCCGAGCGCGCGCGCCTCGGCGACGATGCGCTCCTTGTCCCAGTCGATCGTCGGGCTCGCCACAGCGACCCTGGTGCGCGTACCGAACGACAGGAATCGCGCGCCGGCCGCGACGAACTCCGCCGAATTGTCCGGGAAGGTCGCGGCTTCCTCGCGGTTGAAGCCAGCCACCACGACGTCGGCGCCGAGCGCTTCCGCGTGGGCTCCCGCGATCGCGACGAACACGGCGTTGCGGGCCGGGATCCACACGGCAGTGGCACTGGCCGAATCACCGGGCGCCTCGGCAGTCGAAGACGGCAGGGCACCTGCACCCGGCAGCAGGCGGGAACCGCTGCGGCGGGCCAATGCGGCGAGCCACGGCAACTCCACGTGGTGCAACGGCACGTTCCAGCGCCGGCAGAGCGCGCTGGCTGCCGCCGCCTCGCGCCGGCGCGCCCGCTGCCCGTAGTCACAGAACACCGCGGCGAGCAGCGGACCGTGATCCCGCCGGTGCACGGCCGCGGCGACGACCGAGTCGAGGCCGCCGGACAGCAGCACCACCGCCTTGGCCGTCACGGCACGGTGATCGTCAACGTGGCCGATCGCGCGTAGAGCAGTTCGGCCCGGTGCCGCTCGCTCAGCACGAGTTCGTCGCCACTGCCACCGGTGATCGAGAACCCGAGCCGCGCCTCGGCGACGAGGGTCCAGGTGCCAGTCGACAGGCCGGCCACGTTGTTGGCCTGCAGGTCCGGGAACTGCAGCGCCTTCGTGCCCGCTGCCGCGTCACGATCGGCCGCGTACAGGCGCCAACTCCGCCCGTCGGCAGCCCGCGCGGTGACCTGGAGCAGCGCGATCCCACCCGGCGACAGCGTCGCATCCAGCACGTCGACGACGTCGAGCAGCGGTGCCGCAGAGGCCGCACCGGACAGCGTCGGCACCGGAATCGGCAGGGGATCGAGCGGGAACTGCACCGCACCGGTCGTGGTGTCGAGCAGCGCCCGGTGCCGACTGATGCGGCCACTGGTGTCGCGCGCCTCGCTGGTCACGAAGTAGAGCGGCGCGAACGCGAGGAAGCCGCCGACCATGGGCAGTCCCCAGGTCGAGTCGATCGCGTAGGCGGCGCCGCCCGCGGATGTGGCGAATCCGAGGCCGACGATGACCTGCCCCTCGAAGCCCTGCAGGGCTCCATGCACGCGCACGAGCGGTCGGGAGTCGACCAGGTTCGCGGTGTCGAGGCCGACCGCGAGCGCCCAGTCCTCGGTGAACGCACCGATCTGCGGGCCGACGGCACTGGTGGCCGGCAGCAACACGAGCGACTGTCGGGTCGTCGACCCGGGCTCCGGCGGCGGCACGGGCACCGAGGGTTGCAGCAAGGTCGCCCCGAGCATCGGTGCGCCCTGGGCGCCGAACGTCGGCTTCGAAGTCGGCTCGCCCGGCGAGGTGAACGCAGTCAGCACGCTCATCCGGTTCGGTACGATCGCCAGGTCCGGGATGGTCCCCGGCGCGGCATTGGTGGTGCGCGTGCCGAGTACCGAGCGGTCGTCGACGGTGTTGCAGCCCACGACGACGGTGGTGCCCGGACTCGGCGCGAACGTCACGGTGCCCTGCAGGGTCGCGGTGGCGCTCGCGGTCGGCCGCAGCGGCAACGACACGTTCGCCGCCAGGGTCCCGTAGAGGGTCACGAGGTCGTAGCCACTGCGCACGATCGTCACGGTGTGTTCCCCCGGCGAGAGCCCGGGGAAGGTGACGCGACCATCGACACCGGTGGTGCCCAGCAGTTGCCCGGTCGCCGGCACGACCGGCGTGCCGACATCGACCAGTACGGTAGCGTTCGCGATCGGACGCAGCGTGACCTGGTCGTACGCCTCGACCACCAGCGTGTCGACCAGGGTTCCGGTGATGCGTCCACGTTGCACGATGTTGCCGGACGCCGCACCAACACTGAGGTTGCCGGCCAGGTCGGTCAGCGTCAGCGAATAGGTGCGCGGCGACAGCAAGCGCCCGAGCGGCACCGGCGTCATCACGAAGCGGCCGGCGGTGTCGCTGCCGAACAGGATCGCGGTGTTGCTGGCACCATCGGCGAGGCTCGCGGCAGCCAGCTGCTCGCTGGCGGAACCGAAGAACGCCAACGATTCGGTGTCGCAGACGATGTCGAGGCCGTCGGTCGAGGACGGCGGCCCGGCCCGCAACAGGGTCGGCGGCGTCACGTCGAAGCGGGCGTTGGCGTCCGTGCCGATCCGTACGAACCCGCTGTTCTGCGAGCCCCGTTGCAATTGCGCCGAGAACACCACCGAGCCGTCGTCGAACTTCGGACGCGTCAGGCTGCCGAGCGCGCCGGCGAAGTCGACGTCGACGGTCTGCACGCCTGCCCCCGGCACGTCGGCAACGCGCTCGACGAAGGCGAGATCGCCGGCACTCGTGGTCGCGGCATCGCCGCCGTAGACCCGCACCCGCACCCGATCGCCGGGCTGCGCCGACGCGGGCGTCGTCGCACGCAGCCGCACGGTCTGCAGGTTCGCGAGGTTGATCTTGTTCGGGAAGCCGGCGACCGGGTCGGCGAGCTCGACCCCGGTCAACGGTTCCGGTCCGACCGTCTGGAAGCGCGAGAACGGTGTGCGGCCCCGGAAGTCGAGTTCGCCTTCCTGGCCGAAGGTGATCCCGGCCGTGACGACCAGTTCGTGCCAGGTGTCCCCGGCCAACGGCTGGTCGGGGGTCCAGGTGACGACGCGAGAGTCGGCGACCCCCACCGTCACGAGAGGCGACGCGATCTGCCCGACGATCGACACGCCTCCCTGGGGTCGCACGAGCAGATTGGCTGCAACCAGCGTGCTGGCGTTGGCCGGGCGGTCGAACACCACCACCATGCCGTTCTCGCGCATCGCGTCGCGCTGGTTGTCACGCGGGAACGTGGTGAGGATGCGGCCGTCGGCGAACGAGCTGTCCTGGTTGACCTGGAACTCGCTGAGGATCGTGCCGCCCGTCGGCACGTCGAAGCGCACGCCGTCGGCATCGCGGGCGTCGGGCAACAGCACGACCTCGTAGGTCGGCGTCTGGTTGTTCGACAGCGCCGTGGCCGGACGCAGCACCAACAGGCGACCGTTGGCGAGGAAGTCGTACTGGCACGGCAGCGCCTGGGTCGTGCCCTGCACGCGCAGCACGATCCGGCCGTCGAGCCCACCGGCCGAGGTCGGCACGATCGAAGCCTGGTTGACGCTCTCGCTGAACTCGACCACCACCGGCACCGTCGCCGGCCAACCACCGTCCTTCGGGAACGTCGCCCGCACGCGCGGCCGGCCGTCGCGCGCGTCACCGCCGATCGGCACGACCTCGACGATCGAGGTCGAAGTGCCGGGCCCCGGTTCGATCGGTGTCGTGTCGGGGTCGAAGGCACGTCCGACGTTGTCGCAAGCCGTCAGCAGGACCGACAGGACGGCGCAGAGGACCAGGAGGCGGGGCATCGGCATCAGGAGGTTCGGTCGATCCGTCGGGTTCCGTCGGCGGCGCAAGACGCGCCCACGTGCTGGATTATTCCCGCCGGTCGGCCGCGCAACCAGCCGGAGCCGGCCTTGCGCGAAGGTTCACGCCACCGGCGTCGCGCGGCGGCGCGGCAGGAACAGCACCAGCAAGGCCCCGACGACCATGCCGACGCTCAGGGTCTGCCCGCGCGTCATGCCGAGGATCAGCCCCTGGTCCTGCAGGAAGTCGTCGGGTTGGCGCACGAACTCGAGCGACCCGCGCACGACCGCGTAGCCGAGCAGGAAGATCGCCGTGTACTTGCCGGGTCCGAGCGGACGCCGCCGGGTCAACAACCACAGGACCCCCAGCACGAGGCCGAGCAGCAGCCCTTCGCCGACCCCCTCGTAGACCTGCGACGGGTGGCGGAACGGGACCAGCGGCGCGCCGTCCGGGCCGTGCATCGCGCTGACCTTCGCCCAGTCGAGCTTCGGGACCACCGCGGCCCAGTCGATCCGGCGGCCGAACTCGTCGACCTCGCTGAGCAGCGGCTGCACGTCCTCGAACTTCATCTTGCCGAACGCGACCTGGGTGCAGAGTTCCCGGTCCCGCATGGTCCAGTTCGGCGAGATGCCGAGCAGCCGCATCGCCTCGGGATCGGTCGGGAACTGCATCGCGAACTGCGTCCCAGCCGTGGTCACCCGACCGTACAGCTCGCCGTTGATGAAGTTCGCCATGCGCACCGCGAAGATCCCGGGCGTCACGGCGAACGCACACGCATCGGCGAGTCGCAGCCACGGCGCGCGGTGCCGGCGGCAGAACAGCCACACGGCGACGCCGACCCCGGCGAGCCCGCCGTGGAAGGCGAGGCCGCCCTTCCAGACCTGCACGAACTGGCGCGGGTCGAGCAGCGACGGCGTGTAGAACAGCGCGTAGCCGAGCCGCCCGCCGAGCATCACGCCGATCACGCAGTAGAACACCAGGTCCGGCACGACCTCGGGCTTGATCGGCAGGAACCCGGCCCGCGCCAGCCGCACCAGGATCCACTGCCCCACCACGAAGCCGACGACGTACATCAGCCCGTACCATCGCACGTCGATCGGCAGGCCGGGGATGTCGATCAGAACCGGATCCCAAGCGGGGAACTGCATCGCCAGAGGCTAGGCAGAGCTGCCGCCGGCGCCAAGATCGCATTCGCACCTCGGCGGACCTCAAAAGTGCCGGGCCGCCTCGCTATCCTGCTCCGCCCGCCATGGCCAAGAACGCTCTGCGCTCCCTCCTCGCCGACTCGACCTCGGCCGTCGACCAGGCGATCGGCGACGTGCGCGCCGACCGCAGCCGCCTGCCCGTCGTGTTCCCTGGCCTGCCGCGGCGGCTCGGTCGCATGGTGGTCGGTCAGGGGCGCACCAAGGTCGGTCCCGGCACGATCGACCTCGGCGCCTTCCGTCGCTGCGATGTCGGCGCCGCCCTGCTGCTGCTCGAACTCGACGTCGGCGCCGACGAGGCCTACGACCTCTACGCCCATGGCGACATCGAGGAACGGGCGATGCTGCTGCGCAGCCTGCACTTCCTGCCGACCGGGCCGCTGACGGTGCGCCTGTTCGGCGACGTGCAGCGCACCAACGTCGTGCTGCACCTCGAAGCAGCGCTCGCCGACGGCGACCTGCTGGTGCGCACACTCGGCGCGCCCGGCTTCGACCGGCAGGCCGCCGACAAGTTGCTGCTGAAGTACGCGTTCCTCGACCTGCCGCTGGCGCGGGCCTTCTTTGCCGAGCGGCTGGCCAACGTCGAGCTGTCGCGCATGCTCCAGGACCTCGCCACCGAACGCGAGGCCGCGGGCCGCAGCGTCTGGCGCGACACCTGGCGGCTGCTCGGCAGGGCGCCGTGCAAGGGTGCGGTGGCGCGCTTGGTCGGCGGCCTCGAGCACGGCGACGACGGCGTGCGGCTCGCCGCGGCCGAGGGCCTGCTGAGCCTGAACCGCGCCGACCTGCGCCCGTTCGTCGCCGAACGGCTGCCGCGCGAACCGCGCGCCGACGTGCGCGCCGTGCTGCAGCGCCTGCTCGGCAGCTGAACCCGCTTCCCCCGACGACACCCCTCCGAGCCCACCGACCCCGATGCTGATCTTCGAGCCGCACATCCACATGTTCAGTCGGATCACCGACGACTACGAACGCATGGCCCTCGCCGGAGTGCGGGCGGTGCTCGAACCGGCGTTCTGGCTCGGCCAGCCGCGCACACAGATCGGCACGTTCGTCGACTACTTCGAGACGCTGATCGGCTGGGAGCGCTTCCGCGCCCAGCAGTTCGGCATCCACCACTTCTGCACGATGGGCCTGAACCCGCGCGAGGCGAACGACGACCGCGTCAACCAGGACGTGCTGGCGATCCTGCCGCGCTACTGCGAGAAGGACGGCGTGCTCGGCGTCGGCGAGATCGGCCTCGACGACCAGACCGCGAAGGAGGAGAAGTTCTTCCAGGCGCAGCTCGAGCTGGCCAAGCGCCACCGCCTGCCGGTGCTGGTGCACACGCCACACCGCGACAAGAAGCGCGGCTTCGAACGCTGCATCGACCTGATCCGCGACTGCGCGTTCCCGATGGCGCAGGTGCTGCTCGACCACGGCAACGAGGAGACCATCAAGATCACGCGCGACCTCGGCTGCTGGTCGGGCTTCTCGATCTACCCGAACACCAAGATGGACCCGGCCCGCATGGTCGCGATCGTGCAGCAGTACGGCGTCGAGCGCATGATCGTGAACAGCGCCGCCGACTGGGGTGTCAGCGACCCGATGATGGTGCCGCGCACCGCGGTCAAGCTCGAGCAGGCCGCGGTGCCGCGCGAGCGCATCGAGCAGCTGGTGTGGCAGAACCCGATCGCGTTCTTCGCGCAGAGCGGTCGCCTCGACGCCGCGCGACTGGCCCAGCCGGCCCGCGCCAACCTGCGCGAGACGTTCGACGGCAACTCGGTGCTGCGCGGCCAGGACCCCGACAAGGTCTGACCCCGACAGGTTTGGCCCCGACAGGCCTGGCCGCGAAGAGGTCTGGCCGCGCGAAGGTCTGGCCGCGAGAAGGTCCGTGTGCGTCTCTGACCGGACGAGTCAGGCGCCCGACGCGCCCGCGGTCGGACGCGCGCGAAGCAACTGCTGCAGCTGGTAGGCGAGCTCGCGCGGCAGGAACGGCTTCTGCAGCACGGGCACCCCTTCGGGCACCGCCTTCGGCTCGTCGACGAAACCCGTCATCAGCAACACCGGCACCGGCGGCACGCGCGCCCGCAGCAGTCGGGCGAGCTCGAAGCCGCCGAGCTCGGGCATCACGACGTCGGACACGACCACGTCGACCGACCGTTCGGCGAGGATTCCGAGGGCGAGGCGACCGTTGCGCGCGGTGAGCACGCGGTGCCCGAGCGCGGTCAGCTGGCGCACCAGCGCCCCCATCACCTGGTCCTGGTCCTCGACCACCAGGATGGTGGCACCCTCGGCGACAGGACCGGAGTCGGGTTCCGTCGCGGCGAACGAGGCCAGGGGCAGCGCCACCGTCAAGGTCGTGCCGACGGCACCACTGCTGCGCACCGCGATGTCGCCACCGAGGCTCTGCACCATCGCATAGCAGGTCGGCAGCCCGAGCCCACCACCCGGCACCCCGGCCGCCGAGGTGCTGGACGGCTCGAACGCGCGCCGCCTGGCGTTCTCGTCCATCGCCGGGCCAAGGTCGCGCACCGCGATCTCGACCATGCTGCTGCCGCGCCGCGCGACCAGCAGGTCGATCGGCGACCCGGCGGGCGACACGTGCCGCGCGTGCTGGACGAGGATCCACAGCAGCTGGTGCAGCTGGGCGCGGTTGGCGAGCACCGGCACGGGCTCGCGCGGAGCACCGACGCGCAGTTCGTGGTCCGGACGGCAACTGCGCTGCAGCAGCGGCGCCACCTCGGCGAGCAGGCTGCCGAGATCGAACGCTTCGCGACCGGCCAGCTGCGGACGCGCGAACGCGAGCAGCTGCCGCGTCAGCTCCGCGGCCTGTTCGACGGCGCGCAGCAGTTCGTCGACGTAGCCGCGGACCGGGGTGCCGCGCAGGCTGTCGCTGCGGATCAGGTCGGCATAGCCGAGGATCGAGGTCAGCAGGTTGTTGAAGTCGTGCGCGATGCCGCCGGCCAGCACGCCGAGGCTCTCCATGCGCCGCGCCTGCTCGAGCCGTTCCTGCGCCGCCTCGCGCAGCAGGAAGCTCGCCAGCAGGTCGGCCGCGGCGCGCGCGAACTCGAGATCGACGCAGCGCCAGTCGAGCGGTCGGTCCGCGTAGAGCATGAACTTGCCGAGCAGGCGGCCGTCGCCGCACAGCGGCAGGAACGCGAGGGCGGCGATGCCCTCCTCGGCCAGCACCGGCCGCAACGCCTCGAGGTCGTCGCAACGTGCGACGTCGTCGACCAGGATCGGCTCGGGACAACCGGCGTCCGGCGACCACGGCGAGTGCCCCTCGACCGCCTGTCGGTAGCCGGCGGACAGGCCGTGGAAGGCGCGGAACCGCATCACGCCGTCGTCGTCGAACGCCAGTGCGGCGGCGCGCGAACAGCCGGTCGCGGCGACCAGCGCCCGCACGACCGCCTCGAACATCTCCGGCAGGGCCCGCGCCATGGCGAGGTCGCGACAGAGCTGGACCAGGGCCTGGGTCGAGGCGCGCGGATCGCGGTCGGGACAGGTCGCCATCGCCCCTAGACCATACCCGGCCAGGGGCTCGGCGCCACGATCGCAAACGGTTCGACCGTCGCTACGCTGTTCGCCCCCCATGGCCGAACTCGCCCACGAGATCCAGCGTCGCCGGACCTTCGCGATCATCTCGCATCCGGACGCCGGCAAGACGACCCTGACCGAGAAGCTGCTGCTCTACGGCGGCGCGATCCGGGAGGCCGGCTCGGTCAAGGCCAGGAAGGGCGGTGCGCACGCGACCTCGGACTGGATGGAGCTCGAGAAGAAGCGCGGCATCTCGATCACCAGCTCGGCCCTGCAGTTCGAATACCAGGGGCACTGCATCAACCTGCTCGACACCCCGGGCCACCAGGACTTCAGCGAGGACACCTACCGCACGCTGGTCGCCGCCGACGCGGCGCTGATGCTGATCGACGGCGCCAAGGGCGTCGAGCCGCAGACCATCAAGCTGTTCAAGGTCTGCCGCGACCGCGGCATCCCG
>JAEUHU010000234.1 GCA_016793305.1 Planctomycetota bacterium
CGTGCCATCCCGCGAGCACACGCTGGTCGACTTGGTGCGCCAGCAGCTCGCCTACGAAGAGGTCCCGGACCTGCTCGCGTCGGCGGTGGTGGCGTTGGTCGAGCACCTCGACGACCGCGGCTTGCTGCCGTTCCCGATCGATGCCCTCGCCGTCGAGCTGGACCTGCCGCAGGCCCTGCTGCAGGAGGCCCACGACGTGCTGCGCACGCTCGAACCGCGCGGCATCGGCGCTCGCGACCCGATCGAGGCGATGCTGCTTCAGGCGGTCGGCGACCCGGACCTGCCGCTGATCGAACGGCTGCTGCGCGACCACCTCGACGAGCTGTCGCGCAACAAGCTGCCCGACGTGGCGAAGGCGCTGCGTGTGTCGGTCGACGACCTGCGCGAACTGCTGCTGCGCATGCGCGAGCTGAGTCCGCGGCCCGCGGCCGGCTTCCGCGCCGACGACGATCCGGCCCTGCGGCCCGACGCCTATGCGTGGCTGCACGACGGCACCGTGCAGGTCGCACTCGACGACGCGTCGTTGCCCGACCTGCAGGTGTCGGCCGAGTACGCGGCCCTGGCCCAGGACCGCAGCACCGCCCGCGAGGTGCGCGACTACCTGAAGCCGAAGCTGCGTTCGGCGCGCGACCTGATCGACGCCGTGCAGCAGCGCCAGGCCACCCTGTTGCGCGTCACCGAGGCGGTGATGCGCGAGCAGAAGCCGTTCCTGCAGAAGGGGCGGGCGGCGATCCGGCCGCTGCGCATGAGCGACATCGCCGCCCAGCTCGAACTGCACACTTCCACCGTCAGCCGCGCGATCGCCGGCAAGAGTGTGCAGACCGATCGCGGCGTGTTCCTGCTGCGCGACTTCTTCGACGGCGCGCGGCTCGAACAGCAGGGCGGCGAAGGGCAGGGCCGCATGGCCATCGGCGAGCAGATCGCCGAACTGGTCGCCGGCGAGGACAAGCAGGCGCCGTTGTCCGACGACGAACTCGTCGCGCGGCTCGGTGCGCGCGGCGTGCAGTGTGCGCGCCGCACCGTCACGAAGTACCGCAAGCAGCTCGGCATTCCGTCGAGCTACCTGCGCAGAAGGTTCGGAGATCCGACATGACCCGCTACGACCCGTTCGCCTACGGCAACGTGAAGCTCGACGAGAAGGCCGCAGGTGCAGAGGCCCAGCCGGAAGACCTGTTGTTCGCCGACGCGGTGCCGGTGAAGCAGGCGCCACCGGCGGCTGATGCCAGCTGGAGTCTGCTCGACGAGGATGTCGGCAGCCTGCTGCCCGGCAAGGCTCCCGCCAGCCGGGCCGCAGCCAGCAAGGCGGCCGAGGAGTTCGGCGCGGACATCCTCGGGGAGATGGCCGATGCGTCTCCGGCGGCGAAGAAGCCGGCTCCGGCGGCCCGACCGCGCGCCGCGGCGTCGCGGCCGGCGAGCGCCCCGATGCAGCGCCCGAGTGCGCCGAGCAGCCCGACCGGTGGGGCGAGTGCCGGTCGGCCGACCCCGGCGGCGAGTCCGGCCCAAGCAGCCGCGGCGGCCCAGCCGGTCGCGACCGCGGCCTCGTCCGCGGCCGCCGCCCCGGCCAAGCCCGCGGGGATGGTGCTGCCCCGGCGGAGTCGCCCGATGGCGGCGTTGATGGTGCCGCTCTCGCTGTGCGTCGGCGGCGGCACGGCAGCCTCCTGGCTGCTGGTGATGCAGCAGAACCCGGTGCTGGCGGGCATCGCCGGCTTGCTGACGCTGGTCAGCGCCACGTTCTCCTGGTTGCTGCTGCGCGGCTGAGTTCGGGCCAGCCTGTCGACGGCGTGGGCACGGCCCACGATCGGCGCTGCGTTGCCGCCACCGTCGCCGTCCCTATCGTGACGGCGGTGCCGACCTACCTGCTGACGATCGCCTACCACGGCACCCGCTTCCACGGCTGGCAACAGCAGGCTGGCTTCCGCACGGTGCAGGAGGACCTGGTCCGCGCGTTCGCTGCGATCGACTGCCCGAACGTGCACGTCGAAGGAGCCGGCCGCACCGATGCCGGTGTGCATGCGTTCGGCCAGTGCGCGCACGTGGTGATCGAACGCGACATGGCGCCCGACCGGCTGCTGCTGGCGTTGAACACGAACCTCGAGGACGACGTCGCGGTGCAGGCGGTGCGCCGGGCGCCCGAGGGCTTTCACGCCCGCTTCCACGCCGCGGGCAAGCGCTACGCGTACCGCTGCGTCACCGCGCCGATCCGGCCGGCGATCGGGCGCGACCTGTACCACTGGGTGCGGCGGCCGGTCGACCTCGCGGCGATGCGGCAGGCGGCGCAGTGCCTGCGCGGGCGCCACGACTTCGCGGCGTTCGCCAGCAACCCCGGCTATCCGAGGAAGCGCGGCACGACCCGCACGCTGCACCACGTGCATCTGCTGCGGCGTGCCGGCGGGTTCGACTTCGTCGTGCAGGGCGGCGGGTTCCTCTACAACATGGTCCGCAACCTGGTCGGCTCGCTGCTCGAGGTCGGCTACGGCAACCGCAGTCCCGAGTGGTTCGCGGACGTGCTGGCGAGCCGGGATCGTCGGCAGGCCGGGCCGACCGCGCCACCGCACGGGCTCTACCTGCTGCGCGTGCTCTACGCCGCCGACCTGTCGCCGGCTGGGGAAGAGCCGGGGGTGGCGTCGCCCGGTGGCGACGACGACTGACGCGCGGTGGGCCGTCAGGCCGGCCTTCGGGATCGCGGCGTGGACCGCTGGCGGGGATCACGAAGCCCGGTACGGTGGCGCGCCCCCGATTCCGCGAATCGTCGCGGGTGGGGGCCGTAGAGCCGCGCTCCTCCGTCGAGCTTCGCCATGACCACGCCCATCCACCGCTCCCGCCTGCTGCCGCTCGTGCTGAGCGGCTGCCTCTCTGCCCTCGCTCTCGGCCAGCAAGGCCCTCTTGCGGAGACCGCCGCATCGGGCCAGGACCTGTTCGCCCGATTGCCGGCCTCGACCTACGCCGCGGTGCAGTTCGCCGGCCTCGACGCCTGCCGGACGGCCTCCGCGGCGTCGCCCGTGCGACCGCTGGTCGAACAGCTGCTGCACAACCTGCCCGAAGAGCTGCGCACGCGCTTCTTCGAACAGGGCCTCGACCGCGCCGCCGACGAGTTGCGCGAGGGCCTCGAACACGCCGGCCTGCGGCCGGGCGACGTGCGCGACCTGCTGGCGCGGCCGATGGTGCTCGCACTCGGTCGGCTGACGCTCGAGGGCAAGGGGCCGTCGGTGGCGCTGCTGGTCGACGAAGGGCCGGCCCGCGGCGCCCGCGAGCGTTGCTGGGATGCGCTGACGCAGCGCTTGCTGCGCAAGGCGAGCGTTGGCGGGGCCGTGTCGATCGCCGGTGCCGACGTACAGCACCTGCGCCTGCCCGACGGCCCGCCGCTGTTCGTCGGCACGGTCGGCGGCGCGTTCGTCGTCACCAACAGCCGCGGCTACCTGCAGGAACTCGCCGCGGTTGCCACCGGCGGAGCCAGCTTCGCCGACAGCCCGATGCTGCGCCGCAGCCGCGAACGGGCGCCCGGCACAGCGTTGCTGTCGCTCGCCGTCGACACACGGTGGGCGGCGGCGATGCTGCAGCCGCTCCTTCCCTACGAAGCCGCCGCCTTCGCCGACGCGCTCGGACTCGGCGCCGTCGACGGCTTCGTGGCGACCAGCTCGTTCGGCGCCGACGGCAGTTGCGACCTGCTGCACCTCGGCATGGCCGGCGCGCCGAGCGGCCTGACCAAGGCACTGTTCGCCGGCCCGCTCGACCTGTCGTTCCTGCGTGCGTGCCCGGCCAGCACGGTGATGGTCGGGGCTGCGCACCTCGACGTCGACGCGTTCGTCGCGGCCGCCGAACGGCTGGTGGCCCTGCTGCCCGAGGAAGTGCAGGCCGAGATGCGCGACGAGTTCCGGCGTGAACTGCGCCAGGCCGGCATCGGCGCCGACGGCCTGCGTCGGGCGCTCGCCAGCTTCGGCCCGCAGGTGGCGATGGCGTTGTCGCTCGCCGCCGACGGCCTGCCGAAGCCCGAGCTGCTGATCCGGCTCACGCTGCGCGACGGCGACGCGGTGGCGCGCCTGCTGCAGCGCCTCGAGAGGGTCACGACGGAGAACGGGCTCGAGTGGCGTTCGCGCGCCGTCGACGGCGCCACGGTGCGCTACTGCCAGCTGCCGCTCGGCGACTCGCCGCTGCAGCTGACGCCGTGCTACGCGCAGGTCGGCGACACGCTGTGGCTCGGTTCGGAGGTCGCGGTGCTGGTGCGCACGCTGCGCCCGGCGGAGGACCACGAAGGACTCGACCAGCAGGACGATGCACCGGCGCTGCTGGCGCAGGCCGGCGACGCCAACGGCGTGCTGCACGTTCGCACCGGGCATCTCGCCGCCATGCTGTGGCCGCTGCTCGAGACGTGGGTGATCCCGCAGCTCGACGCGCAGCGCGACGAACTGGGCTTCGGCAGCGAAGTGCTGCCCGACGAGGAGCTGGTGCAGGCGGCACTCGGCACGTCGACCACCGTGCTGCGCGTCGATGCGCACGGCTTCGCGGTCGAGCAGCACGGTCCGACGCGCTTCGGCCAGCAGATGGCGGCCCTCGGCTTCGTGCTCGACGAGCTGCTGGCGCGCGCCGCGGCGAAGATCTTCTGAGCCCGCCGCGGCTCAGATCCGCGCCAGCACGACCTTGAGCGGCGGCCGGCCGTCGAACGACGGGAAGTCCGGATCGACCGGGATCGGCTGCAGGTCGCGCAGCGGCCGCCCGGCCTTCTCCGCGCAGCGCCGCAGCGCGTCGTGCCAGCCGGCTTCGTCGACGGCCGGCACGTGGTTGGTCGCCAGCACCGCGCCACCGTCGGCGAGGGCCAGCAGGGCCGGCTTCCACAGCGACTGGTAGTCGGCGACCAGGTCGATCGTGCCGAACGGCGTCTTCGCGTAGCGCGGTGGATCGAGCACGACGAGGTCGAACGGCGTGCGTTCGACCCGCACGAACGGCACGTGCTTGCCGCGCCGCTGCACCGGCAGGCCGGCGAGCTGGCGCAGCACCGGCAGGCAGTCGGAGTGCAGGAACCGGCAGCGTTCCGCCGGCAGGTCGTTCGCGGCGGCGTTCTGGCGGCCGACCGCGAGGGCGCTCTCGGCGAAGTCGACGTTGCACACGTCGCGAGCACCGGCCGTGGCGGCGACCACACCGACGCCGCAGGTGTAGGCGAACAGGTTCAGCACACGCAGGCCTCGGGCGAGCTGTCGCACGGTGGCGCGGCCACTGCGCAGGTCGAGGAACA
>JAEUHU010000250.1 GCA_016793305.1 Planctomycetota bacterium
TCGCGGTCGCCCACCATCACCACCCGGGCCGCGTCCCCGGCCGCCCGCCGTGCCTGAACCAGCATGTCGGTCTTGGTCGAGACCCCGTCGCTGTCGAGGCAGAACTGCCAGTCGGTCAAGGCGCGCAGCCCCTGCCCGTCCTGCATCGCTCCCATGTAGATGCGGCGGCAGTTGCTGGCGAGCGCCACCTTCACGCCGACCGCGCGCAGATGGCGCAGCAGCGGCCGCACCCCGGCGAACAGGTAGTCGACCCCGCGACTCACTTCCTCGACCTCCATCGGCAGCACCACCGAGCGCAGCTCCTGCCAGCGGTGCTTGTGCGCCTCGGGCAGGAACGGCGCCCACACGCCGGCGTCCTTCATGCCGACCACCGCTTCGGCGGTGCGGTCGTCGGGCATCACGACGTCGATCCCGCGCGACTCGGCGAAGCGCTGCAAGCCGGCGCGGATCACCGGCGCCCACCACCGGAAGGTGTCGTGCAGGGTGCCGTCGACGTCGAAGACGACGAGCTCGGGGGGAACGTGGGAACGGAGCAGGCTCAACAGCGGGTCCTTCGGGATCGTCGGGATCGTCGGGATCGTCGGGATCGTTCGGGTGATCGAATGGGGATCGTCGGTGCGCTCACAGCCAGCGGGCCTGCCGCACGCCCATGATCTCCAGCTCGTCCATGCAGCGGTTCATCTCGGCCTCGGCCCTTCGCAGTGCTTCGGGATCGACGACGCCCTCGCGCAGCCGCAGCTCGACGACGAACGTGGCGCGCTGCGCCCCGTCCATGCCACGCAGGCGTCGGCGCATGCGGACCACGAACGCGTCGTACGGTTGCCGTTCGCCGGCGCAGTGCACGAACTGGTCGCCACCGAATTCGACGGTGACGACGCCGCCGCTGCCGTCGAGCGCCGACGGCGCCGCCGGTTCGCCGGCGACGCAGGCGGCGAACAGCAGCGACACGGCCGCGGCCCTCATTGCGCGGCGATGCCCTGCACCTCGATGCGGGCCTCCGGGTCGAACAACGAGACCACCTGGAACATCGCCATGCCGGGGTAGTGCTTGCCGCAGTGCCGGCGCCAGATCTGGCCGAACGCCTTGCGCGCGGTCGCGTAGTCGTCGCGGCTGGTGACGTAGAAGTTCAGCTGCACGACGTCGGCGAACGTCATCTCGGCGTCGCGCAGGATCAGGCCGATGTTGCCGAGCGCCTGGTCGAGCTGCCCGACGAGGTCGCCCTTGTGGACCAGCGTGCCCGCGTGGTCGTAGCCGCATTGGCCGGCCAGATAGAGCGTGCGCGCCGGGCCACTCTCGACGAGCCAGCCGTGCGCGAAGCCGATCGGGGCGGCGAGTTCCTTGGGATTGATCGCTTGCTTGCTCATGGGCGGTTTGCGGGCAGGTCGCGCAGGATCGCACGAACAGGGCTGCTGTCGCCGTTCACGATGCGCAGCGGCAACGCGATCAGCTCGTAGTCGCCAGCGGGCACGCGTCGCAGGTCGAGGTTCTCGAGGATCGCCACGCCGCCTTCGAACAGCGTGTGGTGGCCGGCGAGGTCCTTGCTGTCGGCGTGGTCCATGCTCGGGGTGTCGATGCCGACGAGGCGGATGCCGGCCTGGACCAGCGCCCGCGCGGCGTCGGGGCCCAAGGTCGTGAACGACGGATCCCAGCGGCGATGGTCGTGCTCGCTGCGCGTGCGCAGCAGGATGCGTTCGGCGCCGGCCAGCAGCTCGGGCGTGAGCACGCGGGCCGGGATCGTCGACGGCGAGCCTTCGCCGCGCACGTCGACGACGCGGCAGCGGCCGATGTACTGCGTCAGGTCGACGCTGGCGATGTCGGGCCCGGCGAGGTCGAAGTGCAGTGGTGCATCGGTGTGGGTGCCGACGTGCACCGACATGCGGATCGTGCTGACGTTGCACGACGCCCCCTGCTCCTGGCGCGCCACCCACTCCTGCGAGAACGGCGAGTCGCCGGGGAACGTCGCCGAGGCCGGCTCGATCGGTTCGCTGATGTCGAAGAGGCGCATGGTTCAGCCCGGCTTCTTCTGTTCGGAGAGGAAGCGGCGGTGCTCGCCGCCGTCGAGGATCGCACGGATCGCGCGCACGGCGGCGCGCACTTCGTCGTCGCTGTTGAAGAAGTGCGGGGCCACGCGCAGCCCCGCGTCGGGCCGGAAGTCGACCACGATCTCGCGCGCCGACAACGCCTGGCAGACCGCGTAGCCGTCGGGCACGTCGAGCGCCACGTGGCCGCCGCGCCGTTCGCCGGCGAGCGGCGACCTGACGGCGAGCCCGGCGCGTTGCGCTTCCTCGATCAGCAGCGCGGTCTGGCGCCGGCTCTTCTCGCGGATCACCGGCAACGTCACCTCGAGGATCGTCTTCACGCCCTCGATGCCAGCCGCCAGTGCCGGCACGTTCGGCGTGCCGGTGGCGAAGCGCTGGCCGTCCTCGCGGTAGTCCTGCCCCGCCGGCGAGAACGCGAACGGCTGCTTGTGCGCCGCCCAACCGGTGAAACTCGGCACCAGCGTGCGGGCCCGGTCGGGGTTCACGTAGAGGAAGCAGTTGCCCGGGCCACCGCACATCCACTTCAGGGCGCCGCCGACGATCGCGTCGCAAGCGAGCGCGTGGCGGTCGAGCGGCACGATGCCGCCGGAGTGGAACACGTCGAGCACGACGAACGCGCCGTGCTGCTTCGCCTTCGCGACGATCGGCTCGAGGTCGACGATCGCCGCGCTGCGGAACATCACGTGGTCGATCGCGACCAGCAGCGTCTCGTCGTCGATCGCCGCGGCGACCCGTTCGCCATCGGTCGAGATGCCGTCGGCAGCTGGTGGCACGCGCACGAGCCGCGCGCCGTGCGCGGCGCGCGCTTCGTAGATGTACTGGTCGCTCGGGAAGTTCCGGTCCGCGTAGACGACCTTGTTGCGCCGGCCGTCGAAGCGGAAGCACGACAGGATCATCTCCTGGGCGACGGCGATGTTCTGGTGCATCGTCACCGTGCCCTTGCCGACCCCGAGCACCTGCGCCACCAGGTCGCCGAAACGCTCCTGCAGCACCCACCAGCCGTCGCCCCACGACCGCACGCCGCGGCTCTCCCACTGGTCGAGGAACTGCAGCACGCTCGCCCGCGCCGCGGCCGGCATCGCGCCGAGCGAGTTGTTGATCAGGTAGTTCGAGCGCTGCGTGATCGGGAA
>JAEUHU010000258.1 GCA_016793305.1 Planctomycetota bacterium
GGCTCGAACTTCACGCTGAGCCTGCAGAACAACGTTCCCGGCACCGGCATTACCTACCAGTGGCAAGAGAGCACGGTCAGCGGCACCGGCCCCTGGACGCCGATCCCCGGCGCCAACGCCAAGACGCTGTCGACCAGCCAGTTGGTCGACAAGTGGTACTACTGCGACGTGACCTGCACCAACGGTCCGACGACGGTCGGCAGCAACCCGCTGTTCGTCCCGATGTACAACGGCGCGATCACGCTGCCGCAAGGCTTCAGCACGAACACGGTCACCCCGAACTGCTGGTCGGTCGAGCAGATCGCCGGCACGGGCCTGCCATACTACAGCACGGTCAGCGGCTACGGCATCGGCACCGGCTCCGTGAAGTTCGACTGGTGGACCCAGATCAACACCACCGAGAACGCCCTCGTCAGCCCTGAGTTCACGCCGATCGGCGCGGGTCAGTTCTTCGCGTTCGATGCCGCCGGTTGCTACTACGCCACCAGCGTCGACGTGATGTACATCGAGGAATCGAGCGACGGCGGCCTGACCTGGAACACCATTGTCGCGCTCGACAACGCGCAGGCTGGTGGCGTGCTCAACACGGCCGCGACCTACATCGGCAACTACACGCCGCCCGCCACCGACTGGGTGACCCTGGCCTACCCGCTGACCGCTGGCACGAACCGCCTGCGCATCCGCGGCGACTCGGCCTACGGCAACAACATCTACTTCGACAACCTCAACATCACCAACGTCCCGCCGGCCTACCACGCCACGATCGGCACCGGCTGCTACTCCGTCGACAACGTGGACACGCTGGCCGACCAGTTCATCGACGCTCCGACGGCGAAGTCCGTGATGGACGGCAACAGCCTGACCTTCATCAACACGGGCAGCGGCTACCTCGCCCTGTACACGGTCGGTGGTGGTGCGGCCTATGTCGCGCCCGTCACGCCGACGATCCACACCGTCGGTGACGAAGGTGTCGCCACGATCACCCCGTCGACCGCCACGCCGAGCCCGAACGGCCCGGTCACGCAGTGGACGATCCACGCCAACGGCGCGCTGACGGCCGGTGCCCTCAGCAACCCGGCGGGCTTCGGCAGCGACCTCGCCGCGGTGGGCGCAGCCGCCAACCTCGGCTTCTGGTCGTTCCACGACTTCAACACCGGCGACGGCGGCCAGGTCGTCAGCGAAGAAGTCGGCAACATGACCTACATCACCTGGGACGCGGTCGCCGGCTACCTCGAGCCGACGGACCTGAGCACGTTCCAGTTCCAGATCAACCGGACCACCGGTGACGTGAGCATCGTCTGGGTGTCGATGCACGCCATCAACGTCGCCAACAACTACGTCGCCGGGACCTTGGCCGGCGTCGGCGCGACCCCGACGGACGGGGACCTGACGATCGACACGCCGTTCATCATGACGAAGGACCAGCTCGCCATGGAGCTGACGGTCGCCGGCCGCCCGATCAATGGTGGCCCGGCTCCGGTCTACACCGTCAGCAACCTGCCTGAGTACTCCCCGGGCGCTGGCTTCAGCACGCTCGCGGTCATCTTCGGCTTCACGGTGTTCCCGGGTGGCATCGACCTCGGCCCGGGTCCGTTCGACATCGGCGCGGCCGGCTGCAACGGCTACATCACGCCGGACGTGATCGTCATCATCGGGATTGTCCCGTTCGCGCCGGCCTCGTTCCCGATCGCGTGGAACATCCCGGGCGTTCCGGCCCAGCTCTGGATGCAGGCGGCCTCCGAGTTCGTGCCCTTCTCGCTGCCGAACGGCCAGAACCTCGGCGGCAAGATCGTCAGCAACGCGCTCGAGATCTTCATCTCGAGCTACTGAGCCGCGCGCCGCGCGCCGAGGCCTCCTCGGCGTGACGGCTCGAACGGGCCCCGCGCATCGGCGACGATGCGCGGGGCCCTTCTCTTTGGTTCCGTCACTTTGGTTCCGAGGACTTCCCGGAGAAGGGACCACCGTCGTTGCAGTGAAGCATCGCCGCGGCATGCTGGCTTCGTGACAGAAGGCGCCCATGCACCGCTGGCGAAGCCGCCGCAGCGTCTGCTGCTGCTCGCGAACCCGATCTCCGGCGGCGGCAAGGGCCAGCGCCTGGCACCGGCCCTGGCAGCACGGCTCGCGGCACGCGGCGTCGCGTGCGAACTCCACTTCACGACGCGCGCCGGCGATGCCGCCGAACGGGCGCGCGCGGCGTTGCGCGAACCGTGGGACGGACTGATCGCGATCGGCGGCGACGGCACGGTCAACGAAGTGCTGAACGGCATGCCCGACCCGAGTCGACCACTCGGCATGCTGCCGGTCGGCACCGCCAACGTGCTCGCCAGCGAGCATGCGTTGCCCCACGATCCGGACACCGCGGCCGCGATGCTCGCGGGTGGCCGCGTGCGCGAGCTGCCAATCGCCATCTGCCGCGAGCAACGCTTCCTGCTGTTCGCGGGTGCAGGCCTCGACGGCGACATCGTGCACCGCGTCGCCGCACGGCGCTCGGGCACGCTCGGCAAGCACAAGTATCTCGTGCCCATCGTGCAGACGCTCTGGCATTGGCGATTGCCGAACCTGCGTGTCACGCTCGCCGACGGCGAGGTGCTCGACGGCGTGTCGACACTGCTGGTCAGTTGTGTAAGGCACTACGGCGGAGCCTTGCGCCTGCCGGTCGACACGAACGGGTCTTCGCACTGCCTGCACGTGCTCGTGTTCCGCGACCGCTCGCGCGCCGCGTTCCTGCGCCACGGCTGGCGCGGACTCTGGGGCCGGATGCGCTCCGATCGCGGGCTCGTCGTGCGTCGGTCGAGCAGCGTTCACGTCGAGGGAAGCGCCGCGATGCAGATCGACGGCGACCCGGCGGGATCGACACCCGCAACGATCGCGCTGCTGCCGACGCGTGCCCGGTTGTTCGTGCCCTGAGCAACATGGTCGCGCGGCCGATCGGCACCTCGAGGTGCGGTCTCGAACCACGATCCGGCTCCGGCTGGCAACCTGGCGAGGGGACCACGCACCGGCCGCATCGCCCCTCGGTCTCAGTGGTGCTGACGCAGCCGATTTCCCAGCACCGCCACCTGGCGGCTGCGCGCCTCGAACCGTTGTTCTGCCACCGCTCGGACGTCGACCCGGCGTTGCCAAGGCTCGGCTGCACGCCCAGCAGTTTCTCTCCCCCGCATTCGCAGACGCCACGCACACGATCCACTTCGTGGCGCGCCAAGCAGTGGGCTGGACGAATCGTGCGCGCGGAGTATCTTCCTCAGCGGATCAGAAGGAACTTCTGACCAGTCTCGCAGTGAGATGGGCAGTTCCCTCCATGGAACCACTGCGAGACCGCTCGGCTCGCCCACAGCTCTGTTTCCCCTTAGCACCATGCAAACTCGTACCTCTCTGCTCGCCAAGTCGACGAGCATCCTCGGCGCCACCGTGGCGCTCCTGTTCGCCAGCCAGTCGATGGCTCAGGTGAGCTACTCGTTCAACTTCGACGCCAACGCGACCGGTTGGACCGGCAACATCACGCGCAGCACCACCTCGCCCTGCGCGGTCGCCTCGATGCGCCGCAACATGTACTCGGGCGCCACGACTGGCACCCTGATCACGCCGTCCACGGGCACCACCCTCGGCAACCTGGTCACGATCACCTACGACTACAAGGTCTACAACTGGTCCGGCGGCGCACCGACGCCAGCACCGTGGGGCACCTTCGACGTCCAGTATGGCGCAACGGCCGCCGGCCCTTGGACCACGTTCGCCACGATCACCAACGAGGCTCAGGTCGTCGCCTGCCAGACCCGCTCGCACACGTTCACGCCGCCGGCTGGCCCGCTGTTCATCCGCTGGAACGCGGCGTGGGCCGCTGGTGACTACTACCTGGCCTTCGACAACGTCTCGGTCGTCGAATCCGTGCCGTGCGGTGCGCCGGCTCCCGGCAACACCGTTGGCCCGGTCGAGGCCTGCGCTGCCACGAACTTCACGCTGAGCCTGCAGAACGCCACGATCGGCCAGACCGTCAGCTACCAGTGGTACTCGAGCACCGTCAGCGCGGCGGGCCCGTGGACGCCGGTCGGCACCAACGCGGCAACCTACATTGCGAACCAGACGGTGCCCTCGTGGTACTACTGCGACGTCACCTGCGACCAGGGCCCGGTCACGACCGCCAGCAACGTGCTGGCCGTGCCGATGGCCGCCCCGGCTTCGCTGCCGCAGGACTGGAGCACCGGCGTCGTCAACCCGAACTGCTGGTCGGCCGTCCAGATCGCCGGCTCTGGCCTGCCTCTCTACAACGCCGCCAGCGGCTACGCCGTCGGCACCGGCTCGGTGCAGTTCAACGGCTTCACCCAAGTAGCCACGACCGAGAACGCCCTGGTCAGCCCGCTCCTGCCGGCCAGCCCTGGTGGCGAGTACGTCGTGTTCGACGTGGCTGGTGA
>JAEUHU010000284.1 GCA_016793305.1 Planctomycetota bacterium
CGCTGCACGGCGATGCCGCACTGCAGGTCGAAACCGCCGCCCTGGACGGTGCCGCGCACCATCGCTTCGAAGCCGCCGTGCTTCGGGAACCAGAACACCGACTGGTGGGTGTAGCCCTCGGTGTCGATGCCGATCGCCGACTTGACGATGTCCTCGATCGGCGCCTCCGGCACGCGCCCGGCGACCCAGTCGCTCGCCATGCGCTGCAGGTCGCACTTCCAGATCTTCTGGTTGTACGGAACCATGAAGTGGTCGGCGAAGCCGCGGCCCATGCGCCACTGGACCCAGTCGCCGAAGTTCTCGGGGCAGGGGGCGCCTGCCTTGCGGACGGCGTAGGCCTCGATGTAGCCCGAGAGGCAGTCGACGATCGCCTCCTTGGTCAGGTGGCCGACGCCGTTCTCGAACGGATACGGCACCCAGCGGTCGTGCCAGCGGATCCTGGTGTTGCGCACCGTGCGCACGGTGCCGGCTTCGCCACCACAGCGCTCGAGCTGCCAGTCGAGCACCGGCTTGTCCTTGCTGAACAGGATGTGGCCACCGGCCTCGTCGAAGGTGAACTCGCCGTAGCGGCGGCTCTTGCACAGCCCGCCGGCGCGTTCCCCCTTCTCGAGCACGGTGACGCGGTGGCCGTCGCCGGCCAGCATGCGAGCCAGGGCGACACCGGAGATGCCGCCGCCGAGGATGGCGATCTTCACGAACGAGACTCCAGCAGCTGTCGGGACACGAGGCCTCGAACTCTATCCCGCGTGGCGCGACGTGCGAGCGCGCGATGGCCGCGCGCGGTCGATTCACGAACGCGATCGGCGACAGCGACGCGTCGCGCTTGCATGATCCTCGCCCCGCCGTGTCCGCGCCCACGCCAGCCCCTGGTCCTGCTCCCGACGTTGCCACCGGCCCTGCGCCGCGGGAGACGACCGCCATCCTGGCCCTGGCGTCGGTCGCGTTCGCGCTGAACCTGAACACCAACGTGCTCGCAGCGCTGCTGCCGTTCGTGCGCGAGGCGCTCGGCCTCGTCGACTTCGACGGGCCTCGGCTGATCGCGGCAGCCGCGTTCGGTTCGGCGTTCGGTGCCTTGGCGTTCGGCTTCGTCGCTCGGTCGGTGGGCCGTCGCCGCACCTTGCTGGTGTCGTCCGCCGTGTTCGTGGTCACGAGCCTGTTGCACGCCGTGCCAGGCCCGTTCGGCTGGTTGCTCGTGCTGCGTGCTGTGTCGGGCGGCGCGGTCGGCCTCGCCTACGCCGCGGCGTCGGCGCTGTCGGCGGAGATCGTGCCCTACCAGCGGCGCGGGGCGGCGATGGGGCGCTTCAACGCCGGCATGTTCCTGGCGATCCCGGTCGGCATGCCGCTGTCGGTGCTGCTGGCGCGGCTCGGCTTCTGGCCGGGCATCTTCGTCGTCCAGGGGGTGGTCGCGGCCCTCGGCTGGTGGTGGGCGTATCGCACCGTGCCCGCGGGCGAACCCGACGCCGGAGCCATCGCCTTCGGGCGGGTGCTGAGCAATCGGGGTGCCCTCGGCGGGCTGCTCGCGACCGGCCTGCACGTCGGCTCGTTCTTCACGACGGTGCAGCTCGCGACCTCGTGGCTCGAGCAGAGTGGCTTGCTGGCGAAGCAGGACCAGATGCCGCTGTGGGTCGGCTTCGGCCTCGTCTCGGTGGTCGGCACCGCGTCGCTCGGTCGCCTCAGCGACGTGATCGGCAAGCGCAGCTTCGCGATGCTGACGTCGGCGGTGCTCGCCGCCGGCTTCTTCGGCATCGCCCGCGAAGTGCCGATCGCCGTCCTGGTCACCGTCGGTGCCGTGCTGGCTGCGGTCGCCGCGGCGCGCACCGGGCCGCTGCAGGCGCTGGTCTCGGGGCAGGTGCCGGCGCAAGACCTCGGCGTGCTGATGGGGCTGCGCGGCTTCGTGATGCAGGCCGGGGTCGGCGCGTTCGCCCTGACGGCGGCGCTGCCCGAACAGCGGGGTGGCTTCCTCGCCGTGCTGTGGTATGCGGCCGCCTGGCAAGCGGCGTCGTTCCTGGCGATCCGCCTGCTGGTGCGCGAGGGAACGTGAGCCGGTCCGCACACCGCCGGACGGGTTGCGCTTGGCGGCGCTTTGCATCGGCCCCTGTTCCAGAACCGAGCCAACCGCCACCATGAACACCGCATCCGTTCCGCACCGTCGCGCGATCGCTCCCTCCACGACCCGAGGTTTCTCGTCGATGCGCCCACGTCCGATCGTCTGGCTCTGGCTGTGCTGTCTCGCCCTGTTGCCCGCCTGCCGCACCTACTATTCGGCCTATGCGGTTGGTGCCGACGAGACGACGTTGCTCGAACGGGAACGCGAAGGCCGCCGCGAGACGTTTCAGCTGGTCGGGCTGAACGGGGTCGGGCGGGCGGCGCTGCGCGTCGTCACCGAGCAGGATCGCGATCGTCCCTACCTCGGCATGAAGCTCGCCGAACTCGACAAGGCTTCGGCCGAGCGCCGCGGCGTGAAGCCCTACAGCGGCCTCTTGGTGCTCGAGGTCGTGCCCGGCAGCGCCGCCGGCGAAGCGGGCGTGCTCGCCGGCGACGTGCTGCTGGCGCTCGACGGCGTCGAGACGGTCTACCTCGAGCAGTTCCAGCGCCTGCAAGCGGGGCTCGTGGTCGACCGCCCGGTGATGGCCAGCCTGCTGCGCGGCCAGACCCCGCAGGGGGTTTCGATCCCGGTGCGCACCGTGCGCGAACGCGTGCGCGACAGCGCCGACATGCCGCTCGATCCGCCGACCGCGAGCGAACGGCGCTACGCCGGCGCCGAGCTGCGCGGCATTCCGGCCAGCTGGTGCGAGCGCATCTTCGAGACAGAGCGGCAGGCGGTGGTGGTCACCAGCGTCGAGGTTGGTTCACCGGCCTGGCTCGCGGGCGTGCGGACCGGCGACGTGATCGACGAGGTCGACGGCCAGCCGGTGCCGACCGCTGCCGAGCTGAGCCGCAGGATCGCCGAGGTCGGTGCGCGCGGAGCGAGCATGACCTGGAAGCTGCGCACCGGTCCGGATGCGCACCACGACGCGACCTTGGCGTTGCACGACTACAGCGGCGAGGCGCACGTCACGATCCCGATCCTGTTCGACCTCGAGAACGGTGTCTACGAGGACCGGTGGAGCCTGGGCCTCGGACTGTTGCTCCACAACCGCAACCACTACGTCGCCGAGTCGAGGATGCGGGAACCACAGACCCGCAACGTGTTCCACGCGCTGCTCGGCCTGCTGCGCGTCGAGACGAGGCCCGACGAGACGGAAGTGCGCCTGCTGTGGCTGATCCGCTTCGACACGTGAGGTGCCCTTGCCCGAACTCGTGAACGGCCGGGCGCCGTGGACGGTGCCCCTGCAGGACGGTCCGGTGCGTGCCTCTGTCGATCGCACGATCGCACTGGTCGTCGCCGCCACCGCCTCGGTGTGCTTCGGGGCGTTGGTGCGCATCACGCCCGATGCGCGCGGCCATGGCACGCACGAGCAACTCGGCATGGACGTCTGTGGTTGGCCGCTGCAGTACGGTATCCCGTGCCCGACCTGCGGCTGCACGACCGCAGCCTGCCAGCTGGTGCACGGAAAGGTTCTCGACGCGTTCGTCACGCAACCGTTCGGTGCGGCGGTCGCGGCGTTCGGCCTGTTGCTCGGCGTGCACGCCACGCTGTGCCTGCTGCGCCGCCGTTCGTTCGTCGACATCCTGGTGCGCTTGCCGTTCTGGCGGCTCGTCGGGGGTGGCGCCTCGCTGTTGCTGCTCGCCTGGGGCTACAAGTACCTGACCTGGACGAACTGACGTGGACCTCGTGAACCCACCCGGCGCTGTCTGGACGCTCGTGCGGCAAGACGAGCAACCTGTGATGCCGTGGGCGAACGGCGGCGGCAGCACGCGCCAGGTGGCGATCGAGCCGCCCGACGGTTCGCTCGCCGCCGGGTTCACGTGGCGCGTCAGCTGTGCCCGCGTCGACAGCGACGGTCCGTTCTCGCACCTGCCCGGGGTCGACCGCTCGCTGTGGCTGCGGCGCGGCGCCGGCGTGCGCCTCGCCATGCCGCATGGCGAGGTCGTGCTGGCGGTGCCGTTCGCGCGGTACGACTTCGCCGGCGAACTCGCGGTGCATTGCACGCGGCTCGACGGCGTCTGCGAGGACGTCAACGTGATGACGAACCGGGCGCGCTGCCGCAGCGAGGCCCGGATCGCCGCCGTGCACGCCGGCAGTGTGGTGGTCGTGCCCGCCGCCCCGCAGTGGCTCGTGCTGGTGCTCG
Source organism: Planctomycetota bacterium (assembly GCA_016793305.1). Next base: position 4,233 of record JAEUHU010000284.1, read on the forward strand.
ATGGCATCGTCAGCGTGCCGACCGCCGATCCGTCGGCGCCGCCGATCGCGCTCGCGAACGGCGCGGCGCTGCGTGGCCGCGGGCTCGTCCCGCACCTGGTCGCGCGCACGCACGCAAGCGTCTTGGTCGCCGGCTTCCGGCCGGTCGGAGAGCACGCATGCTCGGCCTGATCCTGGCGTTGCTCGCGACCGGCTTCGTACTGGTCTACGGCCTGTACGCGTGGGAACGCATCGTGCAACGCCGGCGCGCGAGCGAGCCCGACTCTTCGTGGGGCGTAACTGCGCGGGCGCGTGCCGCCCGCCCCGCGACCGAGGCCGACGCGCCGTGCGCGTTCGGCCGTTCGTCTTGTTGGCTCGTGGTGCCGGCGAACCGCACCGAGGACGTCGTGCGGGCCCTGGCCCTGCGCACGGTGTTGCCCGCCAACTGGCAGGCCGGCCTCGCCGAGGCCGAACAGGGCGGGGTGTTCGTGTCGCCGCCGGTGCACGGCCGCGTGTTCGTGGTCGGCCGCGCGCTGCTCGGCGCTGCGGCGCCCGAGACGGCGCTGGCGGTGCGGCTCGCCCGGCTGTCGGAGCGCTTCGGGGTCGCCGCGTGGTTCTGCGCCGATCCGGGCCGCGACGTTTTCGGCTGGGCGCTGGCCGAACGCGGCACCCTGCAACGCGGCTACGCATGGCAGGAACCGGGTGGCACCGCGTGGTGGCACGGTGAGGTGACCGCGCCCGAACAGGAGCTCGGCTGCTTCGTCGACGATCCGCGCGACCGTTCCGACGACGACGAGAAGTGGTGGCCCGACCGCGCCGTCGTGCATGCGTTGGCGGCGGCGTGGAGCGTCGACCCGGATCGCCTGGGCGAGGGCCAGCCCGTGGCCGGCCTCGGCGCGGTCGGCCGGCTCTGAAGCTGCGGCGCCAGCGAGGTCTCGGCGGCTGCGGCCGCGCGCGACAAGCACATGACAACCTCGGCCCCCCGCGAACGGCGGCCGCCCGCCGGCTCGTTGCGTAGGATCCGCCGCTCCGACGCCCTTCGCCATGCACCGAGTTCCTCGTTCGTCGTTCTCGTTCGCCGTCCTGCTGGCCCTCGCGTCGCTGCTGCCAGCGCAGAGCCCGCGCGCCCTGACCCACGACGACTACGACGGCTGGAAGTCGCTGCGCGGCATCGCCCATGCGCAGGACGGCCGCTGGGTCGCCTACGCGATCGAACCGCAGTGGGGCGACGGCGTGCTCGAAGTGCGCGAGGTCGCGGGCCCGGGCCTGCACCGCCTCGAGCGCGGCAGCAATCCGCGCTTCTCCGCCGACGGCCGCTTCGTGGTGTTCACGCGCGTGCCCTCGAAGGTCGCCGAGCGCGACAAGAAGATCGCCGAGCTGCGCAAGAAGGCGAAGGAGGCGACCAAGAGCGCCGCCGAGAAGGCGGCGGAGAAGGAAGCGGAGCCGAAGGCGGGCGAAGCGTCGGCGCCGGCGGCCGCAGCGGGGGAAGGCCCGCGGCGCGGTGGCCGGCGGCCCGGTGGTGGTGGGTCCGGTGGCCCGGGTACCGGTGCTGGCGGTCCCGGGGCAGCACCCGGTGGCGACGAAGCTGCGGCGCGCGAACGCGGCGAGCTGTGCGTGCTCGAACTCGCGACCGGTGCGCTTGAGGTCGTCGGCAAGGTCAAGGGCTCGACGGTCAGCGACGACGCGCCGTTCCTGCTGATCCACAAGGAGAAGCCGGACGCGAAGTCGGCGAAGCAGGACGAGGCGAAGGCTGGGGAAGCACCGGCGAGCCCCGAGTCGCCGCCGAGCGAAGTGCCGAAGCCCGAAGGCGCGCAGGGCGAGCCTGCGGAAGCGAAGCCGGAGCCTGCAGCGTCTGGCGAAGCGAAGCCGCCGGCCGCGCGCGCCGCGAAGGCGAAAGATCCTCTCGAAGGCAAGCGTCCCGAAGGCACCGAGCTCGTCGTGCGCGACCTGCGCACCGGCCAGGAGCGCGTGCTCGCCGACGTCGTCGCCTACGGCCTGTCGGGCAAGGGCCGGTGGCTCTGGTACCACACGTCGCACAAGCAGCCGAAGGAAGGGGCCAGCTACGGTCTGTTCGTCGAGCCGCTCGCCGGCGGCGAGGCGGTGCAGGTGCTCGACGGCATCGCCCACGTCGGCGGCGTGACGTTCGATCGCAGCGAGCAGGTGCTGGCGTTCACCAGCGACAAGGAGGACTTCGCCGCCGACAAGCCGGCGAGCGACCTGTACCTGTGGGAAGGCGGTGAAGGCCCGGCCCGGCGCATCGCCCACGCCGGGGCCTCGGGCATGCCGGCCGGCAAGCGGGTCGCCGGTTCCCTCGCGTTCTCGCGCGACGGCAGCACGCTGTCGTTCGACGTGCACGACGCGCCGGCCCAGGAGCCGCTGCCGATCCTGCCCGAGGACAAGGTGACGCTCGACCTGTGGAACTGGCGCGACGGCCAGCTGCAGACCCAGCAGCAGAAGCGCGGGGCCGGCGAACGCAATCCGTCGTGGACGGCGATCTGGCGCCGCGCCGAGCAGAAGCTCGCCGTGCTCGGCGACGACGGGCTGCGCTCGCTGCGCTTCTTCGGCCCTTCGGGGGACCGGCTGCTCGGCACCGACGGCCGCAGTTACGAGAAGGAGACGACCTGGGACGGCCGCTACGTCGACGTCTGGCTGGTGGACGGCAAGACCGGTGCGCGCACGCGCGTGCTCGAGAAGCTGCGCGGCAACGTCAGCACGTCACCCGGCGGGCGCTACCTGCTGTGGTTCAGCCCGGACTACCACTGGTGGAGCCTCGATGTCACGACCGGGGCCCGGCGCGATCTGACGGGAGCCCTGCCGGTGCCGTTCCACCGCCACGACGACGACCATCCGGAACCCGATTCGGCCTACGGGCTCGCCGGCTGGACCGAGAACGACGGGGCGGTGCTGGTGCACGACGAGTTCGACGTGTGGAAGATCACGCCGGCCAGCGGCGACGCGGTCTGCGTCACCGACGGCCACGGCCGCGCCAACCGGCTGCGGCTGCGCGTGCAGAGCCTGCCGCGCGACGACGATCGGCAGTGGGTCGACGACGAGCTGCTGCTCGCGGCGGTGCACGTCGACACGATGGCGGAGGGGTTCTTCGCCGACAGCCTGCTGCGCAACCAGGCGCCCAAGCGCCTCGTGTTCGACGACTGCAGCTTCGACGGATTGACGCGGCCGAAGCAGGCGACGCGGCTGTTCTTCACGCGCAGCACGTTCGCGAGCTTCCCGGACCTCTGGACGGCGAACGCGGACTTCAGCGGCATGAAGAAGCTCACCGACACGAACCCGCAGCAGGGCGAGTTCCGCTGGGGCAAGGCCGAGCTCGTGCACTGGGTCGACGGCGACGGCAAGCCGCGCCAGGGCGTGCTGGTCAAGCCCGACGGCTTCGACCCGCAGAAGCGCTACCCGATGATGGTGCACTTCTACGAGCGCATGACGCAGGGGCTGCACAACTACGTGGCGCCGGCACCCGGCACGTCGCCGAACGCCAGCTACTACGTCAGCAACGGCTGGCTCTGGTTCATGCCCGACGTCGT
>JAEUHU010000317.1 GCA_016793305.1 Planctomycetota bacterium
GCGCGGCACCACACGTTCTTCGAGATGCTGGGCAACTTCTCGTTCGGCGACTACTTCAAGAAGGACTGCATCACCTGGATCTGGTCGTTCTTCAAGGACGTCTGCGGCATCCCCGCCGAGCGCATGGTCGTCACCATCTACCAGGACGACGACGAGGCGTTCGAGATCTGGACCAGGCACGTCGGGCTCAGCCCCGACAAGGTGTTCCGCTTCGGCGAGAAGGAGAACTTCTGGCCGGCCGAGGCGCCGAGCAAGGGCCCGAACGGGCCGTGTGGGCCGTGCAGCGAGATCTACTACGACAGCAAGCCAGGGGAGCCGTACCCGAGCAAGCAGGGCCTCGAGTCGCTGCCCGACAACCGCTTCACCGAGGTCGGCAACTGCGTGTTCACGCAGTTCGACCGCCAGTCCGACGGCACGCTGAAGCCGCTGCCGCAGAAGAACATCGACGTCGGGCTCGGCCTCGAGCGCATCGCCGCGGTGCTGCAGGGTGCCAAGAACAACTTCGAGACCGAGTTGTTCCGGCCCTACCTCGACCATCTCGGCGAGCGCACCGGCGTGCGCTACGGCACCGACGGCAAGCGCGACATCCGGATGCGCCGCATCGCCGACCACGTGCGCGCGATCACGTTCTGCATCGCCGATGGCGCGTTGCCGAGCAATGAAGGCCGCGGCTACGTGGTGCGCAAGATCCTGCGCCGTGCCGCGCGCGACGGCTACGAGCTCGGCCTGCAGAAGCCGTTCCTGTTCGAGATGGTCGACCTGGTCGGCAAGATCATGGGCGACCAGTACCCCGAGGTGCGTGAGAACGCCGGCCAGTGCCGCGCCGTGATCCGCGGCGAAGAGGAGAACTTCCTGGTCGTCTACCGCCAGGGCATGGCGCGCCTCGACGAGTTCCTGGCCAGCGCCAAGAAGCCGGCGGCGGGCGTGGCAACGGCGGGCAGTGGCGAGTTCGCGTTCACGCTGCACGACACCTACGGCTTCCCGATCGACATCACCCAGAAGGTGATGGAGGAGCGTGGCCACCGGCTCGACGAAGCCGGCTTCGAGGCGGCGATGGAGGCGCAGCGGCAACGCGCGCGCGCCAGCATGGCGACCGCCGATGCCGTGTTCACCGCGAGCATCGCCGTCAAGCTGCGCGACGCCGGCAAGAAGGCGACCACGTTCGTCGGCTACACCGAGCTGCGCTCGAACACGCCGCTCGAAGCGATCGTCGGCGACGGCGACGTGCTGCTGCCGCACGCGATCGCCGGCCAGAAGGTCGTGCTGATCGCCGCGACCTCGCCGTTCTACGCGCAGGGTGGTGGCCAGGTCGGCGATCGCGGTACCATGTCGACGCCGACCGGCGAAGTGCAGATCACCAACACCACGGCACTCGACGGCTTCCACCTGCACCACGGCATCGTGCAGCGCGGCCAGGTCGAAGCCGACCAGCCGGCGGTCTGGCGGGTCGACGAAACGGCGCGGCGCGCCACCGAACGCAACCACACGGCGACGCACCTGCTGCACGCCGCCCTGCGCCGCGTGCTCGGCGAGCACGTCAGCCAGGCGGGCTCCGAAGTGTCGCCGGAGCGCCTGCGCTTCGACTACACGCAGCCGGAGAAGCCCTCGGCCGAGCAGCTGCAGCGGGTCGAGGACGAGGTCAATGCGCAGATCCTCTGCGCCAACGAAGCGCGGGCCGTCGTGCGCAAGCTCGACGACGCCCGCGCCGCCGGCTTCATGGCCCTGTTCGGCGAGAAGTACGGTGAGACGGTCCGCACGCTGCAGGTCGGCGACTACAGCAAGGAGCTGTGCGGCGGCACGCACGTGGCGAACACCGGGAACATCGGCTCGTTCCGTCTCGTCAGCGACGCCGCCGTCGCCGCCGGCACGCGCCGCATCGAAGCCGTCACCGGCCTCGGCGCGCTCGAGCTCGCCCGGCAGGAGCGACAACAACTGGCCGCCTTGTCCTCGGCCCTGAAGGTGCCCACCAGCAAGGTGGTCGAACGCGTCGCCGAACTCGGCGACGAGCTGAAGAAGGTCCGCCGCGACCTGGAGAAGGCGCTGGCGCCGGACCTGGATCTGGAGCTCGGCAAGCTGCGTGCGGTGACCGTGGCGCACGCCGGGGCCCACGCGGTGGTGTTCGAGCGGCCCGGCCTCCAGGTCAAGGACGCCCAGGAACTGCTGAAGCGGGCCCAGAAGGCGCTCGAACCGCTGTGTGCCGTGGTGCTCAGCGTCGTCGAGGGGGAGGTGCACATCGTCGTGGCCGTCAGTCCTGCCCTGGTCGGCCGGATCAAGGCCGGCGACCTCGTGAAGAACCTGGCGGGGCTGCTCGGCGGTGGTGGTGGTGGCCGTCCGGAGGCCGCCCAAGGCAAGGGCAAGGACGTGGCGCGCCTCGCCGAGGCGCGGGCCGCGGCCGAAGCGGCGATGCGGACGGCTGGGCTGCTGCCGGCGTGACGGGGGCGCCCTTCCCATGGTGGCCGTCCTGACGCAGCACCTCGGGCGGCCCCAGCACAGGCGCCTGGCTTCGGCGTCGCCAGTCCGGTCGCTGCGTTGACTTCGTCCGCGCGACCCGTAATGTCCTCGCCCCCAACTGGGCTGTCGGCAGCGAGCGGATCTCGCGACCGAGCAGCCGCGTAGCAAGGCATCCGAACATGGCAAATCCGAAGAGAAAGCTGAGTCGCGCGAGCAAGGGCCACCGCCGCGCCCACCTGGCCCTGGAGCGTGCGCAGCTGGTGCGCTGCACGCACTGCGGCGCGATGATCAAGCC
>JAEUHU010000318.1 GCA_016793305.1 Planctomycetota bacterium
CCGGTCCCGGCTGAGCCCTCGCCTCGCGGCACGGCGCGGCCTACTGTCTTCGCCCCGTGTTGCTGTCGTTGAGTTTCCTGGCGTTGCTGCTCGGCCCGCTGCTGGTCTGGCTGGCCCGCGCCCACGCCTGGTCGACGGTGATCCTCGACAGCTTCTGCCTGGTCACCGTCGGCGGCTTCGCGCTGCTGCACCTGCTGCCGGAGTCGGCGATCCAGGCGAGCTGGTGGGTGTTGCCGTTGGCGCTGGTCGGCTTCCTGCTGCCGGCGGTCGCCGAACGCACGATCCACCACGGCACCCCCACCACGCGCCGCACGGTGCTGCTGCTGGCGCTGCTCGGCATCGCCGCGCACGCGACGCTCGACGGCCTGCTGCTGCGCGGCGACACCACGACCGTCAACGACGGCCACGATCACACGCACGAACTGACCGCGTGGGCGATCATCCTGCACCGGGTGCCCGAGGGCATCGGCATCTGGTGGATCGTGCCGCGCACGCTCGGCCTGTGGGCCGCGGTGCTGATCACGATCGTCAGCGTCGCGTCGACGCTGTTCGGCTTCTACCTCGGTGGCGAACTGCTGACCGACCAGTCGCGCAGTGGCCTCGCGATGCTGCAGGCGCTGCTGGTCGGCTCGCTGCTGCACGTGGTGCTGCACGCGCACGTGCCGGCCCCGCGCCAGCAGGGCCGCTTCCGCCTCGCTTCGGTCGCAGGTGCGGCTCTCGGGGTCTTCGTGCTGTGGATGCTGATCGAGAACCACTTCCCGGACGGTCCGCACGGCGGCCCGATGGACGTGTTCGTGCGCCTCGCGGTCGAGTCCGCGCCGGCCCTGTTGTTCGCCTACGCGCTGGTCGGCCTGTGCCACGCGTTCCTGCCGGCGAACTGGCTGCGCCGCATGACGCACGGCTCGACGCTGAGCCAGGCGCTGCGCGGCGTCGCCATCGGGCTGCCACTGCCGGTGTGTTCGTGCGGTGTGGTGCCGATCTACCGCGAACTGATCCGCCAGGGCACGTCGCTGGCCGCCGGCATCGCGTTCCTGGTCGCCACGCCCGAGCTCGAGCTCGCCGCGGTGATGCTGACCTGGCAGCTGATGGGCAGCGAGGTGGCACTGCTGCGCGTCGGCATGGCCGCGGTGCTGGCGCTGGCGATCGGCCTCGTCACCGCGGCGCTGGCCGGGCGGCGCCCTGCGAACGCCGCCCCCGCGCCGAGCGACGCCAACCTGCCGGAGGCGAGCCAGGCGCCGCTGCGCACGCGCCTGCTCGAGGCGATGCGCTTCGGCTTCGGCCCCGCGGTCGACAACACCGCGACCTGGATCCTCGCCGGCCTGCTGCTGTCGGCGATGCTGATGCCGTACATCGAGCCCGAGTGGCTGGCCAGGCTGCCGGCCGGACTCGACGTGCCGATCGCCGCGCTGATCGGGCTGCCGCTCTACGTGTGCGCCACCGGCAGCACCCCGCTCGCGGCGATGCTGCTGGTGCAAGGCATGTCGCCCGGTGCGGTGCTGGCGCTGCTGCTGACCGGGCCGGCGACCAACGTCACCACGTTCGGCATGCTGGCGCGGCTGCACGGCGGGCGCGTGGCGTTCGGCTTCGCGCTGTCGATGTGGCTCGGCGCCGTCGGCCTCGGCTACCTCGCCAACGTGCTGCTGCCGAGCCCGGTGGTGCCGGCCCTGGCCGCCGGTACCCACGGGGCGAGCCCGTTCGCGTGGACCTGCCTCGCAGGCCTCGCCGTGGTGTTCCTGGTGTCGCTGCTGCGCCAGGGCACGCGGCCGTTCCTCGAGCGCTTGTTCGAATCGCCGGCGAACGTGGCGCACGGCGAAGCGCCAGGCTGCTGTGCGGACGACGAGGCCGGGCACCACGGCCACGGTCACGGCCACGGCCACGAACACCACCACGGGCACCATCACGGCCCCGGTGTCGCGTGCGCCGTCGACCACCAGAGCACCGGCCACGCGTTCGAACCACGGGTCGAACACCCGGACCACCGGCTGCGCCCGCAGCCGCGCTCGGACCACTGATCCAGAGCCCCCGCGTGGCGCCGAACGCCCGCGCGAGCCGTCGGCGACGGCCCGGTGAATCGCAGCATCGCGTTCGCTAGGTTGTGCCAGTGGGCCAGGGACTCGTCGTATCCACCAGCTGTCGCCTCGAGACGCTGCTGCACGCACTCGCCGAGCAGCTGGCCGGTGCGCCCCTGCCGCCGTTGGTCCAGGAGACGATCGTCGTGCCGAGCCAGGGCCTCGCCCGCTGGCTGAAGCAACAGCTCGCCGAACGCTTCGGCATCGCTGCCAGCCTCGACCTGCCGTTCCCCGGCGCCTTCCTGCAGCAACTGGAGGAACGCGCCACCGCGGCAGCGGTGCGTCCGCTGCATCGTGCGTTCGCCAAGGACGTGTTGCCGTTCCGTCTGTGGCGACTGCTCGACGACCCATCGCTGCAGAAGGCGATCGGCAAGGCGGTCGCCTACGTGCAGCACGACCCCGACCAGCGGAAGCGCCTGCAGCTGGTGACCCGGCTCGCCGGTCTGTTCGACGACTACCAGCTCTACCGCCCCGACCTGCTGACGCGCTGGGCCGCTTTCGACGACGCCGACGAACTCGGCCCGCATGCCGCCTGGCAGGCGGCGCTGTGGCGAGCGCTGCTGCAGGATGCGGGCGTGCCGCTGGCGAGTGCGCCCGCCCCGCAGAAGGCGCCGAAAGCACGCAGTCGCCGCAAGGCCGAGCCGAGCGGCCCGCTGCTGTTCGGTGCGCCGGGCGACGACGCTCCGGCGACTCCCGCCGTGGCGATCCCGTACGACACCGGCCACCGTTTCGCTCGCCTGGTCCGCGCCGTGCGCGACCCCGAGCTCCGCAGCCGGTTGCTGCCGCGTCGTCTGTCGGTGTTCGGCGCCGGCACGCTGCCGCCGGCGATGCTCGACCTGCTGGCCGCATGCGCCGAGTTCGTCCCGGTGCATCTCTACGTGCCGATGCCGTCCGTCGAGTTCAGCGAGGAGGTGCATCGGCGGTCCACCGAGGACAACGCGCTGTTCGCCCGCTTCGGCCAGGAGACGCGCGAGTTCGCCAAGCTGCTCGAGGATCGGCTCGAGACGTTCGGCACGTCGGCCGAGCCCCTCGACCCTCCCGACGAACCGCCGACCGGTGCCGCGCTGCTGCGGCAGGTCCAGCACGACGTCGCCACACTGCTGCAGCGAGGTTCCGGTCGCGGCCCGGGCGCAGCACCGATCCGACTGCATCGCGACGACGCATCGCTGCGCGTGCACATCTGCCACGGTCCGCAACGCGAACTCGAGGTCGTGCGCGACCAGATCCTCGCCGCGTTCGACGACGACCCGACCCTGCAGCCACACGACGTGCTGGTTCTGGTACCCGACGTCGAGCGCTACGCGCCGTTCGCGCACGCGGTGTTCGGCCCGGTCGCCGAGTTCCTGCCGTTCCACGTCGCCGACAAGAGCCCAGCCAGCGACCTGCCGCTCTGTGCGTCGCTGTTCGCAGTGCTCGAGCTCGCACACGAACGGCTCGAGGTGCACGACGTGCTGCACCTGCTCGAGAACCCGGCGGTGCAGGCGCGCTTCGCGATCCGCCACGGCGACCTGCCGGCGCTGCGCAGTCGCTGCGAACGCGCCGGCATCCGCTGGGGCCGCGACGGCGAGCACCGAGCCCGGCAGTTCCAGGTGCCGCCGTTCGAGGAGAACTCGTGGTCGCAAGGCCTCGAGCGCCTGCTGTTCGGTGTCGCGACGGGGCCGGTCGACGACCTGGTGGCGGGCGTGCTACCGGTCGCCGACACGACCAGCGGGCGCGACGAGACGCTGAACCGGCTGCTGCACTTCCTGCAGGTGCTGTTCGACCAGCTCACCCGGCTGCAGCAACCTCGCCCGCTCGAGCAATGGGCCACCGCCCTCGAGGAAGTGCTGGCGGCCCTGTTCTCGCCCCAGGACGCCGACGACGAACGCGCCACCGGCCTGCTGCGCGCCACCTGTGCCGAGCTGAGGCGCATCGCCGCCGCCGCGAAGCTGCGCGAGGTCGTGCAACGCACCGTCGTGCAGGACTGGTTGGCGTCGACCCTGCAGCGGCACAAGAGCCAGCGTGGCTTCCTCGCGGGTGCTGTCACCGTCGCGGCGATGCTGCCGATGCGCACCGTGCCGGTGCGCCAGCTGTACGTCTGCGGCCTCGAGGACGCTTCGTTCCCCCGCCGCGACCGCCCCGTGCCGTTCGACCTGATGGCCGCAGCTCGCCGACCCAGCGACCGCAGCGTGCGCCTCGACGACCGCCAGATGTTCCTCGACGCGCTGATGGCGGCGCGCGAGCGGCTGCACCTGACCTACGTCGGCCGCTCGCAGAAGGACGACAGCGTCTGCGCACCGTCGGTCGTGCTCGCCGAGCTGCTCGACCATCTCGACGCGACCTGCACGACCAAGGAGACGCGGACGGATGGCTTGCCCGTGCCGGCGCGCGACTGGTTGTGCGTGCAGCACCCGCTGCAGCCGTGGAGCGTTCGCTACCGCGACCGGGCCGATGCGCGTCTGTTCACCTTCGGGCGCGCCGACCAGCAGCCGCTGCCGTTGCTCGACGCCGAACCGGCGTGGTGCACCGGTCCGGTCGAGCCCCCGGCGGAACTGCTCGGCGACGAACTGCCGTTCGAGCGGCTGGTCGACTTCTGGTGGAACCCGAGCCGCTTCTTCCTCAGGAACGTCGCCAAGGTCCGCGTGCGCGACCGCGACGACGAAGTCCCGGAGCACGAGCCGTTCGTGGTCGAACCCCTCGACCGCTGGCGGTTGCAGGACGAAGCCGTGGGTCGCGGACTCGATGGTCGCCCGGCGCCGCGCGATCCGATGGCGCGCATGGCCGCGACCGGCCTGTTGCCGGCCGGCGCGCGTGGCAAGCTCGCCTTCCAGGACGTCGACGACGAGGCAAGGCAGATCCTGGCCCGCGTGCGCGGCCACGGCCCGGTCACGACCGCGACGATCGACGTGCGCGTCGGCGGCGTACGGGTGTTCGGCCCGCTGTCCGGCGTCGCCGCCGAGTCCATCGTCTACGCGACCGTCGCCAAGATGAAGCCGAAGTACCGGTTGCGGGCCTTCGTGCTGCACGTGTTCGCCGCGCTGCATCGTCATGGCCAGGGCACGGCCCTGCCGTCGCGCACCGTGGTGGAAGCGAAGGACAAGACGGCCGTCTACGCAGCCCTCGACGCCGACGAGGCGATGGAGTTCGCCACGCTGCTGGTCGAGGGATACCGCGCGGGAGTCCGGGAACCGCTGCCCGTCTTCGGCGAAGCCTCCGCAGCCTTCGCCGACAAGCTCCAACCCGCGAAGTCGAAGAAGGCCAAGTCGCCCCGCTCGGAAGCCGACCTGCTGGCCGAGGCGCGGCGCGCCGCGAAGAAGAGGTTCGAGCCCGACACCAGCGCCGACTTCCCGAAAGGCGACCTGACCGACGACGACGTGCGGCTCTGCTGGCGCGGCCGCGAGCCCCTGCAGGATCCGCGCTTCGAAGCCTGGTCGCGACGCCTGTGGGCCGAGCTCTTGCAGAAGGAGCGGCTCACGTGAACCTCACGCCGTTCGATCTCCGCACCGCGTCGCTGGCGCGCGGCACCGTGCTGCTCGAAGCGAGCGCCGGCACCGGCAAGACCTACACGCTCGTCGGCGTGCTGCTGCGCCTGCTGCTCGAAGAGGTGGTCGAACGCCTGGACCAGGTGCTGGTGGTGACGTTCACGATCGCCGCCACCGAAGAACTGAAGACGCGGCTGCGCGATGCCCTTCGCCGGACCCTGCGTGCGGCCGAAGGCGAGCCCGAGAGCGATCCGTTCTTCGTCGCGATGGCGCAACGGCCGCACGCGCAGGAACGCCTGCGGAGAGCGATCGACGACTTCGACCAGGTGGTGATCGCGACCATCCACGGCTTCTGCAAGCGCGTGCTCGAGGAAGCGGCGTTCGAGAGCCACGAACCGTTCGAGCTCGAGTTCACGGCCGATCCGGTGCCGCTGCTCTACCGCGCCGCCGCCGACGCCCTGCGTGCCACCTACGAGCCCGAAGTGAGCTATCGGTCCGCCCTGCTGCACTGCAAGGGGCTGAAGCCGGCCAAGCTGGTCGAGTCGTACCAGCTCTGGCAGCGGCACGCGCTGTTGGCGATGAGCCCTGCGACGCCGGATCCGACCGGCACCGTGGCGGCGTTGCAGCCGCTCGCCGAGGCGGCGGCCGAGGCCTGGGACGAGGAGGCCGCGCACAACCTCGAGAACATGGACTGGCGCAAGGACGCCGATCTGTTCGGCAAGGACGTCGCCGCGGACATCGCCACCTTCGTCGCGCGCCTGCGCCGCGATCCGGCGCTCGCGTTCCCCATGCTGCTGGAGATGGCTCCGGCCCGCATGCTCGAGGAACACGTCCAGAAGACCTCCACGGCGAACCTGGCCCACCCGTTCTTCCGCGCCTGCGGCGCGCTCGCCGACGCCGCCGACGAGGCGTTCCCCCACCTGCGGGCCGACCTGCTGCTGCGCATGCACGAACGCGTCGCCCAGCACAAGCAACAGCTCGGCACGTCGTCGTTCGACGACCTGCTGGTGCGCACCCATCGCGCGCTGCACGACGAGGAGCACGGAGAGGAGCTCGCCGCCACGCTGCAGAAGCGCTACCGCGTGGCGCTGATCGACGAGTTCCAGGACACCGACGCGCTGCAGTACGAGATCTTCGCGACCGCGTTCGCCGACGCGTCGCTGTTCCTGATCGGCGATCCGAAGCAGTCGATCTACCGCTTCCGCGGTGCGGATCTGCACACCTACAAGAAGGCGCGCGACGGCGCCGATCGCAAGTTCACGCTCGGCGAGAACCACCGCAGCAGCCCGCAGATGGTGGCTGCGGTCGGGGCGCTGTTCGCACGGCCGAGCGCGTTCGCCGACGATGCGATCCCGATGCCCCAGGTGCGGGCCGCGGCGCGGCCGGACCAGCTGCAGATCACCGGCGACGGCACTCCGGTGCTGCGCTGGCGGTTCCTCGCCGGCACCGGCTCCAGCCCCTGGTTGGCGCGAGACGAGGCCGAAGAGCGCATCACGGCCGACGTCGCAGCCGAGATCGTGCGGCTGCTCCGTGGGGAAGCCCGGATCGACGGGCGAGCGCTCCGCCCGAACGACTTCGCGGTGCTGACCCGGAGCAACCGGCAGGCGGTGCTCGTGCAGTCGACGCTGCGGGACGCCGGTGTGCCGTCGGCGATCGGCAAGGCGGGCGACGTCTTCGACACCGAAGAACTGATCGAACTGCAGCGGGTCCTGCAGTCCGTGCTGCAGCCCGGCGACCTGTCGCGGCTGCGCGGCGCCCTCGCCACGCGCTTCTGCGGGCAGAACCTCGAGCAGCTGCTCGCACTCGACGCCGACGAGGCCCTGTTCGACGAGCAGATCGCCCGCTTCGATCGTTGGCGGCGCACGTGGTTGCGGCTCGGCTTCGTGCCGATGATCGAACAGGCGATGCACGACCTCGGCGTCGTGCGGCGGTTCCTCGCCATGCCCGGAGGCGAGCGGCGGCTGACGAACTTCCGGCAGCTGTTCGAACTGCTGCACGATGCCGAGCACGGTTCGCGGCTGTCGCCCGAAGGTCTGTTCGAGTGGCTGCAGCACGAGCGCGCCCACAAGGACGACCTCGACTACCAGCTGCGCGAACTGCGGCTCGAGAGCGATGGCGACGCCGTGCAGATCCTGACGGTGCACGGCAGCAAGGGCCTGCAGTACGAGGTCGTGTTCTGCCCGTTCTTGTGGGAAGGCAGGGACCCGGTCGGCGCCGAGATCGTCGCCGACGGGACAGGCAAGGAGCGGCTCGTGTTCGATCTCAACGAGAACGAGGCGGACAAGCAGAGCGCCCAGATCGAACGCCTGGCCGAGGACCTGCGCCTCGCCTACGTCGCCGTCACTCGGGCCAAGCGCCGCTGCTACCTGCACTGGGGACTGATCGGCGACCGGAACAAGATCTCGCCGCGAAGCTCGCTGGCCTGGCTGCTGACGTCCCAGCCGCGAGCTCCGGGATTCGGCGCCGACGGCACACCGGCTGCAGACTGGGTGAAGCAGGCCAGCGAACGCGCGAAGGAGATCGAGGCGCCCCATTGGTTCGAGGACCTGCAACGGCGCTGCGCCGCCAGCGAAGGCCGCATGTCGGTCGAACTCGTCCCCGAAGCACCGACGCCGGTGCGCCTGCCCCCCGCCGCCCCGGGCGAACCGCTGGCGCCACCGCGCCACGCGAAGCAGAAGCGCAGCACGCGCGGTCTGCACAGCTTCACGTCGATCACCGCCGGCGCACCGCCGCTCGAGCCGCTCGCCGACGTCGTCGACCCGGCGACCGACGCCGAGCCTGCGGCACCCCCGACCGGCATCTTCGCGTTCGCGCGCGGTGCGGCCGCCGGCCAGTGCCTGCACGAGATCCTCGAACACGTCGACTGGTCCGACCTCGACGGCGAGCGCACGCGCACGCTCGTGCAGACGACGCTCTCCGCGCACGACCTCGCCGTCGCCGGCGCCCACCCGGGCGAACTCGATCCGACCGCGACCGTGCTGCAGAACCTGCGCGACCTCGCCGCAGCACGCGTCCACGACGGCGGTCCGCGGCTCGCCGAGCTGTGCGCTGGCCGCAGCAGCGCCGAGTGGGAGTTCGTGCTGCCGATGCCGAAGGCCGATCTGCCGGCCCTCGCCGCATGCTTCGCGAGGCGCGCCGAACCGTTCGCGCAGCAGCAGGCCGAACGCCTGCGCGTGCTCGGCCACGACACGCTGCGCGGTTTCCTGACCGGGTTCGTCGACCTCGTCGTCGAGCACGACGACCGCTACTGGGTGCTGGACTGGAAGTCGAACCACTTCGGGACTTCGCGCGACGACTACGACCAGCCGGCCCTGCACGCGGCGATGGTCGACCACGACTACGTGCTGCAGTACCACCTCTACGTGCTGGCCCTGCACCGGCATCTGCAGAACCGCCGCCCCGACTACGCGCCGGAACGGCACCTCGGCGGCGTCTGCTACGCGTTCCTGCGTGGCGCTGCCCCGGATCGCACCACCGGCATGTTCTTCGACGCGGTGCCCCCGCAGGTCGTGCACGCGCTCGACCGCTGGCTCACCGGAGGCGAGGCATGAGCCCGCACGTGCCGTCGGCAAGCCCTGGCGAGCCCCTTCGCGAACTCGGCGACCGGCTGGCGGAAGCGCTCGGCCGGCGCGTCGACTCGGGCCAGCGCGCACTGCTGCAGCGACTGGTGCGGCGCCTCTGCCGCGACCGTGCCGAAGGCCACGTCTGCCTGTTGCTCGGCACGTTGCCCGAACGACCCGACGACGAAGGCCCATGGCCGGCCTTGCCCCAGCTGCGGGCCGCCCTGCTGGGCTCGCCCGGGTGCCAGACTCCCGTGTGCCAGACCGACGCCGCCGACGCGATTCCGGCCCCGCTCGTGCTCGACCGCAGCGACCGCCTCTACCTGCTGCGCGACTTCGCGGCCGAACGCACGATCCGCACCTGGCTGGCTGCACGTCTCGGCGTGGGCGAACGACGGACCGCCGCTGCACTCGCCGACTCGCTCGCGGCACTCGGCATCGAGCGATCGACCAGCGCAGCCGAGCCGGATTGGCAGCTCGCCGCGATCGCCGCGGCCGCGCGCGCACCGTTCCTGCTGCTGACCGGCGGCCCCGGCACCGGCAAGACCACCACCGTGGCACGCCTGCTCGGTGTGCTGCGCCACCACGAACCGGACCTGCGCATCGCCGTCTGCGCGCCGACCGGCAAGGCTGCAGCGCGCCTCGGCGAAGCGCTGGCCCAGCGCGCGGCCGCCCAGCCGGAACTGGCGGCGCTCGGCATGCTGCAGCCGACCACGCTGCATCGGCTGCTCGGCTACCTGCCGCTCGAGGACATGTTCCGCGCCGGGCCGAGCCGCCGCCTGCCGTTCGATCTCGTCGTCGTCGACGAGGCCTCGATGGTCGATCCCGCGGTGCTCGCGGTGCTGTGCACTGCGCTGCCCGACGACGCGCGCCTCGTGCTGGTCGGGGACCGCGACCAGCTCGCGGCGGTCGCCGCCGGCCAGGTGCTCGGCGACCTGTGCCGCGCCGCGGCCCCCGAACGCGGTGCTGGCCCGGCCCTTGGCCGCTACGTGCTCGACGCGACCGGCATGCAGTTGCCGGTGCAGGCCGACGCCCCGCCGATCGCGGACCACGTGATCGCGCTGCAGAAGAACCACCGCTTCGGCAGCCAGCCGGGCATCGCCGCGTTCGCGCAGGCGCTGGCGCGACGCCAGCCCGACGCAGCGCTCGCGACCCTGCGCCACGGCCACGCCGACTTGGTGCTCGGAGGCGACGCCGAGACAGCGCTGCGCGCAATCGCCGGCGAACTGCTCGCCGCGGCCCGCACCGCTGGAAGCGGCAACCACGCCGAGGCCACCGCAGCGCTGCTGCGGGCGCGCGTGCTGTGCGCGCTGCAGAAGGGCCCGATGGGCACTTCGGCATGGAACCGACGCGTCGAGGCGCTGCTCGCCGCCAACGGCTTGCGCACCGACGACGTGTGGTACGTGGGCCGGCCGATCCTGGTGACCGCCAACGACCACCAGAACCGCATCTGGAACGGTGACCTCGGCGTCGTGGTACGCGACCACGAACGGCGCCCGGCGGTGCTGTTCGCGCAAGGCGACGGCACCCTGCGCCTCGTGCCACCGCTGCGCCTGCCGGCCCACGAGACCGCCTGGGCGATGACCGTGCACAAGGCGCAGGGCAGCGAGTTCGCGCACGTGCTGCTGGTGATGCCCGACCAGCCGGGTCCGTTGTGGCAGGCCTCGGTGCTCTACACCGGCATCACCCGCGCGCGCACGCGCGCGATCCTGCTGGCCCGCGACGAGCTGCTGGCCGACGGCCTGCGCCACTGGCCGAACCGCGCTTCGGGGCTCGCCGCCGCCCTGCGGCCGGACGGCTAGGTCGCGTCAATCGCCGCCGAACCAGATCGTGTCGTCGAGCAGTTCGCGCAGCACCGACGTCGCGTAGGCGCCCTTCGGCAGCGTGAACGACAGCCGCAGCGCCCCGTCGGCGAGCGCTTCCGCGCCGACCTCGGTGACCGGCACGCGCAGTGGGCGCCGTTCGCCGCGCGCGAGGCCGAACGGCAGGTTCGCGAAGTGCCGCAGCTCGAGCCCGAGCGCCTGCAGCGCCGCGGCTTCGATCGCCGCCGGCTCGCCGGTCGGCTGCGTCATCTCGGGGCCCGGCATCGGCCCGCTCGGTGAGATTGCGAACGCTACGCAGCGGGGTTGCTCGCTCGCCGGATCGGCGACCGCGAAGCACGCCCCGTTGTCGTGCTTCCACGCCAGGTCGCCGGGCAGCAGCGTGTCGAGGCTCGACAAGCGCGCCATCACGACGCGGTTGAACACTTCGCTCTGCACGGCCGACAGCACGAGCCCGAACACGCGCCGCGGCATGCGGGCCGCGAACTGGCGCGCGTTGCCGTGCAATACGTCGAGGCCCTTCTGCAGGTTCGCACCACGCTTGCCGAAGCGTTGCTCGCCGAAGTAGTTCGGCGCCCCACGGCGCACGAGCTCGGCGAGGTTCTGCTCGGCGGCGACGAGGTCGTCCGCGGTGGTGCCACGCAACGTGATCGCGAAACGATTGGCGCGCAGGTGGCCCATGCGCAGCTTGTTGCCGTGGCGCTGCACGTCGAGCACCCGGAAGCGCCCGCCGGCCAAGGCCTGGCAGCGTGCCGGATCGACGTGCTCGAGGCTGACCCATTGGCGGCTCACCGCCTGCGCGTCCTTGAGCCCGGCGACGCCGAACTCCCGTTCGTCCCGGTCGAGGGCGATGGCGAGATCGTGCAGCAGGTCGAACGTCGACAACCCGCGCTTCTCGACCCACAGCCAGACGTGGTCGCCCTGTCCGGACGGCACGTAGGCGGGCACTTCCTCGACGACGAAGTCCTCGGGAGCCACCTTGTAGCGACCGCGGAACGGCGCTGCCGGACCGCCGCGCGGCACCGGCCGCGTGGGCTTGCGTGGAGCCATGGAAAGCGTGGGCCGCTCAGGCCTTCTTGGCCTTGGCCTTCTTGCGCGCCTTGCCGTCGTCGCTCGGCGGCGGCGTCGGGGCCACCACCGGCTCGGGCTCCGGCGCCACCGGTTGCGGCTTGAACGCGGCGACCGGATCGCGGCCGGTCGCGTAGGCGAGGAAGCGCGCCAGTTCGTCGCGCATCTGCGCCCGCGGCACGATGCGGTCGATCTGGCCCTTCTCCATCAGGAACTCGGAGCGCTGGAAGCCCTTCGGCAGCTCCTTCTTGATGGTGGTCTGGATCACGCGCGGGCCGGCGAAGCCGATCAACGCCCCCGGCTCGGCGATCAGCAGGTCGCAGACCGAGGCGAACGACGCGGTGACGCCGCCGGTGGTCGGATGCGTCATCACCGACACGGTCGGCACGCCGGCGAGGTTGCAGCGGTGCAACGCGCCGCAGGTCTTTGCCATCTGCATCAGCGACACCGCACCTTCGTGCATGCGCGCCCCGCCGGAGCAGGCGAACAGCACCACCGGCAGCCGCTTCTCGACCGCGAACTCGCAGAGCCGCGCGATCTTCTCGCCGACCACCATGCCCATCGACCCACCGA
The DNA here is from genome assembly GCA_016793305.1 of Planctomycetota bacterium. The sequence goes on from JAEUHU010000318.1 coordinate 12,552, forward strand.
GGAACTGGAAGTTCATCACGCCGAGCGCGATCGGCATGCCCTTCACCAGCGCCTTGCCGGTGACCATCGCGTCGGCCTCGCCGGTCTTCTGCTTGGTCTGCACAAGCTTCTCGCCGTAGGGCACGCGGTCGTTGAAGCCGAGCACGTCCTGCGCGACCAGGTCGATCCACATCTCCTCGAACGAGCCTGGATCGATGGTCAGCGCGATGCGCTCGCGGGCCGGCAGCGTGAAGTGGTGGCCGCAGGTGCTGCAGATGCGATGGCGTTGCTCGAACTCCTTGCGGAACAGCATCGCGCCGCACTCGTCGCACTTGATCCAGAGCCCACCGGGCATGTCCTTCTTCTTGCCGAAGCGTGCCCA
>JAEUHU010000335.1 GCA_016793305.1 Planctomycetota bacterium
GCTGGCTAGCGAGGCCGCGGGGATGCTCGCCCCCCATGAGTATCGCTACGGCGACGAGCCCACTGGTCCGTGACGGCCGCCCTTGCCTTGCCTCGTTCGGAATGGTCGGGGCTCGCAACAGGTTCACCAGATCCTGCGCTACACTCCCTGTGTCGGACGCCGTCCTGCGATCTGGATGGTTGCGGCTTCGACCAAAGGTGCGATCGCGATCGATGAGCGACGGGATCGGCCGGAGGTCACTCACTTCGAGGTGCTGCAACTACTCCTGATGCCTTGGCCCACCACGGTGGGGTTTGGCGTTCCGACGTGGCACTGCGCTCATCAGGTGTTGTGGTTTGAACAAGTTGCGTTCGCCGGACGCGCGCTCGGTCGTCGCGTTGCTGGCTACCCGGGGTCGTCCCGACCTTCTCGCGCTCCGCGCCCTCCCGTCCATCCTGGCCCAGTCGAGGCCGCCCGAACGAATCCTGGTCGTCGTCGACCAGTCCCCGTCGGAACTGCCGGACGAAGCCCTGGCCGAGCAGACCCGCCGCCTCCGCGCCCTCTGCCGCGGAAGGGTCCGGCTGACCGTGATGCGCAACCGGCGTACTCCAGCTCGCGCGTCAGGCGCGTGGAACACCGGCCTCGACCAACTACACCGCGACGTCCGCCAGCCCGACCTCGTGTTCGTCGCGGTGCTCGACGACGACGACGCCTGGGAGCCGAACCACCTCGAATGCTGCTTCAGTGCGGCACTTGCTGGCGACCTGAGCATGGTGGCGAGCGGCCTGATCCGCCACGAGTCCGCAGCCGACCCTGGTCACCGACACTCGATCCCGAGCAAGCTCGATGCGCGGGAACTGTTCGTGCGTGGCCAGCACATCCAAGGCTCCAACCTGTTCGTTCGCCTGGACCTACTTCTGCTGGCCGGTGGATTCGACGAACGCCTGCCCAGTTGCACGGATCGCGACCTGTGCCTTCGGCTCGTCGCCCTTGAAGAACTCCGGTTCGGCTCGACGGAGCAGCACACCACCCGCCACTACGCGGACCCGCGGAAGGATCGCCTGTCGACACCCGCTTCACCCGCGAAGCTGGACGGCCTCACGAGGTTCTTCCGGAAGCACGGGCTGCGGTTCGACGCCGCGACGCAGAACGAGGCCCAGGTTCGCGCCGCAGAGCGGTTCGGCTGGACTCCTCCGGTCCCTCTACCCTTGCTGGTGCCCATCGCGCCACCGACGGAGCCCGCCGAGGCCCTCGATCTGGTCGTCGGCTTCGTCACGGACGCGCTCGTGCCACCCCACGTCCGTGGCCTGCTCGACGACCTCATGCGGTTGCAGGCGCAGCCCGGGATCCGGCTGTCGAAGGTCGTGATCGTCGAGAACGGCCCACTGACTGACGGTGCAAGACCGCTGCACGAACTCGTCAGCTCCTACTCGGCTGGCGGCCTACCGATCGACCTCGTCACGATCGAGCGGCAGCGTGAGGACTGGGAAAGAGGCGCACTACTCGACGTGCCCGACATGACGCGAAGGCGACTGCCCATCGCCGCGACGCGGTCGATCCTCAACACCTACGTCGCGCACTCTGCTCTCGCCGTTCCCGGGGCTGCCGCTTGGATCCTTGACGACGACAAGCGCCTCAGCATTCGAGTGGACCGCGGCGATGGCACCACGATCGAGCGCACCACGCCCGACGTCGGCACCCTTTTGCAGCTCCGGCAGCAGCAGGTCGACGTTGTGATCGGCCCCGACACGGACGCTGCGCCGCTGCCCTTCGTCGCGACGCTGCGCACGCAGCTTGTCGACCTGGACCTCCTGCTCGGGACGCTCGCCCAACTGCAACCGGAGTCCTCGTGGCCCGACCGCCGCGCGGAGGTCGCAGCCGAACGTGACGCCCTGCGCGACAGTTACTACGACCTGTCGAAGACCACGGAGCACCTGGAGACGCCGCTGCTGCAGCATCCCGCCGACCTCTGGGACGCGGCCAGCGTGCTGAGGTGGATGGGCCAGAAGGTCAGCCGTTTGCTGGCTGGCGAGTCGGTCTCCCGTCCTCTCGTCGTCCACGCTCGCGACCTGCCCCTCGAAGCCGCGATCGACTCGGTCCAGCGCGGCGGCTCGGCGCTCTTTTTCAACCCGGCCCATCTGCTGCTCTACCCCCAGACACTCGCGCGCTTCGGCGACCAGTTCGTGCGTCGTTCGGACATGCTCGTCTCGCAACTGATGCGCGACCAAGCGAGCTTGCGACTGGTCATGCACCCGTGCGTGGGCGTGCGGCACGATCGCTCCTCGACTGGGCGCGCAACCCTGGCCAGCGAGACGCTGCTCCAGGACGTGCTGGGCTACGCGCTCTACCGGGCGGAGAACGAGTTGATGCAGGGGCGCAACGCCGAACAGCGGAAGTCCCCGTTGCTCGCATGGACCGACTCGGAGCTTCGCCTCGGCGTGCGCCTCGTGCGCAAGTATCGCGACGAACGGTTGGCCGCGCTGACGTGGAACGCTTGGCGGATCTTCGGCTTGGCAGGCGC
>JAEUHU010000336.1 GCA_016793305.1 Planctomycetota bacterium
CGAAGTAGCGCGCTTCGTCGCCGTTCGCCGCCGCGTCGTGGAAGTCGTCGAGCGTGCGCGCCAGCGCCGCGCTGTCCGCCGCCTTCGCCACCGTCGGCTGCAGGCTGCGCGCCGTGCACAGCGGCGCCACCGTCAGCGCGGTGCGCCGGTACTCGCTGTGCCACACCGCGTCGATCGGCACGTCCCGCAGCGTGCGCACCAGCGCCTCGGCCCGTGCGCGGCCGGCCTCCGTCAGCTCCGGATCGTCGCCGTCGGCGCCCTTCTCGGCGTGCCGCACCAGGATCACCGTCGTCACCGGTGCCGGCTGGCCGTCGACGAACGCACGGATGCGCTGCGCGAACGCCGCCGCGAGGTCGTTCGGCATCGGGATGCTGAGGTCGTAGAGCTGCAGCACCCACCGTTCGTCTCGCCGCACCAGCACGCCACTGCCCCGGCAGATGCCATAGCCGTCGTTGTCGAGCAGCTCGTCGAAGCACGCGTGCTCGCCGCCTTGCAGCACGGTGACGTGGCGCTGCAACGGCACGTAGGTCCACGCCTCCGGCCGCTGGAAGTAGGGCAGCGCGAAGCGGCGGAACTCGGCGCCGGTCCAGCGCTCGCTCGCGTCGGTGCCGAGGAACACCGCGTCGTCGGGCAGCAGGGCGAAGTAGCGATCCTCGTCGCCGTTCGCCGCCGCATCGTGGAAGTCGTCGAGGGCCTGCGCGATCGCCGCCGCCGGTCCGGCCAACGCGCGCGCGCCGTGCAGCGCCGCGAAGTGCCGCTGCCGGGCCGCCGCGTCGGCGTCGGCGAGCACGGTGATCGTGCGCGCTGGCAGTCGCTTCAGCCCGGCCAGATCGCTCTCGTTCGCCGCCGTCAGCAGCGTCACGCTCTGAAACTGATGGCGGTGCGCCAGCAACAGCGCCGCCGTGCCGACGACGTCGTCGGTCGTGGCCGCGTGCAGGCCGCCGCCGGCGATGCGATGCGTGCGCCGCAGTTCGGCGAACCACGGTGCGAGGCGCTGCCCCGCCGCAGCGGCCGGCGCCACTGCGGGCGCCACGACGACGTAGCCAACGCGCGCCGCGTCGACGCCGACCGCCGCGATCGCCGCCCGCGCCGCCGGAAGGTCGCCGCCGCGCGACCACAGCACCAGCAACGGCGCCCACGCCTTGCCGTCGTGCGCCGCCGGCAGCTGCACGACCATTGCGGGACCGATTCCGGCTGGCACGTCCTGCGGCGGCGGCAGTTCCTGCGCGCGGGCGAACGCGGCCAGCACGACGAACAGCGGAGCGAAGCGAGCGACGAGGCGCATGAGCCAGCAATGCATGCGCGCTGGTCTACCCGCCGCCTAGCCGCCCGACCACGTCCGCGCCTGAAGGATCGCCGCCTGCTGCGCCGCCGGCAGCCGCGCCGCCAAGTACGGGTAGAGCATGTTGCGCTCGCGGAGGTCGTGATGGAGCAGCAGGTTCTTGAACGTCGCCTGGCGATCGAACAGCTCGAGCAGCGCCGCGTCGTCGGGCCGTTGCCGCAGCGCCTCGACACGCTGCACGAACTCGTCGACGAACTTGTGCAGGTTCTGGTGCTCGCCGCGGAACAGCCGCGTCGGTGCGTCGGTCGCATCGCCGCCGAGCTGTTCGTAGAGCGGCAGCACGTGGCGTTCTTCGTCGTCGACGTGCGCCAGCAGTTGCCCGCGGAAGCGCTGCAGCGTCGTCGCAGCGCGCGCGAAGTCGCGGTCGAGCAGGGCCACCTGGTGCGCGAACAGCGACTGCGCGAGGTCGTCGTGCAGCGCCATCATCGCCACCGCCAACGTCGTCGTCATCGTGCGCAGGCTACGCCGAACCGGCCCCACGCGGCCATGCGCACGCTGGCGACCTCGCTGGCGACCTCACTTGCCCTTGGCGTCCTTCGCTTCCTTCGGCTCCGGCACCTTCACGCGCACGGCTTCGTCGCCGAACGCCAGCTCGACCACGAGTTCGCCCTTGGCGAGGCTCGCCTTCAGATGCTCGAGCTGCTCGCGCTTCGCCGGCTTGTCCAGCGTCAGCGTCTCGACCGTCCCCGCGATGCCGTCCGCGGCCGCCGCCGGCGCGGCTGCGGCGCCGTGGCGATCCTTCGAGTCGGCCGTGCTCCACGCCACCAGCTTCACGTCGTCCTTGCCGAGCACGAGGTTGAACGCGTGGTCGTCGTCCTTCTGCAGCACCGCGACCGGCACCGGCTTGCTGTCGCGCGCCGCCAGCAGCGACGCGGGCAGCGAGAACACCGTCAGCTTCCAGGCGCCGGCCGGCACCGTCTTGCTGCCGGGGAACAGCATCGCGCCCGACCACTCGTTCTCACCGAACTGCACGACGAGCTTCGCCGCCTGCGCCGACGCCTTCGCAGCGCCGTCCTTCTGCCAGTCGATGACCAGCTTCTTGCCCGGCTTCGCCGGCTTGCCGAGCGGCCCTTCGATGCGCAGGCCGTCGCCCGACACCAGCGCGCACTTGTCCTCGGCGGTGCGCTGCAGCTGCACTTCGTAGGCGCCGGGCGCGACCACCGTCTCGCCGACGATCGCCGGCATCGACAGCCGCAGCACCGTCTGCTGGTTGCCGCCGATGCGCCACGCGTTGCCGACCGGCAGCTCGGCCAGCGTGTGCTTGCCGACCGGCACCGAGCCATAGTCGATCGAAGCAGTGCGCTTCTGCCACTCGAACGTGGGCTTCTGGGCCACCGCGAACGTTGGCGACAACGCAGCGACGAGAAGGAAGAGAAGAACGGAGGGGCGGAGCAACATGCGAGTGCGGAGGGGTCGTGGGGCGAAGGAGAGGTTCTACCGGACCGCGGTCAGGATCGCGCCGAAGACGAGCTTCGCCGTGCCGAGCGGCTGACCGCGGTACGTGGCGTCGATGCCGCACAGCACGATGCGGCCCTTGCCGACGTGTGCGCACAGCACCGCGGCCTTGTCGCGCAGGTGGTCTTCGCCGATCGCCCAACCGCTGACCAGCGTGTCCTGCCGGCGGAAGCGCGCCACCACGTCGATCGGCGCCGACGCGTCGGTGACCTGCAGCGGCTGGCAGTCGCCGTCGACCATCGCCGCCAGCTCGACCGAACAGCCGCGCGCGATCGCATGCGTCGTGTCGACCTCGATCGCCAGCAGCGAACCGGGCACGTAGTACTCCTCGCGCCGCGCCCGCCGGAACCCACCCTCGGCCGCTTCGTCGGGGACCTGCACGCCGACCTGCACCGGCAGCTGGAAGTGGCGCACCACCTTGTCGACCTCTTCGCCGAGTGCGATCAGCGTGCCGCCCTGCTCCACGAACGCGCGCAGGGCCGGCAGCGACTTGTCGCCGGTGAGCCGGGTCGCGCGCGCCCCGAGGTTGCTCCAGTCCTCGAACGACGGCAGCGCCGCCTTCAGCTCGGGGATCTTCACCTCGTCGCGCCGCTGCGCCGCACGCTGCAGGTCGCGCGGCCCGGGCAGCCCCGTGTGGAACACCAACACGTCGTAGTCCTTGGCGAGCTCGCCCGCTTCGACGCGGTCGCCCCACACCTGCTGCACCGGGAAGCCGAACTCCTGCAGCAGCCACTGCGTCCAGCCGGTCGGCATGTGGCCGCCGAACACGTCGAACAGGCCGAGCCGCACCGGCGTCTGCGGCGTACCAGTGACGCCGCCGCGCACGTGCCTGCTGCGCAGCCCGAACGACCGTGACAGCTCCTGCAGCAGCGTCGCGGCGTCGCGCGCGACGCGGTAGCCCTCGCCGTCGTACGCGACTTCGTGGCCAGCGGCGAGCAACCGGTTGACCGCGAGCACCGTGTGGCTGTCGCGCGCGTCGAGCCGAAACGACCACACCGCCCGGGACCCGAACACTTGCACGTCGGCCGGCGCGAACACCTCGGCGTCGACGACCTCGAACGGCCCTTCCAGCGCTTCGAACGTGCGCTCGACCTGCACGTCGTACTGCATCGCCAGCGTCCAGCCCGCGGCGTCGTACGGCGCCACCGGCTTGCCTTCCTTGACGTCCTGCGGATGCCACTGCGGCTCGAACTGGTCGAGGATGTGCGCGCGATAGGCCTGGTCGCAACGCACGACCAGCGAGCCGGCGGGCAGCGTGATCCCGTTCATCGCGAACGGCTCGCGCGCGCGCAGCACCGTGACCCCGCAGCGATGCAGCGCCCGCGCCATGCGCTGGGCAGCACCCCAGTCCGGCTGGTCGCTGCGCAGCACGTAGGCGCGCGGATCGCGCAGCAACGGGTCGCGGAACACCGACGCCGGGTCGTCGCGGCGCCGCGCCGCCTCGACCAGGGCCGGCGTCACCGTCCAGTGGTCGGCCCGGCCGCGCGCGATCGCCCCGCTCGCCATCGTGTGCATGTCGCGCAGCAGCTCGCGGCGATAGCGCGCCGCGTAGTCGAGGATCGCGAAGTTCGCCGTCTGCAGGTACTCGACCGTCTGGCGCGCGTGCCAGACCTGGGCCGGCACGGGGTCCGGATAGTCGCCGGTCGACAGGCGCCGCTCGAGCGGCTGCTCGAGGCGGGTCGGCTCGGGCCGGCCGAAGGCCTCGGTCAGGATGCCGATCACATTGTGGAAGTAGTTGGTCGAACGCAGCCCGCCGTTCCACCAACCGGAGTAGGGCGCACCGCCGCGCGAGATCACGCCTGGCTTGCGTTCCGCGGCGAAGCGCTGGTTCATGTGCGCGCTGACGATCTCGATGCCGCGCAGCACCATCGGGTCGACCAGGTAGTTGTGCGGGTCGCGGAACGGCGGCGTGAACAGGATCGTGTCCTTCGGCGCCGTCTGGTGGTGGTTGTAGACGATCTGCGGACACCACTCGCGGTAGAAGACGCGGTTGACGTTCTGCGCCTCGAGCTGGTTGCAGGCGTAGAAGTCGCGGTTGTTGTCGTGGCCGATCCAGCGCTGGTAGAGCACCGGGATCGTCATGCTGCGCGTCGCGCGGTAGGCGTTGGCGACCAGCTCGTAGCCGTCGGGGTTGACCGGACACGCGAGCACCACCACCTCGTCGAGGATACGGCGCACCTCGTCGTCGTCGCGCGACGCCAGCTGCCAGACCAGCTCGACGATGTTCTGCCCGGCGATCGCCTCGGTGCTGTGCAGCCCGGCGTCGATCCACACGAACGCGCGCCCTTCGGCGGCGAGTTGCTTCGCCTGCGCTGCGTCGACGCCTTCGCCGCGCGCCAGGAGGCAGCTGATCGTGCGCAGCCGTTCGAGGTTCGCGAGGTTGCCCGGCGAACTGATCACCAGCATGCGCATGCGCTGGCCGTAGCTGCTGGGCCCGATGTCGACGATGCGCACGCGGTCGCAGGCGGTGGCGACCGCCTCGAAGTAGCGCACCATGTCGGTGTAGTTGCACAGCTGGTAGTCGGCGCCGACCTCGTGGCCGAGGAACGACAGCGGCGACGGCACCTGGGCTGCGGTGGCGACGGCGAGCAGCAGCGGGGCCAGCCGGGAGACGGACGAGCGGAGCGGAGCCATGGGAGGCTCGGCATGCTAGGCACGGTCGCGACGCCCGCCACGCCTGCGGCCGGTCGTGACGAACCCTCGACACTACGGCTGCCGGCGCCGCAGCCGCTGCACCCGTTCGACCAGTTCGTCGGGCGTGAACGGCTTCGGCAGGAAGTCGTGGGTGCCGTCGCGCGGCAGGTCCTCGGCGACGCCGCAGTACCCGCTGGTGGTCAGCACCGGCTGGCCGGGCCGGAGCCGCCGCAGCTCCGTCAGCACGTCGAGCCCGGAGTCGCCGGGCATCATCACGTCGAGCACGACCACGTCGACCGCGAGCCCGCCGCGCAGCAGGTCCAGGGCCACGGCACCGTCGACGGCCTCGTGGCAGGTGAAGCCGCGCCCGCGCAGCGCCCGGCAGGTGACCCGCCGCACCAGGTCGTCGTCGTCGACCACCAAGACGACCCCGGGCACGGGCTCGGTGGCGGGCAGCGGCGGTGGTGGTGGCTGCACCTTCGTGGCCGGCCAGAAGGTGCGGAAGCGCGTGCCCAGGCCCGGCTCCGAGTCGAGGTCCACGGCCCCACCGTGCCGACGCACGATGCCGTGCACACCGGCAAGACCGAGCCCACGACCGGTGAACTTGGTGGTGAAGAACGGCTCGAACACGCGCGCCTGCACGTCCTCTGTCATGCCCGGCCCGTCGTCGGCCACCTCGAACCAGACGTAGTCGCCGGGCGGCAGCGTGCGCGCGTTGCTGCGTTCGCCGAGCAGCGCACACGGCAGGCGCAGGCTGCCCCAGCGCGCGACGATGTCGCCGGCGCGGCCGGCGAGCGCCTCGACGGCGTTGCGCAGCAGGTTGGCGAGCACCTGCCGCCACTGCACCGGATCGGCGTGCGCGAACAGGCCCTCGCGTTCGCCTTCACTCACGAACGTGATCGTCGGCCCGGCGAGGGCCTGTTCACGGCTGACCGCCTCGCGCACCGTCGCGGCGACGTCGACCGCCTCGGGCACCAACGGGCCGGCACCGGCCCCCGCGAGCATGCGGCGACACAGGTCGGCAGCGGCGCGGGTGTTCTCCTCGATGCTGTGCAGCGATTCCTGCACCGCATCGGCCGGCTCGGCGAGCCCCTTGCCCCACGCCACGTTGCCGAGGATCGCGGTCAGGATGTTGTTGAGGTCGTGCGCGAGGCCGCCGGCCAGCACGCCCAGGCTCTCGAGCTTCTCGGCCGAACGCATGCGCCGATCGGCCTCGCGGCGCTGTTCCTCGACCAGCCGCCGCGTCGTCGCGTCGCGCAACACGACGACGGCACCGGTGACCGTGCCGTCGTCGTCACGCACCGGAGCGGCACTGCAGTCGACCGGCAGCCGGACCTCGTCGCCACGCACCAGCTCGCTGTCCGGGTCGACGTGGACGATCGCCTCCTCCAGCATCGCCCGCTTGGCCACGCAGGGCAGCGCCCGACCTCCACCATCGAGCAGCGGCATCACCTGCACCGCGGCTTCGCCGGTCAGTTCGCGCAAGCGGCGCCGCAGCAGCTTCTCGGCCACCGGGTTGGCGAACGTGACGCGGCCGTCGACGTCGGTCACCACGACGCCGTCGCCGATGCTGCGCAGCGTCGTCTGCAGCCAGTGCTCGAGGCCACGCAGCCGCACGTCGGCGGCGTGGCGGTACAGCGCGGTGCGCAGCACCGGCACCATCTCGCGGGCACCGAACGGCTTCAGCACGTAGCCGAGCGGCTCGGTGACCTCGGCGCGGGCCAGCGTGCCCTCGTCGCCGTGCGAGGTCAGGTAGACGAAGCCGATGTTCTGGCGACGCAGCTCGCCCGCCAGCTCGATGCCGTCGCGCGGCCCCTTCAGGCGGATGTCGAGCAGCGCCAGGTCGGGGCGCGCGCGTTCGGCGAGGTGCTTCGCCTCGTCGAACGTGTCGGCGATGCCGACGACCTCGTAGCCCGAACGAGCGAGGCACGACTGCAGGTCCTCGGCGACGAGGCTCTCGTCCTCGACGATCATGATGCGTCCGCTCGGCATGGCTCACTCCTCCGCCCGGTCCGAGCGGGCGTCTGACGAGGGTTGGTGGAAGGCGCGGTCGAACTCGATGCGGAACGGGCTGCCCGGTGTGCGATGGACGTGCAGGTCGCCGTCGATCTGGCGCACCAGGCCCTGCACCATCCGGAAGCCGAGCCCGCGGGTGCGCGGCGTCTCGATCGCGACCTCCGGCGGCAGGCCGCGGCCGTCGTCCGCGACCTCGAGGCAGCCACGCCGTTCGCCGATGGCTTCGAATCGCACCTGCACGGAGCCCCCGGCCTCGGTGAACGCGTGCTTCAGCGCGTTGGTGATCAGCTCGTGCAGGATCAACCCGATCGGGATCGCCACCTGCACGTCGAGCACCAGCGGTTCGGCGTGCACCTGCACCCGCACGTCGGAGCGGTTCGGCAGGTAGGAACGGGCCAGCATCTGCACCAGCTCGCGCACGTAGTCGCCACCGTCCAGCGAGGCGAGGTTGCCGCTCGAGTAGAGCTTCTCGTGGATCAACGCCATCGTGCGCACGCGCGTCTGGCACTCCTCGAACAACGCCCGGTACCGCTCGTCCTCGACGTTGTTGGTCTGCAGGCTCAGCAAGCTCGACACCACCTGCATGTTGTTCTTCACGCGATGGTGGATCTCGCGCAGCAGGGTCTCCTTCTCCAGCAGCGACGCGCGCAGCATCGCTTCGCTGCGCTTGCGCGCGCTGATGTCGATGATCGCCGCCAGCACGAACGTGCCCTCGCTCGTGCGGATCGGGTTGAGGCCGATCTCGATCGGCACCTCGGCACCGTCGCCGCGGAGGCCGAACAGGTCGCGGCCCTCGCCCATCGCGCGGACCACCGGGTCGACGAAGTAGCCGCGCCGCCGTTCCGGGTGCTCGGCGCGGAAGCGCTCCGGCACGAGCCGCTCGACCGAGCTGCCGACCAGCTCGTCGCCGCGGTAGCCGAACAACCGGCACGCCTGCACGTTGGCGAGGCGCACGCCGCCGTCGGCGGCGACCAGCAGCATCGCACTCGGCGACGCATCGAAGATCTGCCGCAGCATGTCCGCTGACGGCAATCCGCCGGCATCCGCACGCTCCTGTCGAGACGAGTGGGCCAATCCGTCCTCCTGGTCCTGGGGCTTCCATCATGCCCGAGGAATCCCGAGCACGGCCGTCCATGTTTTCCCGGATCGCTCGTAGAACCGCCGCCTCGGCGCTCGCATCCACCCTCGGCGCGCCGACGATGCCCCACCGATGACGCAGCCTCCCCATCCGTCGTCCTCCCTCGTCCACCCGACCGACGTGCTCGTGCTGGGCGGAGGCTTCGCCGGCGTGCGCGCCGCCCAGCGCCTCGAACGCCTGCTGCCGCGCGACACCGTGGTCACCCTGGTCAGTGCCGAGAACTACTTCGTGTTCCAGCCGCTGCTGCCCGAGGTCGTCGGCGCCAGCCTGTCGCCCTCGCACGTGATCAGCCCGCTGCGGCACCTGCTGCGCCGGACCCGCGTGGTGCGAGGGGACGTGGCGGCGATCGAACTCGCAGCACCCGGCGCCGACCACGGCGGCGTCGTCACCGTCACCGCCGAGGGCGTCGACGAGCGCATCGCCTTCCGGGCCCGGCACCTGGTCCTGGCGCTGGGCTCGATCGTCGACGTGCGGCGCATCCCCGGCATGGCCGAGCACGCACTGATGATGAAGAACGTGGCCGATGCCTTGACCCTCCGTCATGCCATCGTGACCCGACTCGAGCGCGCCGTGCTCGAGCCCGACCCGGCCGAACGCGCCGCCCTGCTGACCTTCGTGGTGGTCGGCGGCGGCTTCTCCGGTGTCGAGACCGCGGCCGAGATCTTCGACCTGGTGCGCGGCGCGCGCCGCTACTTCCCAGCACTGGCCGGCGACCCGCACCGCGTGGTCTGCGTGCACTCGCGCGAACGCATCCTCCCCGAACTCGACGCGCGGCTCGGCGCGCACGCGCTGGCCGTGCTGCAGAAGCGAGGCGTCGAGTTCCGGCTGAACGCGCGCACGCGCGCGGCCTCCCGCGAGGGCGTGCACCTCGACGGCGGCGAGCTGATCGCCACCCGCACCATCGTCTGCACGATCGGCAACGCGCCGCACCCGGCGCTGGCCGCGTTCGCGCGCCCGGAGGACGGGCGGCTGCCGACCGACGAGTTCCTGCACCTGCAGGGCCATACGCGCGTCTGGGCACTCGGCGACTGCGCCGTGGTCGCCGACGGCCACGGCGGCATCTCGCCGCCGACCGCGCAGTTCGCGTCGCGGCAGGGCGACACCATGGCGCAGAACCTCGCGGCGACGCTGTCGGGTGGCAAGCTCCGCCCGTTCCGCCACAAGAGCCAGGGGCAGCTGGCGACGCTCGGCCACCTCAACGCGGTCGCCGCGATCGGCAAGCTGCGCATCACCGGGTTCTTCGCCTGGTGGCTGTGGCGCACGATCTACCTGCTGAAGCTGCCGCGCTTCGAACGCAAGCTGCGCGTGGTGATCGACTGGACACTGAGCCTGTTCTTCCCGCGCGACCTCAACGCGCTGGCGCTGCAGCCGTCGCAGGGCCACGCCGCCGTGCACCTCGAAGCCGGCGAGGTGCTGTTCCACCAGGGCGACCCGAGTGCGGCGTTCTACGTGGTGCAGAGCGGCCGCATCCTGCTGCAGCGCTGCGACGAGAGCGGCTGCGAGGTCGCCAGCGACCATCTGGGGCCTGGCGAGCACTTCGGCGAAGGCTCGCTGCTGCGCCGCAAGGTGCGCGCGACCACGGCGATCGCCGCCGAGCCGACCACGGTGCTGGCCTTCCCGGCGCGCGAGTTCGCGACGCTGACGCGCTGCTTCGCCGGGCTGCGCAAGCTGCTCGACGCGACCTCGCGGCGCTTCCAGCCGGCCAACGCGATCCTGCCGGCCTGGGTGACCCCGACGCACCTGCGCGAGCCGGTCCGCACGGTGATGACGTCCCCGGTCGTGACGATGGCGCCGGGGGCCACGCTGCAGGACTGCATCCAGTCGCTGCTCGACCGCCGCATCCACGCGTTCCCGCTGGTCGACGCCGACGGGCGCCTCGACGGCATCGTCACCAGCACCGACGTGTTCGGGGCGCTGCGCAGCGACGTCGACCTGAAGCAGCCGCTGGCCGCGCTCGCCAGCAAGACGGTGCAGTGCGTGACCGCCGACGCGCCGATCGAACGCGCCGTCGAGATCATGCGCCGCCGCGACGTGAAGCACGTGGTCGTGGTCGACGGCGAGCGCCGCGTGGTCGGCATGGTGTCGATCAAGGACGTGCTGCGGCTGGTGTTGGCGCACGCACCCAGCGCGACCCCGACGGCGACCTCGACCCGCTGACCGCGTGCTCGGTCAGGCAAAGGCCAGCAGCGCGTCGAGTGCGTGTTCGCGGATGCCGAAGAAGCTGCGGAACGCGTCGATCGCGGCCTTCGCCACCGCGCGCGCACCGGCATCCGGCGCCGTCGCCGTGCGCACCGCCGCGAGCATCAGGTTCTTGCCGGTGTGCTCGCCGTCGACGAACTCGATCGCCTTGGTGCGGTAACCCGCCCACTCGAGCACCAGCGTGCGCAGGCCGTCGGTGGCCCACTCGGCCATGCGTTCGGCGAACAGGCCGTGTGCCAGTACCGGCGCCAGCGGTTCGGGCCTGCCGAGCTGCGGCCGCACCTGCTGGTGGCAGCACGGCGCCACCACGATCAGCCGGGCACCGGCCCGAACGCCGCGGGCGATCGCGTGGTCGGTCGCGGTGTTGCAGGCGTGCAGCGCGATCAGCGCGTCGACCCGCTGCAGCGGCACGTGCTCGATGTCGCCAGCTTCGAACCGCAGGCCGGGACCGGCCACTTCGCCGGCCAGCTTCGCCGCCTGCTCGACCAGTTCGGGCCGCGTCTCGACGCCGAGCACCTGCGCGTTCCGGTGCAGCACCTTCGCGGCGAGATGCCACGCCGCGAACGTCAGGTGGCCCTTGCCGCAGCCGGCGTCGACGATCGTCAACGGTTCCGCTGCGTCCTTGGGCTTGTCGAAGTCGGCGTCGCGCGCCAAGTGCGACAGGATCTCGGTGTAGCGCTCGAGCTGCTGCAGCTTGTGCGCGAGATGCGGCCGCGCCTTGCCGTCGGCACCGACCAACCCGAGCCCGAACAGCCACGGCTGCGCTGCACTGCCGAGCAGGGTCCACTTGTTCGCGTCGTGCGCCCGCGGTGGCGGCGCCTTCGTGCTCGGCTTGTGGCGGATCAGCTTGCCGTCGCCGTCGCCCAGCTGCAGCTGCCAGTCGGCACTGGTCGTCGCCAGCATCGCCGCGCGGTAGTCCCGCCGCAGCTTCTGCTCGACGAACGCCAGCGCCTCCGGGAACGGCACGTTCTGCGTGGTGTCGCGCCGCTGCTCGCGGAGCGTGAACGACAGGTGCCGCTGCCCCTTCAGCTCGATCAGCTTGCCGACGATGCGCTGCACGGGTTCGTCGGGCCGCTGCGGCGACGACAGGGTCAGACGGACGAAGCCGTCGTCGGCGCAGCTCTTGGCGAGCTGCTGGAGGAACGAGGGAAGGGCGGCCACGGGCGGGCGATGATGCGGGTGTGCGGGGGCTGGCACAACGACGGGGCTGGACGGTTGTCGGGCGAGGGAGGATCGTCTGCGCATGCGTTGCGGCTCGCTCCTCCTGCCGGTGGCGTCGGCGATGTGCGCCTTGCTCGGAGCGACGTGGCTGGCGCCTCGCCTGCAGGCCCAGGAACCGCGGAATCAGGAGCTGTCAGCCCAGGACCTTCGACCACCAACTCCGCGGGCCCCCGACCGCGAACTGCTCGCTCTGCGCATCCTGCGTGAAACGCTCGACAGGGTGCCAGGTCAGGAACGTTGGCTTGGCTACCCGCCGCAGCAGGAAGCTGGGCCACGAATGCCTGGGTGCGGGAACGACCTGTTCCTGTTCCCGGAGTTCGCCAACGAACGCCTCTACGCCCTGTTTCGCTCCTACGACCTGCAGCCGGTCCGCAGCGTGCTCGTGATCGGCGACCACCTGCACGCGCGCCTCGACGGCATGGATCCCGTCCGGCGGATCGGCTGGAAGTTGCTGAGCCCGAGGTCGAACGACTTGGAGGACGAAGCGGAGCTCGACCGACTGTCGGACACCGCGACGATCTTCGTGGCCTCGGCTCCGGCGCGGTCAACCCACTGTGTGCCCCACCTGCTCGCGGCGATCGAGTGGCTCGACGCCCACACCGACGGGGTCGACGTCGGGGCGAGCGCGTTGGCCTGGCAGCGCCTGCAGAATGCCGCACTCCCGCTTCCCCCCGGTGCTGCCGTTGTCCAAGGTCCCGACGAGCGCGGCATCGTGCGCTTCCGCCTCGCGGCCGCCGCGACCTGGACCATCGACAGTCGGGCCCTCGCTTGGCACGAACGGCGCGGCCCGTTCGCAAGTGGGAACGACGTGCTCGCCACCCCGTCGACCCCGCTCCAGGCGCCCCAGTCCACCGCTGGCTCTCCGACGATCGTGCAGCTCGAACTGCGCGTCGAGCAAGCGGACCCGCTGGCCGGCAAGCTGCGGCAGAGCACCACGGTGCCCGGCGTCGCCGATGCGACACGCGGCGCGCGCGCGACGTTCGTGATGCCGAGCACGTTCGACGCGGCGTCACCCTTCACGATCGAGTTGCAGCTCGCTCCGGGCGACTACGAGATGCGCCCCTGGTTGCACGTCGGGCTTCCCGCGCGCTGAATCGTTGCCGAAGCGGCCCCACGCCGCTCCGATGCCGCGATGTTCGTCGCGATGTCCACGGAGATGGTCGGCGGCCTGGTGTTCGGGGCCGGGGCGCTGCTCGGCTGGGCGATGGCGGCCGCGGCGCGGCGGCAGGACCACAAGACGTTCGTGCTGGCGCGTGCGCCGGCCCTGCCGATCCGGTCGTTGAGCGACCACGACGACGCGTGGCTGCGCGGCGTCGTGCACCCGCACCAGACCCTGCTGCGCTGCCCGTGGTTCGACCTCGACTGCGTCGCGTTCCAGTACACGCGCGAACGCCAGCACACGATCACCGAGCGCGACAGCGACGGCAAGACGCGCACGCGCACCGAGTGGCGCACCGAGGTCAGCGAGGGCAAGGCCGTGCCGTTCGTGCTCGACGACGGCCAGCGCATCGTCGTCGACCTGCCAGCCGGCGCCAACGAGGCGATGCGCAGCACGGGCTACGACCACCAGTGGGGCGACCTGCGCCACTCGGCGCAGGTGCTCGAGCCGGGCACGCAGGTCAGCGTGCTCGGGGTGAAGCGCGACGACGGCACGTTCGGGCCGAAGGCCGAGGTGCCGCTGCTGGTGACGCGACAGTCGCGCGAACAGCGGGTCGCGAGCTCCGCGAGCAGCGAGAACTGGCTGCTGTTCTTCGCGATGTTCCTGCCGTTCGCCGGCCTCACCACCGCCGCCGGGCTGTGGCTGTCGGCCCAGAACGCGCTCGGCTGGCTCGCCGCCGCGGCGATCGGGCTGCTGGCCCTGCTGCCGCAGTGGTGGATGTTGACGCACAATCGCCTGGTGCGTCTGCGCCAGCAGGTGCGCGCGACGCAGCAGCAGATCGACATCGAGCTGGCGCAGCGTTCGGTCCTGGTGCCGAACCTGGTCGAAGTCGTGAAGGGCTACGTGGCGCACGAACAGGAGCTGCTGACGAAGCTGACGGCGATCCGCAGCGGCGGCGACGTCGACGCCAAGGTGCGCGGCGAACGCGCGGCGGTGTCGGCGACCCGTGCCGTGCTGTTGCTGCACGAGCGTCATCCGAACCTGAAGGCCGACACGCTGTATCGCGACCTGCACGACCGGCTGTGGGCGATCGAGGAGAAGATCGCGCACGCGCGCGGCATGTACAACGACGTGGTCAGCGAGTGGAACAACCGGCTCGAGCAGTTCCCGTCGTCGTTCGTCGCCGGCGTGTGCCGCTATCGGCCGGCGACCCTGTTCGCCGCCGAATGCGACGAGCAGCTGCCGCCGCGGCTGTCGTAGGAACGCCGCGGCGGCTCGGGAGAGGAGCGACGTCGCGGCCCCTTCGTCTCAGCTTCAGGTGTTCGAGATGTAGATCTCGAGCGCGTTGCTGACGACGTAGCCGCCGATGTTCTGGCCGTTCGGCAGCGAGCCAGGGACGAACACGGACACCGCCTGCATCCACAGCAAGCCCGGGGGGGCCGGAATGCTCCATGGGATCGGGAACGAACTTGGGCCGAATGGCACCAAGCCGATGATGACGATCACGTCCGGCGGGGTGTAGGCGAAGCAGCCCCACGCCCCGATGTTGTACGGCGGAGCGCCAAGGTTCACGCCGCCCGGGATGGCCGTGAAGCCGAAAACGGCCGCGAGAACGCTGAAGCCAGCGCCTGGGAAGTACTCGGGGATGTTGCCGATCGTGTAGACCGGCGGCGTGCCGTTGTTGACTGGGCGGCCAACGACCGACAGGGTCATCGGTGCGATGTCACCACCCATTTCGAACGGACTGGTAGCGGTCAGAGTCAGATCGGTCGACGGCGGAGTGACGCTCGCGCCGGCCAGGGTCGCCCCGACGATGACCGGCGCGCCCGAGGCCGAAGGCTCGAACGAATCCCAGACGATCGTGACGTTGCCGCTGAGCAAGTTGACTTGGAACTGCCAGGTGCCGGGATTCACACCCGCGCTGGCGGCCTCGACACCGTTCCAGGTGACGTAGAGCACGTTGCCCACCTTTTCGGTCTGGATCGGGCCGCTGCCGGCTTCGCCAACGTTCCAGTCGCGCCAGGTGTAGAAGGCGAGGCCGGTGGCCGCACCGACTTCTACGAGCGTCGGGGAGTTGTCGCCAAGGTTGTTGGCGGTCGCGCCGGCCGTCAGGATGCCGTTCACCGAGACCGTCCAGGTGGTCGTCGTGCCGCCGGGGATCGGCGTGGCCGTCGACGTGGTGATCGTGACCTCGCCGTCGTCATCGTCGGCGAAGCTCAGCGTCGTGGCAGCACTGGTCGGGGCCACGTAGCCGACAGGGCCGGGAAACCAAGCGTTCCACACGGCGTGGTAGCGACCGGCGTAGGGGACGAACGTCAGCGAGTTGCCGTCGAGTGCCGCCTTGGCCGCAGGCGAGCCAGTGAACTCCTGCACCAGGCTCGACGAGTAGTAGTCATAGCAGCCGACGCCAACGGTGGCGTGGTACGCGGGGACCTGAGCCGTCAGAGTCGACGCTGCCGTCAGTGCGAGCACTGCAGAGAGCAGCTTGGTCGATGCGAACGAGTCTCCTACTTGCATAGTCTGCCTGTGTACAAGGAGGAGAAGTGCATGGGAAGGGGGGCTAGCTCGGCCCCATCCGCTCGCCGATCGCCTTGGCGAAGTTCTCCAGCGAGTGGATCCCCGTCGGCAATTCGGCCCAGATCCGAGCGAAGTCGACGCTGGGTAGTCCCCGATCGAGTCCGCGCGGAACCGCACGAACTCGCCGCGATCGCCGGCGAGCTTGATGCCATCGCGGGCGACTTCGTAGCGGCAGATCGTCGAGGCCTGGTCCAGCCGCACGAGGTCCACTTCCAGCCCAGCGGCTCCCGTGAGTACCGCCTGGAACGCGAGCTCGTGACCCAGCGAGAGGTTCGGGTCGACCGGGATCCAGCCGATGTCGACGTCACTGCCCGCGTGCATCGGTCCCTTCGCGGCCGAACCGAACAGGACGACCAGCCGGGCCGGTGGGCCCGCTGCGATCGCCGGCGCGAGACGTTCGGGGTCGAAGGGCATCACGGAGCGATGCCAGGCGCAGCGGGCTCTCGGGCCAAGATGGGCCACTCCTCGCCACGCCGCCCTCCCACCCACCCTCACTTCGCCGACTTCGGCTTCTGCGGCGCAGGCAGGTAGTGCACGCCGTTCTCGCTGCGCGTGTTGTCGAGCGCGAACGCGTCGCGGTTGTTCAGGAAGTCGATCACGTACTTCGACGGGATCGCGAAGTTCAGCCCCTGCAGGCCGGTGTAGCCCGAGCTGTTCACGCCGACGACCTCGCCGCGCAGGTTGAACAACGGCCCGCCCGAGTTGCCGGGGTTGATCGGCGTGGTGATCTGGAAGTGGCAGCGGCCTTCGAACGTGCGGTTCGTCACGCTGATGATCCCGCTCGAGACCGTGCGGTCGAGTCCGATCGGCGCGCCGATCGCGTAGACCGTGTCGCCGACCTGCATGCCGTCGCTCTCGCCGAGGAACACCGTCTTCAGCTTCAGGTCGCTCGGCGCCTCCATCTTGACCAGCGCCAGGTCCATGTGCGGGTTGATCGCCGCGACCTTGCAGCGGCGCACCGTGCGCGGCTCGAAGCCGTTCTTGCCGAGCGAGTAGACGACCACGTCGACCTCGACCTCGCGCGCCACCACGTGGAAGTTGGTGACGATCCAGCCGTCCTCGTGCGTCACGAAGCCCGAGCCCTGCCCGCCGGCCGCCTCGATCTTGACGACCGCCTCGCCCATCACCTTGGCGCCCTCGGCGACCGAACGCTCGGGCAGCTCGGCGCGCGCCCACAGCTTCTCGCGCACGATGCCGCCGGTGCGTTGCCCGTCGACCGTCTCGCGGCGCAGCACCGCGGCGGTCGGCACCTTCAGCACGTCGTAGCCGACGTCGACGAACAGCAGCTGTTCGGTGGTGCGCAGCACACGACCCTGGATGCGGCAGCCGTTGCCGAGGTCGAGCACCTCGACCCCGTCGGCGCGGACCAACGCCTCGGCCTTGGCGGGCGTCGGGTCCACCGGCGGAGTGGCGGCCTTGCCGGATTCGGGGGTCTGCCAGGAGAACAGCAGCGCGAGCGTTGCGGCGAGCATCCGGCCAACTCTAGATTGCGCACCGGATGCTCGCCAAGACTCCTGCTCAGCTGTTGGTCGCCTTCGCGGCCATGTCCACCGCCCTCGCCCAGACGACCCCGCCGCCGGTCGACCCGGCGCTGCGGGCGCGCTTCGGCTTCGAGGGCCCGTTCGTGGTCAAGGTCGGCGACGGCCTCTACGACCTGAAGGTCGCCGACGTCGACGGCGACGGCCGCGTCGAGGCGATCGCCGTCGACGGCCGGCGCGGGCGCCTCGTGCTGGCGCGGCTGAAGGGCCGAGAGACCAGCATGGAGCCGGTCCCGACCAACGGCCAGATCAGCGGCTACGCGGTCGCCGACGCGCACGGCGACGGCGTGCCCGACCTGTTGGTGGTCGACAGCCGCGGCCGGCTCAGCGTGCGCCATCCAGGCAAGGAAGTGGCCGGTGCCCCGCTCGAGCTCGGCGTGCAGGGCCGCGGCCTCGCGATGCTGACCGGCGACCTCGACGGCGACGGCAAGGCCGATCTGGTCGTGGCCGGGCGCAGCAACCTGCGCTGGGTCACCGGCCTCGGCGGCACGCCGAAGCTGTCGCCGCTCGAAGCGACCGAGGAGAACACGTTCTCCTACCACCTCACCGACGTCGACGGCGACCAGAAGCTCGACCTGGTGGCGATCTCGCCGAGTTCGAACATGAGCCTGCGGCTGCGGCGCGGCCGCGGCGACGGCACGTTCGGCCCGTGGCGCATCCTGGCGATCGACGAACTGCGCGCGGTGTTCCCGGCCCAGCTCGCCGACGGCAAGCAAGCGCTCGGCACGATCGGCGGCCCGACCCGGCGCGTGGCGCTGCAGCAGTGGCAGGAGGACGGCGCGCAGGCGGCGCTGGAGTGGTGGCCGTTCGGCGAGAACCCGACCGGCAAGGCGCTGCCGTTCGTGATCGGCGATCTCGACCAGGACGGCGACGACGACCTCGTGCTGGCGCGACCGGATCGCGCCCAGCTGCTGGTCCACGAGTGGACCGGGGCGACGTTCGTCGTGCACACCGTGCCGACTCTCGCGGGTGTCGCCGGCCTGTCGCTCGGCGACGTCGATCGCGACGGCAAGGCCGACCTCGTTCTGGTCAGCCCCGAAGAGGACGCAGTCGGTTGGAAGTCGGGGGCTCTGCCGCTCGGCGCGTTCCCGGAACTGCTGCCATGCCCGGAGAAGCCGCTGGCGGCGGCCGTCGACCCGAACGGCGGCGTGCTGGTGCTGGCCCGCAACGACAAGCGCGAAGGCCGGCTGCACCGGCTGGCGCCGAACCAGGATGGCGCCGTGCTGGCCGAGCTCGGCCGCCTGCCGGCCGATCCGACGCGCCTGCTGCTCGCCGACGTTGGCGCGCAGGAAGGCCTCGAAGCGGTGTTCGTCGTGCCCGGCGAAGGCCTGCGCACGCTGACCCTCGGCGCCGAGGTCGGCAAGGCTGGCAAGACCAAGGAGAAGGACGCCGCCGGCTTCACCAAGAAGCTCGACGACGGCGCCGTGGCCCTGTGCACGGCCGACGGCAAACCCGCCCTGCTGGCGGTCCGCGAACGCTTCGTGCGCACGTTCCGCATCGACGGTCGCGGCCTGGTCGACGTGCTGGCCCAGGACAACGGGCCCGAGGGCCTGGGCGAACTGAGCCTGTGCGCCGACAGCGGCAACGGCAAGCGCCTCTACCTCGATCGCAAGGCCAACAAGCTGGTCCGGACCGGCGGCGACGGCGCCACCGAGACCGTCGAGGTGCCCGCGTTCGACTACGCGCACATGGTGCCGTTCCGCGGCGGCGCCTTGCTGCTCGGCGCCGCCGGCGTGCTGCGCGTGCCGTTCGAGCCGGGCTTCTCGCTGCGCACCGTCACCAGCCACGAGCCCCCGACCGAACGCACCTTCTACTGGCAGGCGCGCAGCGGCGACTTCGACCACGACGGCATCGCCGACCTGGCCGTCGTCGACCGCCAGTTGCCCGGCCTGCAGATCCTCGCCGGCGGCAAGACCGGCCTGCAGCGCGCCCTGGCTATGCCGATCTTCGAGACGCCGCCGAGCGAACAGCCCGACAGTGAGCCGCGCGAGTTGGCCACGGGCGACCTCGACGGTGACGGCCGGATCGATCTCGTCCTGATCGCGCACGACCGCATCCTCATCTACCTGCAAGAACCATGAGACGAATCCTGTCCGCCCTGCCCCTTTCTCTGCTGCTGGCGGCCCTGCCCGCCCAGACCGAGTCCGCGTCCCAGTCGCCGTTCCGGCTGGTCCCCGCCGACGCGAACTTCGTGGTCCGGATGGCCGCTCCGGCGAAGTGGAAGCAGAGCTTCGGAACGACCCAGATCGCCCGGCTGTTCCAGTCCCAGACCCTCGCGCCGATGGTCGCGGCGATGGAGCAGAACTACCAGAAGGCGCTCGAAGAGGCGCGCAAGGAGGCGGGGTTCGACGCCGACCTGCTGGACGCGATGCTCACCGACTACACCGGCGAGATGGTGTTCGCCGTGCGCGTCGACATGGCGGGCCTCGAGGAGATGATGCAGAGCGGCGAGCCGCCGGAGTTCGAGGGCGTGATCGCCTTCACGCCTGGCGGCAACTACGACCTCGCCAAGCTGTGCGCCGCGGTCGTGCAGGCCGCCGAGAAGGAGGCGCCGAGCCAAGCCAGGATGCGCGACCTCGAGATCGGCGCCGTCAAGGCTCGTCTCGTCGACAACGACGAAGGGGAACCGGACGTGACGCTGCCGACGATGGTCGACGGCCAGATGGTGATGTTCTTCGGCAACGACGTCGAGAAGCAGATCCAGCGGGCGACCAGCGGCGGTGCGCACTTCCAGGGCGGCAACGTCGACAGCTCGCTGTTCGTGCACGCCGAACTCGGCGGCCTGATGAAGGCGGTCACCTCGTTCGCCGGGATGATGGGCGACATGCAAGGGGCGCCGTTCGACGCCAGCCAGCTGCTGCGCGACCTCGGCCTCGAGAGCATCGCCTCGTTCGACATGTCGATCGCCGCCGACGGCAAGCACATGGCGATGGAGATGGAGCTCGGCACGACCGGCGCCGAGCGCGGCCTGCTCGACGTGCTCTTGCCGAAGGCCGGTGCCGGCACGCCGAAGCTCGTGAAGTTCGTTCCGGCGGACGCCGCCGCCTTCTCGGTCGGCACGCTCGACCTGGGGGCCCTCTACAACACGATCGCCAAGGTCTGGAAGGGCATGGAGGACGAAGCGCCGATGTCCTGGTCGGACGCGATGGCTGCGTTCGCCGAGGGCGCCAAGGTGCGCCTCAAGGAGGACCTGATCGACCACCTCGGCAACGAGTTGCTGACGATCGCCAATCCGCCGACCGAGGGCTTCGACGCCGACGAGGCCGGCAATCCGTTCGCGGCCATCTCGCAGGCGACTGCGGGCAGCTGCATCTGCCTCGGCCTGAAGGACAGCAAGGCCTTCGGTGAGTCGCTCGAGAAGGTCGTGCGAGCCTCCGGCATGCACGCGGCCCGCAAGTCCGAGGAATACCAGGGCGCCACGATCCACCGCCTGGCGGTCGGCGGCGTGCTCGAGGTCGAATACGCGATCACCGACGGCATGCTGCTGCTCGGCATCGGCGACCACGACAACACCAAGCAGTCGTTGCGCTCCGTGCTCGACGTGCACAAGGCCGGTGGCAACGAGCTGCCCGCGGCCATCAAGGCACAGATCGACAGCCTGCCGGCCGGCTGGTGCTCGGTCGGCGTCTCGCCGATCGCGTCGACGCTCGGAGCCGCAGCGGACATGGCCGAGAGCGCAGGCCGGGCTCGGGGTCGGGACGCGATGCTGATCAGCCTGATGAGGGGCATCAGCCAGGACCTGAAGCGTCTCGGGATCGAGAAGATGGTCGGCACCAGCTACGCGACCGAGAAGGGCCTCCGCATGATGATGCGCTGGTGAGTGCCGCTGCGTGAGCCAGGTCACAGGACCTGGCCCACGCCCCCCCACTGCAGCACCGCGCAGCTACGCGATCTCCCCGGCCCAGAGGCGGCGCAGGAACTCCGGCACCGGCAGCAGCCCGCCGAGATGCTGGCGCGCGATCCGGTCGGATCACCCGTGCTTGTAGAAGCCCTGCCCCGACTTCTTGCCGAGCTTGCCCTCGGCGACCATGCGCCGCATCAGCGCGGGCGCCTCGAAGCCCGGGTGGTCGAGTTCCTTGCGCAGGTAGTCGGCGATCGCGAGGCGCACGTCGAGGCCGACGAGGTCGGTCAGCTTCAGCGGCCCCATCGGGTGGCCGTAGCCGAGCACCATCGCCTTGTCGATGTCCTCGGCCGACGCGACGCCGCTCTCCAGCATGCGGATCGCTTCGAGGCCGAGGCACACGCCGAGGCGCGAACTGGCGAAGCCGGGGCTGTCCTTGACCAGGATCGGCTCCTTGCCGAGCTGCTTGGCGTAGGCGGTGACCGAGTCGATCGTCGCTTGGGACGTCGCGTCGGTGCGCACCAGTTCGAGCAGCGCCATCAGCGGCACCGGGTTGAAGAAGTGCATGCCGATGCAGCGGGCCTGCCCGGCCACGCCGGCGAACACCTTGGCCAGCGACAGCGACGACGTGTTGCTCGCCAGCACGCACTGCGGCGACACGACGTCGGCGAGCTCGCGGAACAGGCCGTTCTTCAGCTCGAGCTTCTCGGGCACCGCCTCGACCACCAGCGCCGCGTCGCGGCTCGCCGCCTTGCGGTCGGTCGAGGTGGAGATGCGCGCCAGCACCGCGTCGCGGTCCTCGGCCTTGACCTTGCCCTTCTCGACGCCCTTCTGCAGGAAGTCGCGGATCCGGCCGAGGCCCTTCTGCACGAACTCCTCCGTGAGGTCCTGCAGCACCACTTTGGAGCCGGCCTGCGCGCACACCTGCGCGATGCCGGCCCCCATCGTGCCCGCCCCCAAGACCGCCACCGTTCCAAACGTGTTGCTCATGGTC
>JAEUHU010000381.1 GCA_016793305.1 Planctomycetota bacterium
GGGCTGCGACTTCGGCGACCTCGACCACGACGGGCGCTTCGACCTGCTGGTCGCCGACATGTCGAGCACGCAGCACTACTGGGGCAAGATGCTGATGGGCAGCATGGACCAGCACCGCTGGTTCCTGATGCACGCCGAGCCGCAGCAGTACATGCGCAACGCGCTGTACGTGAACACCGGCACCGGACGCTTCCTCGAGGCGGCCCACCTCGCCGGGCTCGCCAGCACCGACTGGACGTGGGCCGTGCGCTTCGCGGACCTCGACGACGACGGCTGGCTCGACTTCTTCGCCACCAACGGCATCCCGGTGTTCACCGACAACCCGGACACCGGCGAACGCTTCGCGAAGCTGTGGCGCGAGGGCTCGCGCAACCAGGCGCTGGAGCTGTTCCGGGCGATCCCGAGCGTCGCCGAGAAGAACATCGCGCGCCGCAACGACGGGGCTGCGTTCGGTGGCCTGCACTTCACCGATGCGGGGGCCGCGTGGGGCCTCGACGAGAGGAGCGTCGCGCATGGTGCCGCCGTCGTCGACCTCGACCGCGACGGCGACCTCGACGTGTTGACCAACAACCTGAACGCACCGTGCAGCCTGTTCGAGAACCGCGGCAGCGATGCGCATCGCGTGCTGGTCGAGCTGCGTGGCGACAAGAGCAACTCGCGCGGCGTCGGTGCAATGGTGAAGGTGACCGCGGGCGCCTCGACGCAGACGGCGCAGGTGTCGCTGACGCGCGGCTACATGAGTGCGGGCGACGCGGTGGTGCACTTCGGCCTTGGCGCGACGACGACGATCGACGCGCTCGAGGTCAAATGGCCGAGCGGGGCGATGCAGCGCTTCGAGAAGCTCGCGGTGGATCAGCGCTACACGGTGGTGGAGGGACCGCCGCCGCAGCCTTTCCCGGGGATCATCGACGATTTCGGTGACGACGACCTGAATCGACATTGGTTCGCGTCGTCGTCGGACGGTGTTCGCCATGTCGAACGCGACTTCGACGACTACGCCACCCAGCCGCTGTTGCCGCATCGCTTGTCGCGGCTCGGCCCGGGCGCAGCGGTCGGTGACGTCGACGGCGATGGGCGCGACGAGTACTGGATCGGCGGTGCTGCCGGTCAGGCGGGCAGCTTGATGCGGATCGGAGGAGAGGAGGACGAAGCCATTCCTGGGCCATGGCGCGACGACGCCGAGTGCGAAGACCTGGGCACCTGCTTCCTCGACTTCGATCGCGACGGCGACCTCGACCTGTACGTCGCCAGCGGCAGCGTCGAGGCCGGCGAGCGCACCGAACTGCTGCGCGATCGCTTGTACGTGAACGACGGCAAGGGTGCGTTCACGCGCGCGCCTGGCGGCGTGCTGCCGGACCTGCGCGACAGTTCGAGCTGTGTCAGCGCCGCCGACTTCGACCGCGACGGCGATCTCGACCTCTTCGTCGGCACGCGCGTCGTGCCGGGGCGCTTCCCGCAGTCGGGGCCGAGCCGCCTGCTGCGCAACGACGGCGGGCGCTTCGTCGACGTCGCCGCCGAAGTGGCTCCCGGGCTGCGCGACGCCGGCATGGTGGCCAGTGCGCTGTGGACCGACGTCGACGCCGACGGATTCGTCGATCTCGTCGTCGCCGCGTCGTGGCAGCCCGTGCGCGTGTTCGGCAACGAGCGCGGCGAACGCCTGGTCGACCGCACGCAGGCGCTGGGTCTCTCCGAGTTGCGCGGGCAGTGGAACGGCCTCGCCGCCGGCGACCTCGACGGCGACGGCGACGTCGATCTCGTCGCCACCAACCTCGGCCTCAACACCAAGTACAAGGCGTCGCCGCAGAAGCCGCTGCGGCTCTACGCGCGCGACTTCGACGGCAACGGCACCTTCGACGTCGTCGAGAGCAAGACGGCGAGCGAAGGCGAACTGCCGGTGCGCGGGCTCAGCTGCAGCAGCCAGGCGATGCCGTTCGTGCGCGAGCGCTTCCCGACCTACGACCAGTTCGCGCGCGCCAAGCTCGGCGACATCTACGGCGAGGCGCTGGGCGATTCGCTGGTGCTCGAGTGCAACGAGCTGCGCCACGTCGTGCTCGAGCAGCGCGACGGGCGCTTCCATGCAGCACCTCTGCCATGGTTGGCACAGGTGTCGACGGCGTTCGGAGTGGGGATCACCGACTGGGACGCCGATGGTCTGCAGGACCTCGTGCTGGTGCACAACTTTTTCTCGCCGGAGCCCGAGACCGGGCGCAGCGACGGTGGGCTCGGTGTCTGGTTGCGTGGTCGGAGTGGGATGCAGTTCGAACCGGTTCCCGCGCGCGAGTTCGGGTTGTCGATCGCCGGCGATGGCAAGGCGCTGGCGGTGGCCCACACCGACGGCGGCGATCCCGTGCTGCTGGTGACGTGCAACGACGGGCCGATGCTGCGGTGCGACAACTCGAGCCGCATCCGCTGGGGGAACCCTGGCTCCTACCTCGCCGTGAGGCTGCGCGGCCCCGCCGGCAACCCGACCGGGGTCGGTGCGCGGGTCGAACTCCTGCATGGCGAGAAGGTGCTGGCGCGCGGCGAAGTGCAGGCCGGCGGCAGCTACCTGGCCCAAGGTTCGCCGAGCGTGGTGTTCGCCAGGGTGCCGGAAGGCGCGCGCGTCCGGGTGCACTGGTCCGATGGAGCGACCACCGAGGCCGCCTTGGCCATGACGTTCGGTCGCATGGAGGTGACACGATGAGATCCTGGATCCCGCTGCTGGTCGCCGCCGCTGCGGCGGCCGCCGCCTGCAGCCGCAACGACGTCCACCCGCCGTCGCACGAGCGCATGGTGAAGCTGCTCGAAGGGTTCGCCGCGCAGGCCGACGTCGACAACCCGTTCTTCGGCCGCCAGCGCCTCGACACGCTGCGCAAGATGCTCCAGGAGGCCGGCCCGCGCGCCGACTGGCGGCTGCGCTGGGAGACCGCGACGGCCGCGCTCGAGCAGGGCCTCGAACGCGAAGCGATCGACGTGCTGACCGCGACGCACGAAGCGATCGCGCGCGGCGAACTCGCCGCCGAGCCGTCGGGCCGCGTCGGCGTGGCGTTCCAGCTGGGCCTCGCGTGGCTGCGCTTCGGCGAGACCGAGAACTGCTGCAAGCTGCCGAACCAGGAGCGCTGCATCCTGCCGATCCGCGGCACGGGCACGCACAGCGAACGCACTGGCTCGGAGAACGCGCTGCGCTACTTCGACGAGGTGCTGCGCAGCGTGGCGCCGGGCGACTACTGGCACTGGCAGACGCTGTGGCTCGCCAACATCGCCCACATGACGCTCGGCACATGGCCCGACGGGTTGCCGTCGGCGCTGCGCCTGCCGCAGAAGGCGTTCGCGCCGGAGACGGACCTGCCGCGCTGGTGCAACGTCGCAGCCGAGGCGGGCATCGACCGGCTCGGCACCGCGGGCGGCGTCGTCTGTGAGGACTTCGACGGCGACGAGTGGCTCGACTTCGTCGTCTCCGATTGGGCGCCGCACGGGCAGTTGCGCTACTTCCACAACCGCGGCGACGGCACGTTCGAGGAACGCACCGAAGCCGCCGGTCTCACCGGCATCACGGGCGGACTGCACCTGGTGCACGCCGATCACGACGGCGACGGCGACGTCGACGTGCTGGTGCTGCGCGGCGGCTGGTGGTTCGAGCACGGCCGGCTGCCATGTTCCCTGCTGCGCAACCGCGGCGACGGGTTCTTCGACGACGTCACGCTCGACGTCGGCCTCGGCGAGCGGCGCGAGCCGACGCAGACTGCGGCGTTCGCGGACTTCGACCGCGACGGCGATCTCGACCTCTACATCGGTGGTTCGCGGTCACCGCGCGTCGCCTGCACGTCGCACCTCTACCGCAGCGACGGTGGGCGCTTCGTCGACGTGACCAGCGCGGCTGGTGTCGCGGACGAGCGTTACGCCAAGGGCGTGGCGTGGGGCGATGTCGACGGCGACGGCTGGCCCGATCTCTACGTCAGCAACATCGGCAGCGACAACCGCCTCTACCGGAACCGCGGCGACGGCACGTTCGTCGACATCGCGCCTACCGCCGGTGTGACGAAGCCGATCAACAGCTTCCCGACCTGGTTCTGGGACTTCGACAACGACGGCGCGCTCGACCTGTTCGTCGCCAACTACGACACCGGCGTGGCGCACCTCGCGTCGTACCACCTCGGCGGCAACCTGCCGTTCGCGACGGCGGCGTTCTACCGCGGGGACGGCAAGGGCGGTTTCCGCGACGTGACGCGCGAACTCGGCTTCCGCATGCCGACGATGCCGATGGGCTGCAGTGTCGGCGATCTCGACGGCGATGGCTGGCTCGACTGCTACCTCGGCACCGGCGACCCGTCCTATTCGTCGCTGATGCCGAACGTGGCGCTGCGCAACGTCGGAGGCAAGGTGCTGCAGGACGTGACGATGGCGACCGGTCTCGGCCACCTGCAGAAGGGGCACGGCGTCGCCTTCTGCGACTACGACCACGACGGCGACCAGGACGTGTTCGAGGTGCTGGGCGGCGCCTTTCCGGGGGATGCGTTCCGCAGCGCGCTGTTCGCCAATCCAGGCCACGGCAACCACTGGCTCGGCCTGCGCCTCGTCGGCACCGAGAGCCCGCGCTGCGGGATCGGTGCGAAGGTCTGCGTCACCGTGCGCGAAGGGGGCGCGAGCCGGCCGATCTGGCGGCACGTCGGGCCCGGGGCGTCGTTCGGCGGCAACCCGCTGCGCGTGGAGATCGGGCTCGGCAAGGCCGATCGCATCGAGCGCGTCGACGTGACCTGGCCGCGGCGCGGCACCGTGCAGACGCTGGTCGACGTGCCGAGGGACGCGCTCGTGCGCGTGGTCGAAGGGGCGAAGAACTGGGAGCGGCTGGCAGTTCCGGCGATTCCCGAGCGTCGCTGAGCGAGTCCGTGGAGGGCCTGCGAGGCCCGCGGTCGCAGTCGCAGGCGCTGCCCGCAGCAGGTGTGGGACCGCCTGGTGACGTTCGGCGGGTTGGCGCCGCCCGAAGAGTGGTGGTTGCCACGCGCCGACGGGGCGACGTTGTTGCGTGGCACCACGTGGCGCGTGCACCGGCTGCACCCCGAGGGCGATTTGGCGTTGGTGGAGCGATTGGCCCGTGCATCGATCCACCGGAGCGTGCCGGAGCACATCAGGGACGAAACGGAAGGGCGCTGACGCCCGCAGAAGCCCCGTGGGCAGCAGGGTCGCTGCGGCGTGCGGCGGGGAGAACGATCGGGCGCGCATGTCGCGGCGATTCCACCTCCGGAACGGAGTCGGCCGGCGCCCTTCCTGGGTGTCGGTGATTCCGCGCTCGCCATTCCTCCGTTCGACCTGCTCGCTCGACGCGCGGATCGGGCGATTCCACCCCAGAGGGGACCATGAATCCTGCAATCGCAGCCCCAGCGCTGCTTCTCTCGCTCTCTCTTCTCGCCTCCTTCACGAGCGCGCAGTGTGTGCCGTCGTGGAGCGGGGCACCGACCCTGAACAACATGGCGAACTCGTCCCTCGTGCTGGCGAACGGCCAGCTCGTGATCGGGGGCGCCTTTTCGACGGTGAACGGCGTCACGGCGCGTGGCCTCGCCATCCGGAACGGCACGACCTTCAGCGAGCTCGCTGGCGGTGTCGGTGCCGCCGTGCAACCGAGTGTTCGCGCCATGGCGCAGCTCCCGGGTGGCGATCTGCTTGTCGGTGGCACCTTCGGCACGGCGGGCGGTCTCCCGATCCGGCACGTTGCGCGCCTCAACCTGGCGACCAACACGTTCAGCCAGCTCGGTGCGGGGCTGTCTCCTGGTTCGGCGAGCGTCGAGGCCATCCACGTGCTGCCGAACGGCCAGGCGGTCATCGGTGGGCAGTTCTTCGGCGTGTCGGGCGGCAGCAACGTGCTGCTGTACGACGCGAACGCCAACACGCTGCTGCCACTCGGCGGTCCGACGGCAGGTCCAGGCGGCATCGTGCACGCGTTGACGTCGGTGTCCGGCGGTGGGCAGACGCGCCTGTTCGTGGGCGGCAACTTCAATGGCACCTTCACGCCGACCGGTACGTTGTCGACCTGGAACATTGCCCGCTTCGACTTCCCTGCGGGCGTCTGGCGGCGGGTCGGTCCTGGCACGCACCCGAACGGAGACGGCGTCAACGGGCCCGTGTTCGGCCTGCACAATCTCAACAACACCATCCTCGTCGGCGGCAGCTTCTCGGCGGCGTTCGGTCAGGCGTTGGGGCCGGGTCTGTCGGTCATGAACGTCGCCCAGGTGGTGTCCGGCCCGATCACGTCGACCTGGGGGCAGCTCGGTGCGGGACTGAGCCACTCGGGCCTCGGCGTACAGGCCAGCGTCAGCTCGTTCCTCTCGCACCCGTTCCTCGGTCTGGTCGCCGGCGGGCAGTTCGACAACAGCGGTGGCAACACGACGAACATGATCGCTCGTTTCGACGGCGCCAACTGGCAGCCGATCGACACCGGTCTCTCCGGTGGGGCGATCGCCGTCGTCGAGACCTTGACCACGCTGCCGGGCGGCGGACTCCTGTGCGGGGGTGCGTTCACGGCTGCGGCAGGCGTGCCGGCGACCAACATCGCGACCCGCGTCGTGTGTCCGGCCCTGGCGCCCTCGTACAGCGCCGGTTGCGCCAGCAGTGCCGGGGTGTTGACGTTGACCCCGAACAACCGGCCGATCGTCGGCAGCACGTTCTTCGCCAGTTGCACGAACGTCCCGAACTCGGCAATCGCGATCAGCGCCTTCGGCTTCCTGCCGGCGAGTGTCCCGATCGCCTCGGTCGGGCTGCCGTCGGGCCCGGCGTGCCTGCTGTTGACCAGCGGTGACAGCACCACGCTGCTGCTGCCGACCTTCAACTCCGTGCAGACGTCGCTGCCGATCCCGGCGAGCCCTGGCCTGCTGGGGCTGAACCTGTTCCACCAGGTCGTCACGCTGGACCTCGACGCGAACGGCAACATCGTCGACGCGGCCGGCTCGAACGGTCTGGCCATCACCGTCGGCGAGATCTGATCGCCGGCGGTCCGTGGCTCCGCACCGAGCGCATGGACGCTCGGTGCGGGCCTCCCGGTCGCGGCGTCGTGGCGGGCGATCCTCGCCGCCGGCACACTGCGCACGTGAAGCTGCTCGTCATCCTGGCCGTCGGCCTGCGCCCGAAGGACCTCGCCCACGCCCCGGTGCTGCGTGGCCTCGGCGCGCACGGCTTCGCGGCCCCGCTCGACACGGTGTTCCCGGCGGTCACCTGCACCGTGCAGGCATCGTTCCTGACCGGTCTGCAGCCGCGCGAGCACGGAGCGGTCGGCAACGGCTGGTACTTCCGCGAGCTGGCGCAGGTGATGCTGTGGCGGCAGCAGAACCAGCTGGTGCACGGCGAGAAGCTCTACGAAGCGGCCGCGCGACGCTTCGGCACGCGCACGGCGAAGCTGTTCTGGTGG
>JAEUHU010000384.1 GCA_016793305.1 Planctomycetota bacterium
GACGTCGGGCATCGTCTCGCCGGTCTTCAGGAAGTGCTCGGCCCCGTAGGGCAGCGCCTCGCGCTTGGTCTGGAAGCCGTAGATCGACTGGATCGCGTCGAGCACCTTCAGGGACTCGCGCACGACCTCCTCGCCGATGCCATCGCCGGGAAGAACACCGATGTCGTAGACCTTGCTCATCTGCTGCGGGGAACGCTGCTCGGGAATGCCCTCGCGGGCGGGGAACGGGTGGTCGCGGCCGACCACGAGGGCGAGCAGTATGGCGATCGGCATTCCGCGAACAATGCGCATCCTGCCCCACCGACGCGGACCGGCGGGATGCCGCGGTGCCTTGGGAGCGTGCAGCCGCTAGGATCGTCCTGTTCTGCACGACCCCGCACCCGCTGCAATGACCCAACGCCCGCTGCTGTCCGGCCTCGTCGCCTTCACCCTGTTCGGTTCCTTGGCTGCCCAGGCCAACGAAGAGCTGGAGTTCAACCAGCGCCAGGCCAAGGCGCTCAACGCGTTCGCCGAGAAGGCCAAGAAGAAGGGCTTCCCGCGCATCGCCCGCTTCGTGTGGCTGCAGGTGATCAAGCTCTACGACGCCGACAACGCCGAGGCGTGGACGTCGCTCGGTCACGTGAAGATCGGCTCGAGCTGGAACCCGGACCCGAAGAATCCCTACGACAGCAAGGAGACCGGCAACGGCGCCGACGGCCAGGCCCTGAAGACCAGCTACGAGTCGCTGAAGAAGGACCTCGCGAACCAGCACCGCAGCCAGGCCGAGAAGTACGCCAAGGCGGGCCGCGAGGACCGGGCCAAGCACCACTGGAGCATGGTGCTGCGCTGGGTCGACGGCGACGAGCAGGCGCAGAAGGCGCTGGCACACGTCGAAGTCGGCGGCGTCACCGGCACCGAGCTCGAGAAGACGCTCTACGAGCGCAGCAAGGCGATCGAGAAGGTCGTGGCCGAGCAGGCGAAGACCGACTACGGGATCGAGGACGTCAGCCTGAAGTGCCAGCCGCTCGACGTCGCCGGCATCCAGTACGTCACGGTGCAGTCCGAGCACTTCATCCTGCACGGCGACGCCAGCGAACGCGACAACCTGAAGGAAGCGCTGCGCTGGGCCGAGCGCACCATCGCGGTCTGCAAGGTCGCGTTCCCGTGGGAAGTGCAGTTCCAGCGCGGCCAGGTGCAATGGGCCTACTTCGCCGCGAAGGAGGTCTACAAGCAGATCCTGACCGCCAACAAGGTGCCGGAACTCGAGTGGAAGCTCGAACACTCCTCGACCAGCGGCATCGGCAACACGGTCGTCGGCGCCACCAACGGCAAGCAGACGCTGTTCGACGCCTGCGTGCGCAACGTCGCGCAAGGTTTCGCCGGCTTCGGCAGCGACGGGTTCCGCGAAGGCATCGGGCACACCTTCGTCGGCATGATCTTCAACAACAACCGGCTGTTCTCGGTCGACCTGAAGAAGCAGCAGGGCACGTCGGCGAGCGAAGAGGACCGCGAGTTCCAGTCGCCGGACTTCGACGTCTGGAAGAACCTGAACCTCGAGCTCGCCTGGCGCAGCACCGGCGGTGTGCCGGCCAACAAGCTCGCCTTCTGCGACGCGTCCAACTTCAGCAACGAGGAGCGCATCAAGGCCTGGTCGTTCGCCGACTACATGATGCGCCGCGACCCCGCGATGCTGCGCACGATGGACCAGATCGCGCAGGAGCTGCAGCGCATGCGCGTCAAGCAGCCGGCCGAGTTCGAGAAGGCGTTCACCGAGAAGCACCAGCTGACGCTGGCCCAGCTCGACAAGGAGTGGGAGGACTTCTGGACCGGGGCGTCGCCGGTGCTGAAGGCGATCCAGAACAACACGCCGCCGCTCAGCGCGATCAGCAAGGGCGTCGACAAGTGGCTCGAGGCGTTCAACGCCGCGCGCAAGCAGTACGGCCGTACGCCGGTCACCTACAGCGCCAACTTCTCGGGCCGGTGCAAGGAGCACGCGGAGTACCTGAAGAAGAACAAGGACCTGAAGAGCCCCGCCGACCTGCACACGCAGTCGGTCGACCTCGGCGGCAGCTACATCGGCAGCCTGTTCGCGCAGATGGCGCTGGTGCAGACCGGCGCCAACGTCGCCAACGCCAAGAAGGTCTTCGAGCGCTGGATCTACTGGCCTGGCTACCGCGACGCGCTGCTGAACGCCTCGATCCTGTCGGTCGGCATGTACGTCGAAGGCGACGTGCTGGTGATCAACGCCACCAGCGGCATCGGCGTACCGAAGCTCGCCAACGCCGGCGCCGACTGCTATCCGCCGCGCAACGACCAGCAGCTGATCCTCGACGGCGAGGTGCCGGTGGCCGAGCTCGGCCCCGAGGTCGAAGCGCTGCTGAAGGCCAACGGCCGCGAGGGCAAGAAGGTGATCGGCACGCCGCTGACGCTGCACTTCGGTTCGACCGGCGGCATCCCCGCGCGCGGCACGCTGCAGTGCTCGGTGCAGAACGGCAAGGGCGAGAAGGTCGAAGGCGTGCTGGTGTTCGACGACGGCGTCGTGCGCACCACCACGGCGCCCGGCATGGCGACGTTCTGGCCGCTCGACCCGCTGAAGGGCAAGATCTCGTTCGCGTGGAGCTGGATGGGCGGCGACGAGCAGCAGGTGCTGCGCGGTTCGTTCAACGCCAAGTAGGCACGGCTCCGGCAGCCGCTGAACCGCGATGTCGATCGACGAGTTGTTGCTGGCGATCGAGCACAAGCTGTCTCCTGCACCACCCGACGAGCTGAGCGCGTTCGAACGGTCCCTCGGCGTGTCGCTGCCGGCCGACTACCGACGATTCCTCGTCGCCTGCAACGGCGGCTACGTCGGCGGTCGGCTGTGGTTCGAGGGCCCCACTCCAGACGGGCGATCCGTCGACGTCGGCCCACACCACATCGGCGGGTTTCGCAGCGAGTACTGCTTCTCGCTCGCCTGGGCACGGGACACCTACGAACTGCGCATCCCGGAGACCTTGCTGTGGATCATGGACGATCCGTTCGGCAACGCGATCTGCCTCGGCTTGTCCGGAGCGCATCGGGGGCAAGTGTTCTTCTGGGATCACGAAGCCGAGCCCGACCCCGACACCTGGGACGGCGAGATGGAGACCGCCGGCAACCTGCAGCTCCTGGCCCTGAGCTTCGTCGACTTCGTCGCCGGCCTACGCTACGCACCGAACGAGCCCAGCCCGCGAGCCCGGACGCAGCCGACCGAGGCACCGCAGATCAAGAAGCCGTGGTGGCGGTTCTGGTAGGCTCCGGTGGACGCTGGAGCAGACCGCCGCGCAGGCAGCCTATGCGCGGCCCATGGGTTTCGCGCGTACACGATCGATGGAGCCAGCCGAACGAGTGACCGTTGGCGGATGCCTGTGGCGCCTGGCCACAGGAGCGGTCGTGGGAGCCGTGCTGACCCCGCCAGCCGTGTTCCTGTGCCTGCTGGTGCGGAACCCCGGTCCTGCCTTTCCCGGGTCCGGTAGCGCAGTCGTCGATTACCTACTGGCGTCAATCGTGCTCGGCCCGATGCTCGGGCTGTTCGTCGGAGCCGTGGGCGGATGGGTCTGGCTGGTGGTCGCGGTGGGCCGCGAGTCCCGCCACGCTGCGCAACAACCACCCGACGCACCTCGGTCCGACGGTGAGGCGACACAGCTCCCGCACAATCCGCGGCAGAGCGACCAAGACTCCTGACGCCGAGCGCGCGGCAACGCTCCCTCAGGATCCCGCCCGCGAGCGTCGTTCACCAGAACAAGCGCTTCGCCGTGATCTCGACCGCCCGCACCTGCTCGCCGCGCGCGATCCAGCACTTCCAGGCCTGGCCCTCGTAGGTGCCGAGCTCGCGGTCGTTCCACAGGTCGCGCAGCGCCACCACGTCGGCGACCCGACGCAGCACTGGCGCCCCGGCCTGGTCGCGCAGCTCGACCGCCAGCAGCAGGTCACCGCTCTGCAGGTCGGTTCCCTCGGGCTGGTCGCCGGCGAACAGGCGCTCGATGCGCACCACGTTCGCCGGGATCGCCGCCGGCTCCCCCGCCTGGTCACCCGTGAAGGCACGGTGCAGCGCGATCGACGCGCGGCGCACCAGCTCGCCGTCCTCGGCGTAGGCCAGGTCGCGCACCAGCAACCCCGACTGGCGAACCACGGCCCAGATCGGCGCAGCCATCGGCACCGCCTTCACCGTGTTGGCGACCCCCTTGCGCGTGAACGCGACCTCGAGTTCCTCGCCTGCCGTGGCCGCCATCAGCGTGCGCGCGAACCCCGGGCTCCAGGTGATCGCCGTGCCGCCGAGCGACGTGATGCGATCGCCCGACTGCAGCCCAGCCTTCGCCGCCGGGCCGCGCGGATCGACGTCGAACACCACCACCGCCCCGTCGTCGTCGACGACGCGCATGCCGAGGTCCGGGCTGCGCAGCTTGTAGGCCTGGAACAACAGGCCGAGGATCTGCTGCCGCACGTGGTCG
>JAEUHU010000423.1 GCA_016793305.1 Planctomycetota bacterium
GCTCGACGCCTGGCTGCTCGCCAACTACGTGTTCGCGGTCGGGTCGACCGGCTTGACCGTGCTGCTGTTGCTGCTGCAGGGGCTCTGCCTGTTCCTCGTCGGCAGCCTCGGCTACGCGCGCTGGCGGCGCCGCTGGTCGAAGCCGGCGAAGGTGCGGCAGCAGCAGTTCGCCGAGGGCATGGCCGCCCTGCTGCGAGCCGACCTGGATGCGGCGGCTGCGACGTTCTCCCGGTTGGTGCGCGTCGACCCGTGGGATGTGGCGGCGTGGATCGCGCTGGGTGACGTCGCGGCGCGGCGTGGTGACAAGGTGCGGGCGTCCCGCTGCTACCGTCGGGCGCTGGCGGTCGACGTGCGCAAGGACTTCGCCGATCTGTTGCGTCACCATCGGCTGCGCGCTGGCTGACGGCATCGGCCACCGCGCGGCTCAGGGGCGGAGAGAATCCTCTCGAAGCCTTTGCGCGGCTGCGAAGGCAGCCGCCAACCATGATCCTGAGAGGCCGTATCGTGGTTTCCTCTCGGGCTCTCATCGGTCGAGCAGGCGCACGTCGATCGAGGTGGTGGTGCCGCTGCGCACCATGAACCGATCGGGCTCGCACCGCCCGAACTCGCCGTCCGGCAGCACGCGCCAGCTGCCGGCGGGCAGGTCGAACAGGTCGGCGCTGCCGTGCACGTCGAGCAACACCCGGCGTTCGCAGCCGGTGGGGCCGTGTTCGTCGAAGGCGACGAGCCGCAGCATCCGGTTGCCGGCGGGGCGATGGTCGTGGGTGGCGACCAGCAGCAGCCGTGCGCTCTGCACGGCGATGCGCACCTGCGGCGGCAGGGGCTTGCCGCCACCGCCGAGGATCTGGTGGTGCAACGGCACGAGCCCTTCCGCCGACGGCACCTCGACCAGCAACTCGATCGCGCCGGGCGGCAGGTCCTGGAACCAGAAGCTGCCTTCCACATCGGTGTCGCAGCGGTGGGTCCAGAGCCGCGGCTCGGCGAGGCCGGCGCGGATCGTGCGCTCTTGGTTCGCGCGGCCCCGCTCGTCGGCGACGCTCGGCCGGAACTGCCGCAACCGCACGACGGCGCCATGCACGTTCAGGCCGTCGCTCTGCACGACTCCCGACAGCTTCGGGGAGGTGCCGGGCAGCCCACAGGCTTCGAGATCGACGTGCAGGTCGCGGCCGTCGTAGACCGTGCGCTCCACGCTGCGGAACTCGGCGTGCACCCGCTGCGCGCCGCTCGGATCCGGCACCGGCGGCAGTTCCGGCTGCAGCGTCCAATCGCCTGCTGCGACGCCGCGGAACGCGAACGTGCCGTCGTCGGCGACCACCGTCCGGCGTTCGTCGAGCCAGGCCGACCCGTGCAGCGGGTGGCCTTCCGGGGCCGATGGGCGAGCGACCACGCGCATGCCCTTCGGGGCCGGTCGCTGGTGCACCGTGAGCCTACCGGTGATGGTGGCTCCGCCGCGCAGGACCACGTGGGTGTGGCTGCCGGGATGGGCTGTGAACGGCGGGCCGGCACTCGGCGCATGGTCCGGATGGCTCGCCTGCAGCGAGAAGGTCGTCGGCCACGCCGGGATCACCAGCTCGCCGCGTTCGTCGGTGGTGCCCAGGCGCACCCGGTGGTTGGCCACCGCGGCCCACTG
>JAEUHU010000483.1 GCA_016793305.1 Planctomycetota bacterium
CCGGTCAGGTTCATCTCCTCGCGGAGCACCTCCAGCAGGGTCTTGTGCGGCGCGAACGCCACCTCGTGCGGCTCGCCGTTCACCTGGAACGTCGCGAGCGTCTTCTTGGAGTCGGTCATGGGGGCGAGCAGGATAGCGTGCCCAGGGCGCGGAGGAAGCGAGACGGCTGCCGGTCCTGGCCGCGGAAGGCCGCTGCCCGGCGACCGCCACCGCCCCGCCGCGCCAGAGCGAACGGACCGGCCCGTTGCCAAGGCCCGCAGGCTCGCTACCGTCCGCTCCGCGGGAACATGGCAAAGACCCCGAAGCACCGCGGCTCCCACGTGCTGCTCGACGAGTACTTCGCGAGCGGGGACGCGCGCTTCGTCGACGAACTGCTGCTGGTCGACGACGCCCTGAAGCTGCAGGGGCTGG
The DNA here is from genome assembly GCA_016793305.1 of Planctomycetota bacterium. The sequence goes on from JAEUHU010000483.1 coordinate 412, forward strand.
TGGACCGCTGGAAGGTCGACCCGCGACCCTGGGCCTTGGCGATGCAGTGGCGCTACCTGGCGGCACCGTGGTCCACGGCCGGCCACAACGTGGTCGTGAAGCGTCTCTACAAGGCCGCCGAGCGCCGCGGCGACCTGGCGATGGTCGGCGCCTTCCTGCACCGGTTCGACGGCCTGGTGCGCCGCCCCCTCGTGCGGCGCTTCACCTGGGACCCCGCATCGCGCTCTGCCCAGCACCACGAGGTCATCGGGCGCGCCTCCGGAGGCCGGCGCGGTGCACTGCCGACCGGCGGTGCGACGCATCCCGGACGTGCCGCCCATCCCACCGGCGACGGCCGGATGTTCTCGCTGCGCACCCGACTCTACCTGCGGCGCCGGGCCCTCCGCGTGCTGCGGCACACCGGGTTCCGCGACCCGGACGCCTTCGTCGGCGCCGCCGCGGCGGCGCTGGCGAGGTACCGCGACGGAGAGCTCGCCTCGGGTCTCGCGATCCTGGACTCGTGGTGCCTGCTGCAGCTCGCCTACCACGGCCACCCGGCGCTCACGTTCGGGGTCGCCCATGCGAACCTCGCCGATGGCCGGACCCTGGGGGAGCTGACCCCAGCCCCACTGCACCCGACGGCCTGGCGCAGCGACGCCGCGAGCCGCGAACTGCTGCACCTGCTGGGACGCGCCGAGGCTCGCCTCGTGCGCGGCTGGGCGATGGCGCTGCTGCGCGAACACCACGACGAGCGGCTGCGGCACCTGGACGCCGAGCGCCTGCTGCCGCTCTTCGAGCACGAGGACGACGAGGTGCAGGCGTTCGCCGCCGCGACCCTGGCCCAGTCGAGCGGCAGCGGCGGCATCGACGGTGCCGGCTGGCTGCGGCTGCTGTCGATCCGCAGTGCCATGGCCCTCCCGACCATCGTCGCGGCCGCGAAGCAGCATCTTCCCGCCCTGCGGACCCTGACGCTGGTGGAGTGTCTGCAGCTGGCCTGCCGGGCCGCCTCGCCGGTCGCCGAACTCGGCCTCGAGCTGGTGCAGGCTCACACGGCGTCCAAGGTCGACGCCGAGGCGCTGGCCGGTCTGGCCGGCGTGCGCTGCGGCAGCGTCGCCGCGACTTCGACCACGTGGGCGCTCGGCGTACTCGGCGACGCCGCCCACTACACGCTGGCGCGCGTGATGCCGTTCTTCGACGCCGCACTTCCGGCGGTGCGCGCCTCGGCATTCGCGTGGCTCGCCAGCCACGCCCATGCGCGGGCCGACGCGGGCCTGTGGTCGCGCCTGCTGGAGTCGCCGTTCGACGACGTGCGCATCCGCCTGGTGCACGAGCTCCAGGCGCGCACCGGCGCGCCGCAGCTGCACGCCCGTGACCTGCAACCGCTGTGGACCAGCGTGCTGCTGAACGTGCACCGCGGCGGGCGCGCGAAGATGCAGGCGCTGCACCAGCTGGCGCGTGCCGCGGCCGCCGAGCCGGCCGACATCGCCGCGTTGCTGCCGGTGTTCGCGGTCGCGGTGCGCTCGGTTCGCCCCGCCGAGGCGCGCATCGGTCTCGCGGCGCTCGTGCAGGCGGTCGAACGCGTGCCGACGCTCCAGCCGGCCGTGCTGGCCGCGTTCCCCGAACTGCGTTTCGTCTCCGCGGGAGCCACCGCGTGAACCTCGACCTCGCCTACCTGGGCCGCTCCGGCCTGGCGACGCACGGCGATGCGGCCCAGCTGTCGTTCGCCCCGAACCTGCGTCGCGAGCCGGTCGCGTTCGACGCCGCACTCCGGCAGCCGCTGCGCTTCCGCGAGGCGATCTCGGCGCTGCACGACGTCGTGGTCTGTGACCTGCGCGTCGCGAAGCCCGACCGTTCGGCATGGCGCGCTTGGCGAGCTGGCCAGCAATCGCGCGAACAGCGCATCCGCAGCGACGCTCGCACCGCGGCGCAGAGAATGGGTGACGCCGTCGTCGGCATCACGCCGGAACTGCGGCGGGAGTTCGGCAAGGCCACGAAGCGCTACTGGCAGCTCCGCGACCAGTATTCGCGCCTGCTGCAGCACGAGGACCCCGAGCTGTGGCGGATGCTGACGCCGTGCGACCCGATCGTCACGGTCGCCGACGACGTCTGCCTGTTCGAGGGCTTCTCGGTCGACGAGTCTGCCTACGGCTGCTTGTCGGTGCGCCGCGACGACGGCTTCTCGCCGGCCTCCGGTGTGCAGCTCGGCACCACGAACGTCGACTACTCGCAGGCGCTCTACGATCAGTTCCAGCAGCTGCGGACCTACCGGCAGACGCGCTTCCTCGTCGACCCGGCGGGGTTCACGGTGCGCACGTCGGGCAACCCCGACTACCGCGAGGAGAAGATCGACCTGCCGGCCGGTTGGCTGCGCGGGCTGATGCAGGTCCAGGTCGCCGCCGGCCTGCCGGCGACGACGGTCCGACTCTCGCGCGAACTGGTCTACTCGCTGCTCGCGTTCCTGCGGAGGCACCGCGAGCGCAGCTCTCCGCGCGCCCTGCGTTTCGAACTGCTCGAAGGCCAGCCGCCGGCGGTCGTGCTCGAACCTTTCGGCGAACGGCTGGTCGCGCACGGTTGCCGCCACGACGGCCCTAGCCTCGAGCCGATCCGCATCTGGGGCCGCCGGCGTCTGCAGGTGTTGGCCCGGGTGCTGCCACTCGCCGACACGATCACCGTGCATCTGGTCGGCACCGGGCTGCCTTCGTTCTGGGTCGTCGGCATGGGCGAGATGACGCTGACGCTCGGCCTGTCGGGCTGGACGACGAACGACTGGACGCGCGGCTCGTCGCTCGACACCTTGCGCCCGCCGACCGTAGCCGGCCGCGATGCGATCGCGATCACCGCCGGGATGCTGCAGCAGCGCCGCAGCCTCACCCGCCGCCAGCTGCTCGAGTTGTCGCGCCTGCCGGCGGGCGAACTGTTGGCCGCACTCGACCACCTCGCGCGCACCGGCCAGGTGCTGTTCGACCTGGCCGACGGCGTCTACCGCTTCCGTTCGATCCTCCCGCAGGCGCTCGGCGAAGCCGACGTCGGCGGACCGAACCCCGAACTGCTCGCGGCCTGCACGCACGTCGAACGCGCCGAAGCGCAGGTCGCGCGCCGCGAGACGCTGCCGACGAACCGCACGTTCGCTGCCGGCAAGGTCGGCAAGCAGGAGTGCGAGGTGCTGTTCGACGCCGACCAGCGCCTGCTGCGCGGCAAGTGCAGCTGCTCGCACCATCGCAAGAACGGCCTGCGCAATGGTCCTTGCCGTCATCTGCTCGCGCTGCGTATGGTCGCCACCGCGACGTCGCCCGCGAGCGCCGTCACCGATCCCTGGCAACAGCTCGTCGCTCGCTGGTTGCCCCACTGACCCCGATCGCCACGACATTCCACGAGAGGAAGGAGGCCCGTCCGTTCGCACAGCCCACGTCTGAGACTCCTCTGCGGCGTTCCGCCGCGGATGCCCCACGACTCCCCACGCTTCCCCAAGGTCGTTGTTCGGTTTGCCGCTGCCGCACCTGTGCGCGGCGACCGAGCACAGTCCGAGGCCTTTGCCGCACACAGGTGCGGCAGCGGCTTGGGTGAACGACCTTGGTCCATGGTCTGAAGTCAGGCGCTGTGCCTTCTCGGGTCGCCTTCCTCTCGCTTCTCCCCTTCCTCGCCACCGAACGCCCGAACGTGATCTCGCTGATCCAGCGACTGCTGCAACTGCTGTTCGGTGCTCCGCCGCGACCGCGACCGGCGGCCCGCCCGCCGGCGCGTCCGGCCCCGGCTGCGCCGAACGCCGCGGCCCCGACGTCCGCGCGTCCGGAGCCACGGCCGGCACCACCCAGGCCAGCCGACGTCGGGCACCGCCTGGAGGCGCCGAACCTGACACCGCTCGCCGCCAGTGAACTGAAGCGTTCGCTGCGCCAGCGTGGCCAGTCGTCGTGGGCGATCTTCGGCGGCGCATCGTGGTGGGGTCGACGCGACCTGGTGCCCCCGTCGACCGACGAACGAACGAACCTCATCGACCGCGGCATGGTCGGTCGCGGCCTGACGACCGTCGACGAACTGGCGGCGATGCACCGCGTCGGCGACGAGATGCTGCGGCTCGATCCGCGGCGCGACGGCGGGGCCGCTGCCGGGGAAGCCGCAGTGCAGGCGGATCGCGCCGAACGCGCGCGCGTGAAGCAGCAGAAGAAGGAGGAAGCAGCCCGACGCCGCGCCGAACGAGCGGCCGCCGTCGCCGCCCGCCGCGCCAACGACATCGGGTTCCTCGGCCGCGGCGTGTCCAAGGGCCTCGCCGACCGCAGCGCCGACGCGGCGCGACTCGGGGGAGCCGGCCTGCCGGTGCTGGCCACTCCCGCCGACGTCGCCGCCGCACTGCAGCTGCCGATCCCGCAGCTGCGCTGGCTCGCCTTCCACGCCGAGGCGACCGAGCGCCCACACTACGTGCGCTTCACGGTGCCGAAGCGTTCGGGCGGCACGCGCGACCTCGCCGCACCGATGCCGCGGCTGCGCGCGACGCAGGACTGGATCCTCGCCAACGTGCTGGCCAAGGTGCCGACCCACGCCGCGGCCCACGGCTTCGTGCCCGGCCGAAGCACGGTGAGCAACGCGGCCCCGCACCTGCGGCCGCTCGCCGTCGTCAACTGCGACCTGCAGGACTTCTTCCCGACGATCCACGTACACCGTGTGCGCGGCTGCCTCGAGGAACTCGGCTACTCCTCGGCGGCGGCCACCATCCTGGCGCTGCTGTGTACCGAGGCGCCGCGCCGCCTCGTCGAGTACGCCGGCCGCCCGTTGCACGTCGCCACCGGCCCGCGCTGCCTGCCGCAGGGTGCCCCCACCAGTCCGGCCCTCAGCAACCTGATCGCGCGCCGCCTCGACGCGCGCTGCCTCGGCATCGCCCGGAAGCTCGGCTTCACCTACACGCGCTACGCCGACGACCTGACCTTCTCGACCACCGATCCCGAAGCCCTCGCACGCATCGGCTACCTGCTGGCCAGGATCCGGCACATCGCGCAGGACGAGGGCTTCGCGCTCAACGAGAAGAAGACGCGGGTTCTGCGCCCGAGCTGCAGCCAGCGCGTCACCGGCATCGTCGTCAACGGCGACCAGCCGCGCATCCCGCGCGCGACCGTGCGGCGCCTGCGCGCGATCCTCCACCAGGCGGAGAAGACCGGCCTAGAGGCGCAGAACCGCGACGGCCACCCGGACTTCGCCAACCACGTGGCGGGCATGCTGGCCTGGGTGCGCATGGTGTCGCCTCAGCAGGCAGAGCCTCTGGTGGCGGCATGGCGGCGCGCGCGGCGCAACGACGCTGGCTGATTCGAGGATGCGACGAGGCTTGCGCTGGCGCCCGCGCTTCCGCCAGCGCCCCCTACTTCGCCCGCAGCCGGAACAACCCGCCCTCGCCGGCCGCGTCCGCCGCCCCTTCGAACCGCTCGGGATGCTGCAGCATCCACTGCAGCTCGATCGACACCGGCGGCTGCGCCAGCACGTCGGTGACGCCGAGTTCGACCAGACGGCGGTACCACGTCTCGAAGTCGGCCTGCGCCTCCCAGCCGTCGCTCGGGTAGTAGATCGGCACGCGCCCGTCCGGCAGCGGCGACACGTAGACCAGCCGGTTCTGCAGCCGCCGCCCGAGGTAGTGGTAGCTCGGCCACATGTTCGGCAGCGTCGGGTTCGGCAGCGACGGGCCCGACGTGATGGCGATGCGGCGCTGGCGTTCGGTCTCGCGGTCGAGCTCGATCGCCATCGGCAGATAGCCGCGTTCGAACGGGTGCAGCACGACGCCTTCGCGCAGCGCAGTCGCGCGCACACTGTCCTTCCAGTGCAGCAGGCCGAAGCCGACCAGCACGGTGAGACCGAGGTGCACCACCGCGCGCGACGCACTGCCCACCCGCGCGCGCAACGCACCGGCGACCGCACACCACCCGCACGCGACGAGCACCAGCAGGGCGATGCCCCAGAACTCGTCGGCGTGCAGCCACGGGAAGCCGAACACCAGCGTGTTGACGAAGAAGCCCGCCCAAAGGAACCGACCGACCAGCGACCACCGCCCCGCCCGCGCGTTCCCCACGACCGCCGCGACGGGCACCGCCAGCACGACGATCGGCAGCAGGAACCGCGAGTAGCTGAACGGCCAGCCGTAGCGCACCTGCCACATGCTCGGCGACAGGTAGGCCGCGACCGCGACCGCGAGCAGCACCACGAACGTCGCCGCCGCCGCGAATCGCCGCCGCCGCAGCAGCACCACGAGGCCGACCGGCGCCAGCAGCAAGGGCAACGCCACGAACACACCGACCGATTCGAGGGTCGGTCCGACCGGCAGCCGGAACGTGTGCTGCAGCAGCGGCCACTCGTTCGCCCAGACGAACGCCTCGGGCGCCATCGCACTCGCCATGAAGCGCTCGAGCAGCCGGCTGACGCCGAGCGTCACGCCCCCGACCTGCAGCGGCATCGGCGAGAACGGATAGCCGGTCAGCCGCAGCGCGTTCAGCAGCCACGGCCCCGTCGCGACCAGCGCCAGCACGACGCCGCCCGCCGCGAACGCGAGCGCACGACCACGCGGCGCCCGACCGAGCACGCAACCGAGCACGGCCAGCACTCCGCCGGTCGCGGCGGTCCCCATCACGCTGAACTTCGTGCTCGCGGCGATGCCGTACGAACCGATCGCCAGCAGCGCCGCCGCCGCCTCGCCGGTGCGCCACAGCCGCAGCGTGAAGAACACGCCGAGGGCCAGGCAGAGGCACAAGGTCGGCTCGACGTAGCACGAGCCGGTCAGCAGGCGCAGCGTCGGCACGCCGAGCACGAACGCGGCCGCGACCGAGCCGTTCGGTTCCTTGACGCCGAGCTCGCGCAACAGCGCCCACACCGCGACGCCGAGCCCGAACCACATGCCCTGGTCGACGAACGCCGCCAGCAGGTCGTGGTGGAACGGCAGCATCGCCAGCGAGGTGAACAGTTCGCTGCCGCCGGGGAACACGCCGTAGAGCTCCCACGGCCCCGCTCCCCACATGGCGCCGAGATGGCCTTCCTGCAGCCACATCGCGGCGCGCGTGCCGTGGTAGACGACGGTGTCGAAGGTGTTCGGCACGTAGAGCACGCAGCGGCACGACACCAGCACGGTGGTGACGACGAAGAAGCCGATGCGGCCGCGATGCGGGCTCGTGCGGGCCTTCGCGACGACGCGCGCGATCGCGCGGCGGAAGCGCGCCAGCACGACTGCAGTGCTGCCGAGCCGCCGCGTCGCGAACGCAGCGAGCGCGCATTCGACGGCGCCGAGCAGGCTGGCGCCGAGCGGCGTGTAGGTGCCGGTGGCGATCAGCAGATGGAACGAGATCGTCGCCAACGCGAGCGCCACGGCGAGCAGCGTCGCACCACCGACGAACAGCGAGCGGCCACCGCCGAGCCACCAAGCCAGGCGCGCCGAGGTGTAGAGGTGCGCGCTGCACAGCCACAGGGCACAACCAAAGCGCAGCAGCTGTTCGAGGTGGACCATGGGGCGAGGCCGACGAAGCCTAGCGAGGCCGGGCCAAAGGTCGACCACGGTGCGGGCGGCCCTTGGCAGCGATGGGGTGCGCCTCCTGTCGACGACCGGAGATCTCGCCGACGGCAGAATCCGCACGCCCACTGTGACACGGCGGCACCGCTCGTCCTGGGACCTGCATGACCACGCTTCGTCCGTCCGCCGCGGCGCTCCGCGCAGCGGCCGTCCTGTCGCCCCTGTTCTGCCTCGCTCCGCTCGCCGCCCAGGAAGCCCCGCTACGAGGGCCCCGCTTCGACGCGTCCGTCGGCCTCGCCTTTGGCACGTTCGAACACCGCACCGAGGCGTCTTCGCGCGACGACCGCACCAGCGCCGCCCTGTTGCTGCTGCGCGCCGAAGCGACCACGGCCGGCGGGTTCGGCGGCGGCCTGCGTCTCGAGTCGCTGGCCAGCGACGACGACCTGTTCGAAGGCACCGGCGCCAACGAGGTCGAGGCCGAGCAGGGCACGCTGTTCGCGCACCTGACCTACCGGCTGCAGGAAGGACGCTTCCTGATGCCGATCCGCCTCGGCTTCCTGCTCGACGACTACCAGCTCGCCGACCAGGTCACCGACCTCGAGCTCGACCACCTGTCGGCGGGCGGCTACTTCGAACTCGCGCCGTCGTTCGATCTGCTGGCGAACGACTCGCTGCGCTGGTCGCTGTTCGCGGTCGCTGGTGCTGGTGTCGCGGCGACGACGATCGACCCCGAGGGCGACGACGAGGACTACGACGCGAGCACCGTGCGCTACGGGTTGGAGGTCGGTACGCGAGTGGCGTTCGGCCGGTTCGACGTCGGCCTGTCCGGCATCGGTCGCTGGCAGGCGATGGACGAGAGCGACCCAGAAAACGGCAACACGATCGATGGCTACCGGACGCAGTTCCTGGGGGCGATGCTGTCGTTCGGGCTCACGTTCTGAGTTTCGGCGCGTCATGCGGCAGCGAGAGTCACCTGCAGCGGACCACGCATCCTTCGCTGCAAGGCTTCTTCGAGAAGCGACTCACCACGCGCTCGAGAAGTAGCAGGGCATGCACAACCCGAACTTGAACTCCTCGAAGTGAGTCCAGCGGATGCACGCTGACGCGCCGCAAGACGAGCAGACTCCGGAGAACTGGTGCCCGTCTCGCAACGATGCGGCGTTGGCCGGGAGCCTCGCCGCGCCCTGAGCAGTGAAGCGGGACGCTTTCTCCCGGAGTTCCTGGCGACGATGGTCTGCAGCCAGCTGCCTCTCGTCCGCATCCCGCTCGGAAACACGCTTCAGTACGGCGGTCACCCATTCCCGAAACTCCGACTGCAGCGAGCCGGGGACGGCGACGAGGCTCTCGAACGTCGGAAGCGGCCCGAGCCGCTCCTCTACGGACCGACGATATCGCGAGAGCGCCTCCCTCGCTTCGGCGGCATTCGCACGATCCTCATCTTGCAGGTACCAGTTGTCCTCGCAAGACAAGCGCGAAGGCGCGTCGAGATCGCCCGCTTCATGCTCCAGCAGCATAGGCGCATAGGCCAACGCCTGAGCGAAGCGCAGCGGAGACTCCGCGATGACTCCGGCTCCTCCCTCGGACCCGAAGAACACGATGGGCTCACTGTCGGGCCGTTGCGGTGCCAGCCAGACGGCAATCATGCCGCCGGAACCATCCTGGCCGAGCGAGACGAAGCTGTAATTCGGTTCGTTCCAGCCGACATCAGAGAACCAGGAGGTCCCGAGCGTCGCCATCAGTTCGTGATGAGACTGGACCACGATCTCGTAGTCGGTGAACCTCCGAATGTCGTCGGCATGCTGGAGCAACCAGCTTCGGAGCTGCTGCGCGTTCATGAAACTCCATCAAGCGTCTGCTCGACATCGGCCGCGCAACTGCGAGCCCTACTGCGAGTTGGGCTCCCACTCTACCTTGCAGTCGGAGCGCTCGAGCGACATGCCCTCAAGGCACTCTCGCATGAGCGCAGCATCCTGCCTCAGCGGGCTTCGATCGTGAACGTCTTGGCCAGCAGCTCGAGCACGCCCTTCATCTCTTCACTCGGCTGGTCGAATGGCGCCGAGTCTTGCAGCATCAGGACCACCGACCCCTTGGCGCCGACGATTGGCACCGCGTAGTAGGTCAGCGCGTGACCGGCAACCTCGAAGCCGACTCGATGCGCAGCGAGATCCTTGCCACCCAGGGTCACCTTGGCCGGTGACAGCTTGCCATCGCCGCCGAACTGCTCGTTGACCGACGAGAGCACCGTCTGGGCCAGTTCGTCGGTTTCGCCCGCCTGGAACTGCTGCACGATCATCACGACGTTGCTGCCGTCGAGCGTCCAATGGCTCACGCCCTCGTCGCCCTCGTCGCCCTCGAACTCGAACCCCATGTCGGTCGGGTACTCGAACCCGATCCCGGCAGCCGCAAAACGCCGCGTCGGCCACACGCGCGCCGAGACCTTGAGTTCGCGGTCACCTGCCTTGACGACGATCTCACCCCCATCGAGCATGCGGTGGGGCACGCCGTCGACGACCACTTCGATCTGTCGCTTCGGCCCGGCAGTCTGCGGATCCTGCGAAGGCCACACCGCGAGAAGGAACAACGATAGGACGGCGAGTCTGGCTTGCATCGCCACACTGTCCGAGCCGATCGCATGCACCGCAACCAGCAGGCGCGCGGATCCGAGGCCGACCATGCCAACGGGTGGTTCCGCGATCCGTTCGCCCGGGTCAGCCATTCCCTGGCGATGCGCCGGCTTGTCGCCCCGAAGGGCCTGCGAAGAGTGGCCACCCATGGCGCGCCAGATCCTCGCCACGGCACCGCCACTTGGCCTGCCACCGCGTTACACCTACGCGGCCCATGCTGCACGTCGCCCTCGTCGCCCCGTTCTTCAGCGAGGTCATGCGCCACTGCGTGCGCTGCTTCGCCGACCTGCCCGGCCAGAAGCTCGGCCTGCTGACGCAGGAACCGGACAAGGTGCCGGCAGACCTGCGCCCGCGGCTCGACGCGATCGAACGGATCGGCGACCCGGCCCACGCGCCGAACCTGGTCGAGGGTGGCAAGCGGCTGCAGGCGCGCTGGGGCCGCATCGACCGCTTCGAGGGCTACCTCGAGATGCTGCAGGTGCCGATCGCCGAAGCGCGCGACGCGCTCGGCGTCGCCGGCACCAGCGCCGAGGTGGCGCGCAACTGCCGCGACAAGAACCGCATGAAGGCCGTCCTGCAGAAGGCCGGTCTGCCGGTGGCCAGGCAGGCGCTGGTGCACGGCGAAGCGGACGCGCGCGCGTTCGTGCAGCAGGTCGGCTACCCGATCGTGCTGAAGCCGCTGGCCGGGTTCGGCGCACGCAACACCCAGCGCGTCACCGACGACGCGTCGCTGCAGAAGGCGCTCGCAGCACTGCGGCCGAGCGCCCAGCAGCCGGCCCAGGCGGAGGAGTTCGTGCAGGGCGAGGAGCACACCTTCGAAGCCGTGACGATCGGCGGCAAGGTCGTCTGGTACTCGTCGACCAGCTACGTGCCGACGCCGCTGCAGGTGCTGGAGAACGCGTGGATGCAGTACGCGGTGATCCTGCCGCGCGAACAGCATCCTCCGCACGTGCAGAAGTTCGCCCCGATCCAGCAGCAGGCCCTGCAGACCCTCGGCGTGAAGCACGGCATCTCGCACATGGAGTGGTTCGAGCGCAAGGACGGCTCGGCGGTGATCAGCGAGGTCGGGGCGAGACCACCCGGCGCCAACATCATGCCGCTGCTGAAGGCGGCGCACGGCGCCGACCCGTGGGCCGCGTGGGCCAGGCTGATGGTGCACGGCACCTGGGAGTTCCCCGAACGGCGTTTCGGTGCCGGCACCGTGTTCCTGCGCGCCAAGGGCGGCGGCGAACGAGTGCGCGCGGTGCACGGCGTCGAGGCGATGCGGCAGAAGCTCGGCCAGAGCCTGGTCGAGATGAAGATGCCCGAGCCCGGCCAGCCGCGTTCCAGCCACTACGAAGGCGACGGCTTCGTGATCGTCCGGCATGCCGAGACGAAGGGCGTCGTGCAGGCGCTGCGCACGGTGCTGGACACGGTGCGCATCGACTGACGCGGGCCGACGAGCTCAGTTCACGCCGCGCGTGCGCCCCGCCCAGTACGGCTCTCGCAGCACGTGCTTCTGGATCTTGCCGCTCGGCGTGCGCGGGAGCGACTCCACGAACTCGACCGAACGCGGCACCTTGAACTCGGCGATCCGCCGGCGCGTCGCGGCCAGCAACTCGGCCGGGGTCACCGCCGAGCCCTTCCGCAACACGACGATCGCCTTGAGCACCTCGCCCCAGCGATCGTCCGGGACCCCGATCACCGCGGCCTCGGCCACCGCGGGATGCGCGCACAACACGCTCTCGACCTCGGCGGGATACACGTTCTCGCCGGCGGTGCAGACCATGTCCTTCAGCCGATCGCAGACGTGCAGGTACCCTTCCTCGTCGAGGAACCCAGCGTCGCCCGTGTGCACGAAGCCGTCGCGCAAGGTCGCCGCGGTCGCGTCCGGACGTTTCCAGTAGCCCAGCATGTTGGCGGGCGAGCGGAGGCAGATCTCGCCGACCTCGCGCGCCGGCAGCGAGTTGCCGTCCGGGCCGACGATCTTCACGCGCACGCCCGGATAGGGCCGGCCCGCGGCCTCGAGCAGTTCGGGACGCAGGTGGTCCTCGGGGCGCAGGCACACCGCCGTGTTGCCCGTCTCGGTGAGCCCGTAGATCTGCGCGAAGCCGCAGCCGAACGTGCGCATCGCGGCCTCGAGGTTCGGCCGCGGGATCGGCGAACCGCCGTAGACGATCGTCTGCAGACTCGAGAAGTCCGCCTGCCTGCAATCGGGCTCGGCCATGCACAGCTGCAGCATCGCCGGCACCATGCAGGCCTTCGTCACGCGGTGCCGCTGCAGGAGCTCGAGCGCACGCCAGCCGACGAAGGTCGGCAGCACCACGTTGGCGGCGCCGAACGAGAAGCCCGTCATCGCCCACCACATCCCGCCGATGTGGAAACTCGGGATCCCCAGCAGGCTCACGTCGGCCGACGACCAGCCGATCCAACGGTCGCCGGCCGCGCGCAGGCTCGCGACCACCGCGACGAACGACCGGTGCGGCAGCATCACGCCCTTCGGCTTGCCGGTCGTGCCGCTGGTGTACATCTGCACGGCGACGTCCTCGGGCGCCACGTCGGCGACCAGCGGTCGCGCGGGCGCCTTCGCGACGAGCTCGGCGAACGGCACGAACGGCCCATCGCCACCCCGCAGCGCCACGACCGTGTGCAACGCCTTGCAGGCGGCCTGCAGCGCGGTCGCCTTGGCGGTGAACTCGGGGCCGACGAACAGGACCTCCACGCCGGCGTCGTCGACCTGGAACGCGAGTTCGCCCTCCGTCAGTCGCCAGTTGAGCCCGACCACCACGGCACCGAGACGCACGATGCCGAACACCACGGCGAACAGGCGCGCGCTGTCGTGGTCGAGGATGGCGATGCGCGAGCCCTTCTTCACCCCGGCCCGAAGGAGGCCTTGCGCCGTTCGCTCGGCCAACGCGTCCAGCTCGCCATAGGTCGTGCGTTCGTCGCCGTCGATCAGCGCCGTCGCCTCGGGGCGCACCTCGACCTGCGCGGCGAGGATCCTCGGCATCGTGTCGGGCCAGGACATGCGCGCAGGAGAGCTCGCCGCCGCCGTCCTCGCAACCCGGACCCGGTAACTCGCGGCACGTGCCTTGCTATCTCCAGATCACGGCGACGTCTCGCGCCTCGCCGCCGTGCTCCTCTCTCCGCGCTGTCGAGTCGCCGACGCCCGCCGTCGGACGACCGCCTCCTGCGAACCATGAAGCTCGCCCCTCGTGCCGCGCTCGGTGCCGATGTCACCGACCTGGACCTCCGTCGGGTCACCGCGCGACAGGTCCAGGACCTGAAGGCCGCCGTCTACGAGCACAAGCTGCTCGTCTTCCACGGCGTCGACCTCGACGACCGGGAATACGTCGCCATGGCGCGCCGGTTCGGCGTGCCGCAGCGCTACTTCCAGTCGCACTACCACCATCCCGACTTCCCCGAGATCTTCGTCAGCAACAACGTGCCGATCGACGGCAAGCGGGTCGGGGTCGCCGGCACGGGCCGCATGTGGCACTCGGACTACCAGTTCTTCGCCGAGCCGCTGCCGCTGACCTTCGTCATGCCCAAGATCGTGCCGCCGGGGGGCACACGCGGGACCACGTTCGTCGACATGGTCGAGGCGCTGCGCACGCTGCCGCCGGCGCTGTACTCCGCGGTGCTCGGCGCGCGGTGCTTCCAGGACGCGGTCCTCTACTACAAGGTGCAGCCCCACGACGTCGATCGCGGCATCGGCGAGCTGATGGAGGAGTTCCACCGCCAGGCGCCGGGCGCCGTGCACCCTGCCGTCGTGCGCCATCCCGTCCTCGACCGGACGGCGCTGTACGTGTCGAGCGGGTTCACGCTGCGCGTCGAGGGCATGGGCCAGGAAGAGGGGCGAGCGCTGCTGCAGGCACTGTTCGCGGAGGTCGAACGACCCGACCGCGTACGCACCGTGCCCTGGGCGCCCGGCCTGCTCCTGCTGTGGGACAACCGCCAGCTGATCCACCGCGCCAACGGCCAGCTGCACGGCGAGCCGAGCCGTTCGTATCGCATCGGCGTCTACGACGGACTGCCCTTCTACCCAGGCCTGCCGGTGACGGGCGAGAAGCAGCCATGAGTGCCGTGCCCGACTCCGAGCCCGGCGGGCGGCCGGTCGCCGAACCGCTGCTCCAGCGGGTGCTGCAGCCGTACCGACCGGAAGCGCGGTACGTGCACAGCGCCGTGCTGGCCGAACTCGGCAACGGTGCCACGCCGCGCCTCGCCGACCCGAGCTCGTGGATCCGGCTGGAGGGCACCTGTGGCTTCGCCGAGCCCTGCTACATCGAGGCCACGGGCCACCTCAACGCCGTCGAGGTCAACATCACCTACAACCAGATGCTGTACCTCGCGATGGCGGAGACGGTGCGCCTCTGCCTCCTCCCCGAGCTGCGGCACTGGACGTTGGAGGACTTCTTCCGCGCGCAGCTGCCGGACGTGCTGATCGCCACCTACCACGCGAACTTCCGCCGCCCGATGCAGTCGCGTCACTACCGGACGTGGTTCTCGTTCGTCGACGTGGAGGCGAAGCCGCACCGCGACCTCCTGCTGCTGCACACACGGGCCGGGTGCAGCGGCCCGGGCGACGGCGAGTGCTCGATCGACGCGACCATCGCACTCGTCCACTGGCGCCCGTCATGAAGGACGGGCCGAAGGAACGCGCGGGCTGCTGGCGCGCCGAGCTGTTCGCAATGCCGACGGACCGGCGCGAGGCGGCGCTCACCGCGCGCGTCCAGGCGATGGCCAGAGCACTGCTGCAGCTCGACGACGCGCGGCAGGTCGCGCTCGACACCCCGTGGACCGAACTCGGGTTCGACTCGCTGCGCGCCGTGGATCTCGGCGCCGGGCTCGCGCACGCCCTCGACCTGCCGCTGCGTTCGACGCTGCTGTTCGACCAACCGAACCCGCGCGCGCTGGTCGAGCACCTGCTGGAGCGGCTCGGCGCCCCTCCGGAGGCGACGGGGCGCACGACTCCCGCTCCGCAGCGCGCCTTCGCCCGGCCGCCGCGCGAATCCTCGGCGGTCGCGATCGTCGGCGCCGCCTGCCGCTTCCCCGGAGCCGACGGACTCGAGGCGTTCTGGCGGCTCCTGTGCGACGGTCGAGACACCGTCGTGCCCATCCCGCGCGAGCGCTTCGACGTCGACGCGCTGTACGACCCCGATCCGGCGGCCGCCGGCTCGATCTACGTGCGCCATGCGGCGCTGCTCGACGACCTCGCGGGCTTCGACGCGACGTTGTTCGGCATCAGTCCGCGCGAGGCGGCGTCGCTCGATCCGCAGCACCGTCTGTTGCTCGAGATGTCGTGGCACGCGCTGGAGCACGCGAACCTGGCGCCGCACCGCCTCGCCGCACGCCGCGTCGGCGTCTACGTCGGCATCCGTTCGGGCGAGTACTTCGACTCGCAGACGGCGCGCACACCGGCGGATGCCGACGCCTACTACCACACCGGCAACGCGCTGAGCACCGCCGCCGGCCGCATCGCCTACACGTTCGGGTTCCGCGGTCCGTGCGTCGCCATCGACACGGCGTGCTCCGGTTCGCTCGTGGCCCTGCACACGGCCGTTCGCGCGCTGCGCGCCAGCGAGTGCGACGTCGCGCTGGTCGCCGGCGTCAACGCGATCCTGGACCCGGTGTCGATGGCCGGCCTCTGCCGCGCGCGCATGCTGTCGCCCGACGGCCGCTGCAAGTCGTTCGACGCGAGCGCCGACGGCTACGGACGCGGCGAAGGCTGCGGCGCCGTGCTGCTGCGCCGCCTCGCCGACGCGGAGGCCGACGGGGATCGTGTTCTCGGTCTCGTGCTCGGCACCGCGATCAACCAGGACGGGCGCAGCAGCGGACTCACCGTTCCGCACGGCCCGGCCCAGCAGGAAGTCGTCGCGATGGCCCTCGCCGACGCCGGCCTCGCCCCCGAGGACGTCGACTACGTCGAGGCGCACGGCACCGGCACCTCGCTCGGCGACCCGGTCGAAGTCCTCGCCCTCGACGCCGCGTTCGCGGCGCGCAGGCGCAGCCTGCCGATCGGCTCGGTGAAGACCGTGGTCGGCCATCTCGAAGCGGCCGCCGGCATCGCCGGCCTGCTCAAGGTCCTGCTGTCGCTGCGCGCGCGCACGGTCCCGGCGAACCTGCACTTCCGCACACCCAATCCGCACGTGGAATGGACGAAGAGCCGCGTGCGCGTGGTCGCCGAGCCGGAGGTGCTGGCGAGCGCCGGGCCGCTGTTCGCCGGCGTCAGCTCGTTCGGCTTCTCGGGCACCAACGCCCACGCTGTGCTGGGCACCATGCCCGAGCCGCGTGCGCCCGCGCAGGAGCCGCGGCCCGGCCCCTTCCTGCTGCCGCTGCAGGCGATGGACGGAGCCGCGCTGCGGGAACTGGCGCGGCGCCACGCCGAACGCCTCGAGAACGACCGCCCCGACCTCGCCGCGTGGTGCCACACGGCGGCCGTCGCGCGCCGACCGCTGCCGGTGCGAGCGGCCTTCGTGGCGGACGACTCCCGAAGCCTCGTGGAGGCCCTGCGCGCCTTCGCCGACGGCGCTGCGCACGCGGCCACGGCGAGCTCGCCGCCGCGACTCGACCGGGACGGCACCGTCGAGGCGATCGACGAACCTCCGCACGACACCGCCCGCGCTCGTGCGCTGCAGCCTGCGTCGGCGCTGGGGGAACTCGCCGCGCGCTGGGTGCGAGGCGAGGAGGTCGACCTGGCCACGGCCCACCCGCAGGGCGGCGCACCGTCGGCGGAGCTGCCGGCCTATCCGTTCCAACGCCGTCGCCATTGGCACACGCGGGTCGAACGGAAGGGCGCGCCGTCGCCCGGGGCGCACCCGCTGTTCGTCGAGCGCCGCGACAGTTCGTTGCTGGCACCGGGTCAGTCGCTGTTCGCCACCTCGCTCCGCGCGACGCAGCCCGCATGGCTCGCCGACCACCGCGTCGGCCGCACCGTGGTGCTGCCCGCGACCGTCGCGATCGAGCTGGCGTTCGCCGCCGACCTCGCCCACGGTCGCGACCTGCCGCTCTGCGTCGAAGGCGTCACGTTGCGCACGCGCGTCGAACTCGGCGCCGTCCCCACCGCGCTCGAACTGGTGCGCACCGAGACCGACGGTCGCGCCGCGGGCTTCCGGCTGCGCGCGCGCGCTCCCGACGGGGTCTGGTCCGACGTGGCCGACGGCGAGTATCCGGCCGCCGCGAGCCCCCGCGCCGACGCAGCCGACGGCGGCACCGACGACGGCGACGGCGACGGCGACGGCGACGGCGCGATCCGCTGTGACGAAGCGCTCGACGTGCGCAGGCTCTACCAACGCTGCGCCGCGCACTCGCTCGACTACGGCCCGAGCTTCCGCGCCGTGCACGAGGTGCGCATCGGCGACGGCGAACTGATCGTCCGGGTCCGCCTGCCGGCACCGCTATCGACCGCGGGCTTCGCGCTGCACCCCATCCTGTTCGACGCGTGCTGGCACGCCCTCGTCGCCTTGTTGCCGGACGACGGGAGCCCGCTGCTCCCCGTCGCCGTCCGACGCGCGACGGTGTTCCGGCGCGACGTGCGCGATCTCGTCTGCCACGCCCGGGTTCGCTCCCGTTCGCCCGTGCACTGCGTCGTCGACTGCACGCTGCGCGCCGCCGACGGCGCCCTCGTCGCGCGCCTCGACGGCCTGGAGTCGATGGCCGCTGCACTGGCAGCGCCCCGGGCCCATCCCCAGCAGCCGCTGCCGCCCGACTGGCTGCATCACACCGTCTACGTCGAGATCGAGCGCGGCGAACACCGCGCGCCGCCGCCGCGCATCGCCGTGCTGGGCTGGCCGGAGCTCGCACACGAGGTCTGCGCCGCACTGCCCGCGGGCCAGGCGATCGCGGTCGACCCCGCCACCCTCGCGACGCTTGCGAGCCAGAGGTCCGCGCCGGGCGCGCCGCCGGCGTTCGAGGCCGTGCTGTGGCTGGCCGCGCCGATCGCCGCCGAAGCGCCCGACGACGCCGCGCTGCACGCCTTCGACGCAGCCCTCGCCGCCGTGCAGGCGGCCCTCGCCCTGCCGCACCCGCCGCGCCTGCTGCTCGTCACGCACGGTGCTGGGAACGCGACCCCCACACCCGCCGTGCGGGCCCCGCACGGTGCCGCACTGCTCGGGCTGTGGCGCACGCTCGCGCAGGAGCACGCCGCCACGCGGCCGTTCGCCATCGACCTCGACCCGCTGGTGCCGGCGGACGCCGTCGCGGCCCACGCCGCGGCGATCGTGGACGAACTGCACCAGCCGACGAACGAGTCCGAGGTCGCCATCCGCCGCGGGCGCCGCCTCGCGCGACGGCTGCGGCGGGGCCGGGCCAGGACGCTGCAGCAGCTGCCCGGTGGCGCCCCCTTCCGGGTTCGCACCGAGGCCTACGGCTCGTTCGAGGCGCTGCGCTGCACAGCGCTGGCCCGCCGTGCGCCCGGTCCGGGCGAAGTCGAGGTGGCGATGGTCGCCACGGCACTCAACTTCAAGGATGCGCTCTACGCCCGCGGGCTGTTGCGCGAGTTCGCCGCGCGCGACGGCGTGCACGCCGCCGCCGACCAACCGCTGGGCTTCGAAGGCACGGGAGTCGTCGCGGCGGTCGGCGCGGACGTCTCGTCGTTGCGCGTCGGCGACCGGGTGGTCGTGCTGGCCCCCGACTGCCTCGCCAGCCACGTCACCGTGGCCACCGACGCGTTGTTCGTCCTGCCGGACGGCTGCGATCCCGTGGCCGCCGCGGGCACGCCGATCGTGTTCGCGACGGCGATCCACGCGCTGCTCGATCGCGCCGCGGTCCAGCGAGGCGAGACCGTGCTCGTGCACACCGCCGCCGGCGGCGTGGGCCAGGCAGCGATCCAGTTGCTGCAGGCCCTCGACTGCCGGGTGCTCGCCACCTGCAGCCGGGAGAAGCACGCGTTCGTGCGCTCGCTCGGCGTCGAACCGGTCGGCACCGGCCGCGCGCACGACTTCGGGCCCGACGTGCTCGCGGCGACCGGTGGGCGCGGCGTCGACGTGGTGCTCAACACACGGAGTGGCGACGGTGTACCCCGCAGTCTCGAAGTGCTGCGGCTTGGCGGCCGCTTCGTCGAACTCGGCAAGCTCGGCGTGTGGACCGAGGAGCAGGTGCGCAGTGTGCGCCACGACGTGCGCTGCCACGCCTTCGACCTCGGCGAGCTGTTCGCCGCCGATCCGCAGCAGAAGCCGCGCCTGCTCGCCCGCGTGCGCGACCTGCTCCGCAGCGGCCGCATCCGGCCGGTGACGGCGACCGCGATGCCCCTCGCCGCGATCGCCACGGCCTTCTCGCAGCTCGGCATCGGCGACAGCGTCGGCAAGCTCGTGCTCACGCTGCCGACGCACGGCCCGCTCCGCGCCGACCGCACCTACCTGGTGACGGGAGCGTCGGGAGGGTTCGGCCCAGCACTCGCGCACGCGCTGGTCGAGCAGGGCGCTCGGCATCTCGCGCTGCTGGCGCGCGGCCCGATCCCGAGCGCGACGTGCGCAGCGCTGCACGCGCTCGGCTGCGTGGTCACGCCCCTCGCCGCCGACGTCGGTGACGCCGAGTCGCTCGCCGCGGCCCTCGCCCAGCTTCGCGCGAGCGGCCCGCCGCTCGGCGGTGTCGTGCATGCCGCGGGTGCCTTGGCCGACGCGACGCTGTCACGTCTCGACGCAGCCGCGGCGCACCCGGCCCTGCGCGCGAAGATCACCGGCGCCGTCCTGCTCGATCGCCTGACGGCGAACGACCCGCTGGAGTTCTTCGTCATGACCGGCTCGATGGCCGCGACACTGGGCAGCGCAGGGCAGGCCGCCTATGCCGCGGCCAACGCCTTCCTCGAGGCCTTCGCGGCGCATCGCCGCACCCGCGGCCTGCCGGCGGCCTGCGTCGCGCTCGGCCCGCTCGACGGTGCGGGCATGACGGAACGGCTCGCAGCGCCCCTGCGCGCGCGCCTCGCACGCCGTGGCCTCTCGCTGCTGCCGACCGCCGTCGCGGCGCACCTGGTCGTCGCCGAACGCAACGCATCCGACGACCTCGCCGTGCTGCCGATCCGCTGGCAGGAGTGGCTGCAGGCAGTCGGAGCTCCCGCGCCGACGAGCTGCGCGGAACTCGTCCCCGCGCGCACGACGACGCCCACAGCCTGCGAGCACGCGGGCCGAGCCGGGGAGGAACGACGCGCCGAGCTGCGCCGACAGGTCGCCGAGGCGATCGCCAGGACCTTGGGGTTCGCCGACGCCGGTCCGATCCTCCGGAACGACGCGTTCCGCGACCTCGGCCTCGACTCGCTGCTCGCCGTCGAAGCCAAGGAGGTCCTCGAGGAGCTGGTCGGCCGACGCCTGCCAGCGACGCTGCTGTACGACTTCCCCGACCTCGACGCCCTCGTGGCACACCTCTCGGCCGCACCATGACGACTCCGTCCGACGACGCGGACCCGGTCGTGATCCGCAGCATCGAGCCCGGCGACGAAGCCGCGGTGCTGGCCTGCCACAACCGCGTGTTCGCGTCGGGCCCGCACGGCAGAGCTGCGCGCTCGCCGCTGCACTGGCGCTGGAAGTTCCTCGAGAATCCCACGCGACGCATGCAGCAGATGCTGGCGGTGCATCGCGACGAAGGCGTGGTCGGCGTCTACGCCGCGGTGCCGGTGGCGATCACCCTCGGCGGTCGACGCACGTTCGCGGCGCAGGCCGTGGACCACTGCGTGCGCACGGAGTGGCTGCGCCACGGCGGCGAACCGGGCCTGTTCGCTCGCCTGGGGCAGGCCTTCCTCGAGCGCTGGCTCGGCACGGGAGAGGACCAGGCCCCGCTGGTCTACGGACTGCCCGGCGCCGGCTGGCGCAGCGGCGCCCGCCACCTCGGCTGGCAGATCGCGCGCGACTGGGACGTGACGTTCCGCGAACTGCCCCCTGGCACGGCGGCGCGTGCCGTTCCGTCGGCGCTGGTCGTGGGCACGGTCGGTCGCTTCGGCACCGACGTCGATCGGCTCTTCGACCGGCTCGAACCGGGCCTCGGCGTCGCCACCGTTCGCGACCATCGCTACCTGAACTGGCGCTACGCCGACCACTGCGAACACCGCTACGTGCTCTACGAGTGCCGCGAGCGCGCCAGTGGCACCCTGCGCGCCGTGGCGGTGTACGGCGTCGGCAACCTGCTGCGGCCCCACACGAGCTACGTGGTCGACTGGCTCGTCGGGCCGGACGACGGCGACGCGATGGCCGCCTTGCTCGCCGCGGCGGAGGCCCGGGCGATGGAGGACGGCACCGGCATGGTGTGCAGCGTCTGGAACCACATGGACCCGCGCTTCCTGCGCATGCAGGAACACGGCTACCGCGTGCGCGGGACGCCCTGGTTCCTGGCGATCGCGTCGGCGGTGCACGACACGCCGTACTTCCGCGATCGCTGGTTCTTCACGCTCGGCGACAGCGACCTCGTGTGAGCGGCGGCCGTTCGGCCGCCCGGCCGGCCGGGCGGCGCGGTGGCGCGACGACCCGCCCTCGGGCGTCTCCGGGTCGGCCGCCGCGGATTCCCCCGCCCCGGCCGCCACACCGGCACCCCGCTCCGGCTGACGAGCACCGTGCCACGCCGCCGGGCGGACCACGTTCCTCCGCTTGCTTATCTGTGGTCTGCATATATGCTATCTGCATGGAAGAGCGACTCGAAGACCTCGACCGCTTCCCGCACCCGCACCTGGCGGTGGACGTGGCCCTGCTGACCCTGCACGAACGGGCCCTGCACGCCCTGGTGCTGCGGCGGACCGAGGCGCCGTTCGCCGGAGCCGTGGCACTGCCGGGCGGCTTCGTGCGCATCGACGAGACCCTGCCGGCCGCCGCCGCGCGGGTGCTGGCCGACAAGTGCCGGCTCGACGACGTGTTCCTCGAGCAGCTGTTCACCTTCGGCGACCTTCGGCGCGACCCGCGCGGCCGCGTCGTCAGCGTCGCCTACTACGCGCTGGTCCCGGCCGCGCGCCTGCTGGCGCTGCTCGGCGAGGGCGGCGAGCTGGCGCTGCACCGCGTCCAGGTGCCGTGGTCGGGTACGGCCGGCGGGGCCGTGCAGCTCGTCGACGCGGCCGGCAAGGCGCAGCGGCTCGCGTTCGACCACGCCGAGATCCTCGGCACCACCGTGCAGCGGCTGCGCGGCAAGATCGACTACGCGCCGGTCGGCTTCGAGCTGCTGCCGCAGCAGTTCACGCTGCTCGACCTGCTCGAGGTGCACCAGGCCGTGCAGGGCAAGGAGCTCAACAAGGACTCGTTCCGCCGCCGCATGCTCGCGTCGGGCCTGCTGGCCGCGACCGGGCGCTTGCGCAGCGATGGTGCCTGGCGGCCGGCGGCGCTCTATCGCTTCCGCCAGCCGAAGGCCGGCAAGGGCTCGACGAACAAGAACCAGGGGAAGAACTCATGACCACGAACCTCCCGTTCGACGATCTGGTGCCGTTCGACGACGCCGTGCGCAGTGTCTGGCGCTACCCCGGCGGCGAAGTCGGCGTGCGCGCGCTGCAGCAGCCGGCACCCGCGCGGCTGCTAGCGCGCGTGCACGGCAGCGACGACCTGCTGGCGCTGCTGATGTTCCTCGGCGCCGTGCGTGGCCAGGTGCAGCACGTCTGCATCCCCTACCTGCCCTACGCGCGCCAGGACCGCGTCGCCGTCGCGGGCGACCCGATCGCGATCGACGTGCTGGCCGAACTGCTCGCCACCACCGGCGTGCGCTCGTTCGCGACCGTCGACGCGCACTCGCCGGCGTCGGTGGCGGCGTTCGCCAAGGTCGGTGCCACCCTGACGAACGCGCCGATGGCGCCGTGGCTCGCCCGCTACGTGACCCCATTGCTGGCGCGCGCCGACCAGCCGGTCTGGTTCGTGGCGCCCGACAAGGGCGCGCGCACCCGCACCGCCGAGGCGGCCGCAGCACTGTCCCGGGCGGATCGGCCGATCGGCGTCGTGCACTGCGAGAAGGTGCGCGACCCACAGACCGGCAAGCTGCAGGGCTTCCGCGTCGGCGACGACAGCCCGCGTGAGCTCGGCCCCGACCCGCTGGTGGTGATCGTCGACGACATCTGCGACGGTGGCGGCACGTTCCTCGGCGTCGCCAGCGCCCTGCGAACGCACTACGGCCAAGGACCGCTGCACCTGTGGACGAGCCACGGCATCCACAGCAAGGGCCTCGACGAGTTGGCCACCGCCTTCGCCACGATCGGCTGCACGGACTCGTTCCGCAGCGGCCGCAGCCATCCTTCCCTTCGCCTCGTCTCGCTGCAGAACCTGGAGAACCGCGCATGAACACGATCCCCGCCCTGGTCCTGACGGACTTCTACAAGACCGACCACCGCCGGCAGTTCCCGGCCGGCACGACCACGGTCTACTCGAACTTCACGCCGCGCGGCTCGCGCCTGCCCGACGTCGACCACGTGGTGTTCTTCGGGCTGCAGTACTTCGTGATCGAGTACCTGCAGAAGCGCTTCCACGAGACGTTCTTCGCGCTGCCGAAGGCCAAGGCCGTCGGCGCCTACCGCCGCCGCCTCGACTTCTCGCTCGGTGCGGGTGCCGTGCCGATCGACCACGTCGAAGCCCTGCACGACCTCGGCCACCTGCCGCTCTGCATCAAGGCACTGCCCGAGGGCACGCGCGTGCCGATGCAGGTGCCGACGCACACGATCGAGAACACCGACCCACGCTTCGCGTGGTTGACCAACTTCATCGAGACGATGATGAGCGCCGTCGTCTGGGGCCCGTGCACGTCGGCGACGCTCGCCAACCGCTACCGGCGCGTGTTCGAGCAGTACGCACAGCGCACCGGGGCCCCGCGCGACTTCGTGCGCTGGCAGGGCCACGACTTCTCGTTCCGCGGCATGCACGGCATCGAGGCCGCGTGCACCAGCGGTGCCGGCCACCTGCTGTCGTTCACCGGCACCGACACGATCCCGGCGATCGACTTCCTCGAGCAGTACTACGGTGCGGACTGCGAGAAGGAACTGATCGGCGGCAGCGTGCCGGCGACCGAGCACGCGGTGATGTGCGCCGGCGGCAAGGAGACCGAGCTCGACACCTACCGCCGCCTCGTCACCGCGGTCTACCCACGCGGCATCGTCAGCGTGGTCAGCGACACGTGGGACTTCTTCGCGGTGATCACGCGCATCCTGCCGCAGCTGAAGAAGGAGATCCTGGCTCGCGACGGCAAACTGGTGATCCGCCCCGACAGCGGCGACCCGGTCGCGATCCTGGTCGGCGATCCCGCGGCTGCAGCAGGCACTCCGGAGCACAAGGGCCTGATCGAGCTGCTGTGGGAGATCTTCGGCGGCACCACCACCGAGCGCGGCTTCAAGCAGCTCGACCCGCACATCGGCGCCATCTACGGCGACTCGATCACGCTCGAACGCCAGCACGCGATCCTCGAAGGCCTGGCGAAGAAGGGCTTCGCGTCGAGCAACGTCGTGCTCGGCATCGGCAGCTACACCTACCAGTACGTGACGCGCGACACGTTCGGCTTCGCGATGAAGGCGACGTTCTGCACCGTGAACGGCGAGGACCGGCCGATCTACAAGCAGCCGCGCACCGACAGCAAGAAGAACAGCCACCGCGGCCTGCT
>JAEUHU010000515.1 GCA_016793305.1 Planctomycetota bacterium
CCGGTCAGCTCGACGATGCGTGCGACGTTGCGGCGACCGTCGAGCAGCTCGAACACCGCCGGCCCTTCGTTGCCGAACTCGCCGGCGTCGAGGGTGTCGACGGTCGCGACCAGCACCTCGCCGGTCGTCGGCACCCGTTCGCTGATGTAGGCCCACTCGTCGATGCGACGGGCGGCCTCCATGATCACGCTGTCGCAGTTGCTGAAGAACCGCTCGTCGATCGAGCCGTCGCGCCCCTCCAGCGAGGTGACTCCTTCATGGAACTCGAACTTGGCGTCCCGGCAGAAGAAGAGGTCGTAGATCTCCTCCTCGAGCTCGCTCCTGTACTGGTCTTCCAGTTCCTCGGCTTCGAGGTAGCCCCCCGCCAGCAGGCTGTCGGCGAGCGGCTGGCCCATGCGGGCGGCATGCTCGCGCACTTCGTCGACGGCCGTCGGCTGCAAGCGGCCGGACCGCACGAACGCGGCCACGACCCGGTCGAGCACCCGATGGACGTTGTGGTGCACCGTCACACCACGCTGATCGAAGTACAAGACCTTCCACATCTTGGCCGACTGGATGCTCAAGAGGCCGACCTTCTTGTTGAGGGCCAGCATCTGGAACACCTGGGCCAGGTCTACACTCGCAAGATCGCCTCGTAGTGCCATGGTGTGGTGCGGTCGGGTCTGCTCCGAGTCCAGCTCGTCCTATCGACCGCCGGCCGGCCCCGCCTGAGGTCGGGGCGAAAGTTGGCCGGCCCCTGGCCACTCGCCCAGGCCACGTGCCCTGCGGCGAACGGCCCGAAGGGGCACCGCCGCAGCCCACCTTGCCGGACCCACGGCGCCGCCATACTGTGCCCCCCTCGATGCGATCCCTGGTCTGGCTGCTGCGGGCGATGGTGGCGAGCGTGCATGCGCTCCTCGGCCGGCTCGCGTACCGGTTGGGCCGCCGCCATGCCGCCCGCCGGCAGTTCGAACGGGTGCTGCTGCTGCGCGGCGCCGATTTCCGTGCCTACGTCGCGCTCGGCCGGATCGCCTTCGACCTCGGCGACTACGCGACCTGGCGACGGGAACTCGAACACGCACGACGCCTCGATCCGCGGCGGTTCGCCAGGCTGCAGCATCCGCTCGAGCTCTACGAGCCGCGGCTCGCCGGCACGACGTTCGACCGCCTCGACCTGGATGCGACCGGGTTCGACGGCATGCGCGCGACGTGGCGGACGGGCCGCCCGTCCGGGCCGCGCCTGTCGCCGACGGCCGAGCCACTCGACCCACTGCAGGGCGACACCATGGCCGACGTCTCGGCCAGAAGCCCCTCGCCCCCGCCGACGCAGCCCCCGCAGCCGAAGCGATCGCCATTGCGCAGTCCCCGTCAGCCAGCCGGTGACGACTGCAGCTCCGCGGCCGAACGCGAGCGCTTCCAGGAACGCGGCCCGATCGCCGCCGACGAGCTGCGCGCCTGCGACCTGGACGAGCTGCTGCGCCGCCTGTCCGGCTGATCGCCGCATCCCGCATCCGGCTCCTGCATTCCTGCATCGCGCGGTAGGGCCGCAGCGGCCCCACGTGGGCCACAGTGCAGAGTGGCATAGCCCGGCGAGGCTGGCTAGGCTCCTCGCCCCGAAGCCGATGCAAGCAACCGCCCTCGAATCGACCCACGTCGCTCTCGGCGCCCGGATGGTGCCCTTCGCCGGATGGAACATGCCGGTCCAGTACCGCGCGATCCTCGACGAGGCGCGCACCGTGCGCACCAAGGCGGG
>JAEUHU010000517.1 GCA_016793305.1 Planctomycetota bacterium
CCGCGGATGCGCGTCGTGCAGTAGGTCTTGAACTTGATGCCGCGGCTCAGGTCGAAGCCGTTGATCGCGTCCATCAGGCCGAACGTGCCGGCCGAGCTCAGGTCGTCGACGTCGATCGACTTCGGCAGCGTCTGCAGCACGCGTTCGGCGATCGAACGCACGAGCGGCATGTGGTGCTCGATCAGCGTGTTGCGCAGGTTCTCGTCGCGCGTGCGCTTGAACGTCTTCCAGATCACCTCGAGCTCCGACTCCGTCATCGGCCGCGGCTGCGTGCTCGGCGTCTGCGTGTTGGCGACGGCCTTGGCGAGCTTGTTGTCGACGAGCTTGCTCGGCTTCGTCTGGGCGTTGCGGGGCGACGGACGGAGGGCGGCGGCGGACTTGGCCATTTCAGGGCTCCAGCAGGGCGATCGCGGGAAGGGAAGGGACGAACGGGACCGCCTCGGCATGATCGAGGCGGGGCTGGCTCCGATGGCTTCGATCCGGCTCGTCGGTGCATGCGGCAGGGCATGAACCGGCGGCGGGGCCACGTTCCCTTCCCCAGGGTCGGCAGGCTGCCGACAGGCTGGAGGCTTTGACGATGGGTCGGTCGACGGGTGTGGAGCGGCGGGCGCGCGGCAAGCAGCCGGGCGACGACGAGTACCACGGGTCGACGGACCGTCGCTTCATTTCGGGAACCAGGCTGCCATGGTCCGGCGGGAACCGGACCGAAGGCCCTATGGCTTTGCGTCCCCGACTTTCATCGGGTTTGCCGTTTCGAGAAGCTTCTTGGTGGGAGCCAGAACACCAAAGAACGAGACTCCGCGGGGAGTCGGTGGCCCATGATCGGCCGGACCTGAGGAGAGATTGAGTCCTGCCTGTGGAGAATCTTGAGAGGATTCCGCAACCTACAGTCGATAAACGGGTTGCGACCCGAGATTTTCTCGGCCTGGCGACTCCGGGTGGCCCGGAGGGGTCACTTCACGACGACCAGCGCCTCGACCTTGTGCTTGCCGAGCCGCGGCCGGCCGGGCAGGAAGCCAAGCTCGACCACGAACGCGCAGCCGGCGACCACGCCGCCGCAGCTCTCGACCAGCTGGCAGGCGGCCCCCATGGTGCCGCCGGTTGCCAGCAGGTCGTCGACCAGCAGCACCCGTTCCCCCTTCCGCACCGCGTCCTGGTGGATCTCGACGGCGTCGGTGCCGTACTCGAGCACGTATTCGACGCGGTTGGTCTTCCACGGCAGCTTGCCGGGCTTGCGCACCGGCACGAACCCGACGCCGAGCCGCATCGCCAGCGGCACGCCGAACAGGAACCCGCGCGACTCGATCGCCGCGATCTTGTCGACCTTGCCGAACGACAGCTTCGCCAGCTGGTCGATCGCCGCTTGCATCGCCGCCGGCGATGCGAGCATCGGGGTGATGTCCTTGAACAGGATGCCCGGCTTCGGGAAGTCCGGCACGTCGCGGAGGAACTTGGCGAGGTCCATGCGGAGGCGGAGCGTAGCGCCGGGGCCGTGGCCGGGCGATGTGATGCTGCTCAAGCCGAATCCTGCGGTTTGCGAGCTCGCCCTGCCCTGGCGCCGGCGCGCCGTGGCGTACCGCGAAAGCGCCTTTGCCTTGCTGGACCGGCGATTGCTTTCCCCCGCGAGTCAGAACGGATCCCAGCCGATGCGGTCCTGCTCGATGGGACCGAACGCATCCTCGTAGATCGCATTGCCGGTCCTCGGGTTCTTGGCCCGCAGTCCCGGGATGTAGATCTGGATGGCGTCATGGGCCGGCACCCAGGACCGATGGTCGTCGTCTCGCCGCGTGTCGAAGGTCTGGATGGTGCCGAGGCCCACGTAGGCGAGCAGGGGCTCGCGGAGCATGGCGCGCACCACGATGTCCACCTTGCCTCTCCAGCGGCGGGCGATGGCCAGGCTCTGGCGGGCCATGGTCGAAAGGTGGGTACCGCTGCGCTTGCTGCGCTGCTGGATCGTGGCGAACGTGTCGACGCTCATCCACCACGCACCGCTGACGATCTGTTCGCGCTGCTGACGGCGGCCGTCGACCATCGAGTGTGCGAAGCGATAGTAGTACCGACCGACCGTCAGCAGTTCTTCGCGCTTCACGATCATGCCGGAGGTCGGCCGTACCATGTGTTTGGCGTTCAAGGCGTCCATGGGAAGCGCTCGTCTGGCTGGGGGCTCTGGCAGTGGGTGGCGGTTCGGGATCGTTCGGGTTGGGCAGTCCTGGCAAGGCACCGGCCGCTGCGGGTGCTGCTCGGTCGCGTTCACGCGAAGCGGCAGACCCAGCAGCGCAGCATCGGGTCGTGCTGGACCATCGCGCGCACGCCGGCCTGCTCGAGCTTCCACTGGAAGGCGTAGGCCGCATCTCGGCTCGCGAACGAACGGGAGCCCAGCGCGAGCCAGCGCTGCACGGCCGGGTCGGCCGGCTGGGCCTGCTCGACGGGGGCCGGCTGTGCCGGCGGGGCGACGCGCACGACGTCGTGGTCGGCGGACGCGGCGAAGGAGGCGAGCAGGGCGGGCAGGGCGAGCAGCTTCATGGTTGGCTCCGGTCGGTGGGGGCGATCGGGGGATCGCGACGAGGAGCCTTGGCGGGGGTGGGGGTGGGCTTACCGGCGGTGGGTCGGTTCCTGGGCGGCGGAGCCGAGGGAGCCCTGCAGTACAGAGGTGCGGGTGTCCGGGCATGGGGTGGCGCTCCCCGGGTCGGCGGGTTCGCGGGGGAATCTGGGCCTCGTCGGTAAGGGCCTCGACGTGCCGGGCAAGGACGGGTGTCGCGCGCAGCTCCCCTGAGCGGCGCGAACCACCCTCAAACGAATCCTGGAGATGACCATGAAACTCTTCGCCCTCCCCGTCCTGTTCGCCGCGGTGCTGACCGCGAACGTCTCGGCCGCCGCCCCGGTGGCCATCACCCCGGTCGTCGCGGCAGCGGCGGTCGAAGTCCTCGAGCCGGCCGTCGGTGGCTGGCGGTCCTTCGCGACCGCGGCGCAGGCGAACCACTTCGCCTTCCTGATGCGCCGCCAGGGCTACTGCACGAACGTGTTCTACGACCCGTATGCGTGCTGGTGGGTCTGCGAGTTCTTCTGATCGCAGCGTGTGAGCCGAGCAAGGGAACGAGACGACGACGGCCCCTGCTGGACCTGCGGGTCCAGCGAGGTGGCGCGTCGTTACGAGGGCACTCGCCCTGGTCCGCCTCGACGCGCTCCACACGAGGCAGGTGTCGACACGTGCACCCAACCAGTCTCGGGGAGAACGTCGAGTCCTCGGCCATCCAGAGCGCGTCGCGCAACTCGCCGTGACTGGGCGCCTGCCGGAGGGGGCGCCCCGATCGTCAGCAACCCTACGACGCCACCGAGCGACATGCATGCGAGGTGACGACGGAGTCTCAGGACTTCAGGGCGCGATGGTCCTTGCGGGGCGCAGGCCCAGATTGCCGGTGCGGACCGAAGATGCGCCGGCGAAGCGACCGGCGGATCGCGCGCTCACGGCCGAGAAGTTGTAGCTGCCGCCACGGCGGCAGCGGGCGGCGAAGGGGGAGCCGACAGATCGGAGCCCGTCGCCCGCACGTTCGCTGCCGTAGTCCCCATACCAGTCGAGGCACGTCTCGAACACGTTGCCGTGCACGTCGTGGAGCCCGAACCCGTTCGCGGCGAAGGTGCCGACCGGTGCGTGGACCACGTGACCATCGCGCCAGGACTCGCTGTTGCCCCACTGCGGCGCAGCCGCCTTGGCTGCTGCATCCGCCACGTTGGCGACCCTGCGGAGCTGTTCGAAGTCGACGTTCCACACCGTCTTCGTCCCACCCCGGCACCCGTACTCCCACTGCGCCTCCGTCGGCAGCACCAAGCCGTTCCGCCTCAGAAGGCGGTCGCACATCGACCAGTCCACCTGCTCCACGGGGTTCGCCAACGTGATCCGGTTGCCACCGATGTCCTGGCCAGCCTTGAAGTTGCTCGGATACCGGAACTCGGAATCCCACGTCCACAGCCGCGCCCACTGCCCCTGCGTGAGCTCGTGCCGCGCCAACAGGAACGGCGCCAACGTCACCTCGTGCAGCCACTCGTCGTCCCGGCGCTGCGGGTCGTAGAGCGGCGCGTTCGGGTCTTCGTTCTGCGAGCCCAACGTCACCCTGCCGCCTGGCAGCAGCACGAACACGATCCCCGAGCTGGCTTTCACCTCGATCGTGCCGTCTTCCTCGTGCGTCGGGATCACGATCTCCGTCGCCGCCTGCTCGCCATCCCAAGCACTGCGCAGGTCGTAGAACTCCCACAGCTTCGTCACCGGGTTCATGCCGATCGGCACCAACCCCATCTGCGGCGACAAGTCGATCTGCGCTTCGCGATACAGTTCGCTCGCCGTGACCCCGTCGGCGCGCTGGATCGCCCGCCGCGCCTCCGCCCAACGCTCGCGGTGCGATGTGAGCGACGCCGCCTCGACCTGCTGCGCCCACGTGAGCCGTTGCGCCACATCGACTCGCTCCTCGGCCTCCATCGAGTCGAGCCCCGCCAGAACGTCGACCAGGGCGTTGTGCAGGAACTGCGCGGAACGGCCCTCCTCGTCACCACCGAACGTCCACGTGCGACGCACGGACACCTTCGCGTCCAGCTCCGCCAGCTCTTTCTCCGCCACGGCGAGACGCGTCGGCGCCTCGGCGATCGCGGCCTCGATCGCGCGCTGGTGGGCGAGACAGGTCGCGCGTTCCCTCGCCGGCGCCTTCGCCAACGCCTCCGCCGCACGTTGCCTCGCCTCGTCGTCATGGCCGTTGGCCAATGCCGCCCACGCCAACGTGTAGAGGAACTGGAAATCCCCGTCTTGCCCAGCAGCCTTCGCCACTGCCGCCCGCGCCGCGATCAGGCCCGCGGCTTCCTCGCCGAACGCCGTGCGCTCCACCTTGTCGCTGCCCGGTTCTTCGGGTGCGACCCGCTGCCATGCGAACGAATTCAGCGTCGAGGCATTCGCGTTCTTCAGTACGGCCGGTAGCTCGGGCAACTCCTCCTTGCCGGTACCCTCTCGAATCGCCTGGGCGCGGCGAAGGGACGCCACCAGCTGCTGCTGCCGCTCGAGAACCGGCCACTCCGCCGCCGCCCGTCGATCCGCATCGACCTGCTCCACGGTCGGTGGGATCGCCTTGCGGCGCAGCTCCGCGATCGTCGCCTCGATCTGCGGCCGCTGCGCCAGCAGCTGCCCACAGTCGTTGTCCAGCCAACTCTGCAGCGCCGCCACCTTGTCGGGCCAGGCCGGCCATAAGCCATCCTGCTTCGCCAAGGCATCCTGCAGCCGCACGACCGCCGACAGCTGGTTGAACTGGCCCACCGCGCGGCCTCTCTCCGCAGCCAGCTCGGCGTTCGTCGATGCGGCCTGGTCCGCACGTCGGCGCTGCGTGAGTGCGTCCTCCTTCGCCTTGGTTTCGGCAGCAGCCAACCTTGCGTTCTCCGTCGCCCGCTGGTTCGCCAACCGCTCGTTCTCGCCGGCGATCAGCGCGTAGTTCACGGCGACCACCGCCCCGACCACCGCGGTCAGCAGCACCGCCGATCCAGCCAGCACTTGTGCCCGATACCGCCGCACCAGCTTCCTCAGCCGGTACCCAGCACTCGGCGGCCCCGCCACCAGCGGCTCGTCGTCCAGATACCGCTGCAGATCCGCCGACAGCGCGTTGGCCGTCTCGTACCGTCGATTGCGCTCCTTCTCGAGCGCCTTCAACACCACCCAGTCGAGATCGCCGACCAGCGCCTTCTTCAGCGCCGACACGCTGACCCGGCGCGATTCCGCGATGGGAACCGCCTCGCCACCGAGCTTGGTGAGCTTCGTGCTCGGTTTCTCAGGTTCCACCACCCTCAGGATCCTCTGCATCTCCAGCATCCCCGCCGTCCGCAGCTCCGCGCCCGAGAACGGCAGCTCGCCGCACAGCAGCTGGTAGAGCATCACCCCGAGCGAGTAGACGTCCGCCCGGGTGTCGATGTTCAGGTTGGTCGGGTCTGCCTGTTCCGGCGCCATGTACTCGGGCGTGCCGACGATCTGCCCCGCCTCGGTGAACAGCGTCGCCTCGACGAGCTTGCCACCCATCGCCTTGGCGAGCCCGAAGTCGATCACCTTCACCGACCGCTTGCCGCCGTCGTCGCTGACCAGCACGTTCCCCGGCTTCAGGTCGCGATGCACGACGCCCTTGTGGTGTGCGTGCTGCACGGCCGCACACACCTGCCGCATCAGCAGCAGCCGGTCCTTCAGGGACACTTTCTGGTCGTCGCAGTAGCGATCGAGCGGCACGCCTTTCACGAACTCCATCGCGAAGAACGGCTGACCGCGCTCTGTCGTGCCGCAGTCGTAGACCTTGGCGATGCCCTCGTGGTCCATCATCGCCAGCGCCTGGCGCTCCTGCTCGAAGCGCGCGACGACCGCTCTGCTGTCCATGCCGAGCTTGATCACCTTCAGCGCGACGAGTCGTCGCACCGGATCCAGCTGTTCGGCGCGGTAGACCGTGCCCATGCCGCCTTCGCCGAGGCGATCGAGGATGCGGTAGGGACCGATCTGGAGCGTGCCCTTGTCGGTGGTCGGCTGCGGCACTGCGATCGTGGCCGCCAACCCGACGTCGTGCAGGGTCCGCAGACGAGCGCGCAGGGCACTCGCCAGGGCCGGATGGCGGGCGCAGAGTTCGTCGACCGGCATCACACCGTCGACGCTGAAGCGGCGCAGGCATTCGGCGACGAGGTCTTCGAGCGGATCCGGGTCGGGTTCTAGGCTGGCCATGGCGGTCCTTCCTTGGCCCGTAGGCTACGGAGCGGGGCTCCCGGTGGCAGCGGCCGAGTCGGCAGAAGGCGAGCGCCGGACCGGCGCGTTCGCCGCGACCCTGCTCCTGAGTTTGTGGGCGGTCTACGGAGCCCTCGTACCAGTCGTACAGCGGCTCGTGCTTGTGGGCCTGGACGAAGGCGTTCACTCAG
>JAEUHU010000536.1 GCA_016793305.1 Planctomycetota bacterium
TTGCGCGAGTACGAGAACCTCGACTACAGCGAGATCGCCGCGATCACCGGGGTCAACGAAGGCACCGTGAAGTCGCGGCTGTTCCGCGCCAAGGAAGCGCTGCGCGAGCAGCTGCGGCCGTACCTGGAGGCCGGCGCATGAACACCAACCGCGACAACGACGCGCGCGTGCCGGCCCCCGACGACCGCGGCGACGCCGACCTGCCGCCGTTCCCGCCCGAACAGGGCTGGCTGCAGCAGCCGCTGCCGCCGGAGCTCGCCGAGTTCGACCAGGCCGCGTTCACCGAACGCACGCTCGCCGCCCTGCACGACGAACGGGAGCTCGACCAGAAGCTGCAGCAACTCGACGCCGACCTGCCGCGCATCGTGCTGTCGAGCTACGAGGCGCCAAAACCCGCTCCGGACTTCGTGCCGAGCGTGCTGGCCGCCTTGCACACCGACCGGCAATCCCGCTGGCAGCAGCTGCTGGCCCGCCACGTGGCCCCCGAGCCGTCGCCGCAGTTCGTCGCGCGCACGCTGGCGGCGCTGCGCCAGGACCAGCTCGGCGACGGCGCCGCCAGCGACCTGGCGGGCCCCGCTGCCACGCCCACCGCGGCTCCGCACCCGTTCGCGGGGCCGCGCAGCGCGGGTTCCCAGGGCACGGGATTCCACGGAGCCAGGCCGCGCAGCCCCCTGCCGCGCATCCTGCCGTGGCTCGCGCTGGCCGCCGGCGCCCTGCTGTGGCTCGCGCTCCGCGACGCCACGCCGCCGCCGTTCGAAGCCCGCCTCGCGGCCCACGCGCCGCGGCTGCAGGCGCACGGCGGCGCGCTCTCCCCGCTGCCGGCGGCGCTGGCGAAGCTGGCCCGCGACGACGACCCGACGGCATTCGATTCCGCGAGCCCGGACGGAGTCTGGCTGCAACTGGCCCGGGGGTCTCGTCGATGAGCCCCCTCGTGCACGCTTCGCCCACCAGCCAGGATCACGGTCGGCGCCCCACCCTCGGCACGTTCGCCGTTTCGGCCCTGGCCTTGCTGCTGGTCTCTGGCGCAGGCCTGGCGCAAGCACCGGCCGAGCTCGACGCGCTGATGCCGAGGGTGAAGAGCCTGCTCGCCGAGCTCGACGGGCGCTTCGACCGCGGCGACGTCGCCGGCTATCTGGCGACGTTCCGCCCCGACCACCCGGGCCAGCACGCGATGCTGGGGCAACGGCTCGGGCAGTTGCTCGGGGCGGCGCCGCACCGGCAGCGCCGGTCGGAGCTCGCGGTGCCGCTGCGCCAGGTCGGCTCGCGAGTGGTCGCGCGCATGCACAGCACGGTCCTGCTGGCCGCCGACCCGAAGGGGCTGGAGCGGCTGGCGCAGAACCCCAGTGCCAGCCTGGACGACGGCAGCACGCGCTTCGTCGAGGACCACTACCTGATCCTCGAGGTCGCGGCCGACGGGTCGCTGCGGCCCACCGGCTGCATCGAGGTCGCGCCCGAGAACAAGTGCCTCACGAGAGGTCTGTTCCGCTGCCCGCCCTGCAACTACGAGGTCGGCGGGGTGCCGGGCTGGCTCTGCGTGCCGGTCCGCGGCGATCGTGCGCACGCGCTCGAAGCGGTCAGCTTCCACCTGCTCGGCAGCGACGTGGTGGTCGACGTGTCGGTCGAGTTCGCGGCCGAACCGCGGCCGGCGGCGACCTGGGCGGCACAGCTGGCCGGTTCGCTGCAGTCGTTGGCCGGTGCGGTCCGGCTGCACCCGGTGGAACCCTGGGTGCCGCCCGCCCACCGCAGTGCGGTGCCCAAGCACCTCGACGCGGCCCGGCTGGTGCTCGACCTGCCACAGGACGGCATCGACGAACAGGGTGCTGCGGCGCTGCTGCACGTGGCGCTGTTCGGCGGTCTGCAGCACGTGCTGCTGCTGCGCGGCAGCAAGACCGCGCTGCAGAAGCACGCGGCGACGATCGACGCCTTGCTCGGCAGCTACCGGCTGCTGCAGGTCGACGACCAGGCGGTGCACGCGGCCACCGAAGCGCTGGCGCACCACTGCGGCGGGCTGGTGGACGGCAGTCGCTACAAGAACGTGCTCTACGACCTGGTGCTGCAAGGGCCCGAAGGCTGGACGCTGCAACAGCGCACCGGCGGCGCCGCGTTCCGCGCGGTCTGGACGGCGAAGAACGGGGCGCGGCTGTGGCTGACCGG
>JAEUHU010000570.1 GCA_016793305.1 Planctomycetota bacterium
CAGACAACGCTCCAGCCCGGTTTCGTCGACGACCCCACCCTCGAGCAGGATCGCACCCAATCGGATCTCGTCCATTCGCCGGCTTGCCTCCGCTCGGCGAGACATCGGTCACACGGACGGTTCCGCTTGAGGCAGAACGGGATCAGTGCAGCCGTTCGAGCGCGGCGGCGGCGAGATCGGGGGCCAGGACGTGGCCGGTCATGCGGGCCTGCACCTGGACCTGTCGCCACTTCCGGCGCGCCAGGTCGCGATCGCCGCGACGCTCGGCCTGCAACGCGGCCTGCACGTTGGCGAGCATCGGGTCGCCGAGGTGCAGGAACTCGACCTCGCCGGGCTCGGGCCCTTCTGTCGGTGGCATCCCACCGACGCGCTGGAACGCGGCCCGAACGCCCTCGGGGTCACCGAGGGACAACGCCGCGAGGCCGGCCGCCCAGGCTGCGAAGGGCCTGGCGTCGTCTTCACCCAAATCGCGCAGCCGTGCCAACATGCGTGCCCGCTCGGCACCGTCCAGGTCGCCGTCGGCCAGCAGCCGGACAGCGCCGTCGAGATCGGGCCTCGGGAACCGCTGCTGCAACCCGGCGAGCACCGCTGCCGCCACCGCGGCGAGGAACACCCACAGCAGCCAGCCCTCTCGCCGCGACGACGCGCGAGGCGGCGAGACTTCGGCTGCGGCTCCGGCGGACATGCCACGCAGTGTGGCGCGACCGCGCCTGCCGAGCAAACACCGCTGGCAACGTCGATCCCGGCCACGATCCCCGTTGGCCCCCGACCAACCACCGAGGCCGACCGTTCCGCGGGGCTTTCGAGATCGGCTGCTTCTGCTATGGTGCTCGCCTTCCAACTCCGATCGGGGCCGGCACCCAGAATGGCTCGGCGGATTCGGTCGCGCGCGCGGCGCTCTTTGCGCCCAGGCGAATCCGAATCCACCCGCCGCCCCCGACCACCGCACCCCAATGGCAGCGAAACTCACCAAGGCGTCCCCCAAGAAGCCGAAGCCGAAGACCCCGGCGCCCAAGGACCCAGCTCCGAAGAGCACGGTCCAGAAGCCCGCGAAGAGTCCGAAGGCCGGCAAGAGCTCGGACCCGAAGAGCAAGGGCAAGAAGGCCACGGGGCCGCTGGCCCCGGCCCCGCGTTCGCTGTCCCGGCCGGCTCCGAGCCGCCCGACCTTCGTCCCGCGCGCCGTGGCCAACCTGGACGACGACGACGTGCTGATGTCGCAAGGCGGCGGTGGCGTCGGCTTCGGCCGATGCGGTGGGCGACTGCTGTCGAGCAAGCTCGAACAGGACCTCTGCAACCGCCTCGGCATGGCCGGCGTGGTGCACAGCCACAGCCCCCGCCACTACGAGATCCGCTTCGAAGACGGCAAGGTCGCCGCCTACGCCCCGATGGTGGTGCTGCGTGGTCGCGGCCGCGAGGGCAAGGGCGTCGTGATCGAAGCGATCGAGGAGCCGAATGCGCCGATCCTCCGCAAGATCGTGGCCTTCCGGTCCCAGTACGGCCAGGAGTTCTACATCATCCTGGTCGGCACCGACGAGGTCCTCGACGAGGCGCCGCTCGC
>JAEUHU010000577.1 GCA_016793305.1 Planctomycetota bacterium
GGCGGAGGAGGCGACGCTGGTGCCGGGTTGGCCGCATCAGGTGGCGGCGATCGATGCGTGGGTGCAGCGGGCGCGGCAACTGTTGGCGCAGCGCGACGAGATCGCCGCGACGGTGGCGGCGATGCAGCAGCGCGCGGCGACGTCGACGGAACAGGATCCGGCGGCGGCAGCAGCGGCAGGGTTCCTGGCGAAGTCCTTGGCTAGTCTCGGCAGCAAGCTGCCCGACCTCGAAGCCGTGATGCCGAACATGCTCCAGCGGCAGCAATGGGCTCGCCATCTCGAGGCGCGTGCGCCAACCCATCGGGACGCGTGGGCCACGGCGCGCGCGGCAATCGCGAAGGCGGATGGCGTGGTGGCGAGTTCGCTCTATGCGGGGCAGAACATCGAGCTGCGCGACCAGGACGTGTGGGGTCTCGTGCCGATCGGCATGAACCCGGAGTCGAAGCTGTGGGAGTTCTACGACCTGCGCAGTGCGTGGGATGGCACGCAGGATCCGGCGACGTTGGCGATTCCTGCGTACGGCGCGGATGGGCGGCTCACGATCACGGGCACAACCGGCATCGTGTTCGTGCTGATTCCGGGCGGCACGCTGCCGCCGGGCACCGTGGACTGGGGGAATGAGAACAAGACGAGCGTTCGCCTCGGCGTTCGGCTCGATCCGTTCTTCCTCGGCAAGTATGAGGTCACGCAAGGTCAGTGGCAGCGGTGGACGGGCCAGAACCCTAGTTACAGCGCGGACCAAGACAACCCGGCGTTGCCGGTGGAAGGGGTGAGTTGGCTCGACGCGGATCCGGTGCTGCGTCGGCAAGGCATGGGGTTCCCCTCGGAGCTGCAGTGGGAGTACGCGATCCGCGCCGGCACGACGACGACCTGGTGGACCGGCAACGACGAGAAGGACATCCGGCAGAATGAGAACATCGACGACGAACCGGGGCTGCTGCCAGTCGGGTCGAAGAGCCCGAACGGCTTCGGATTGTTCGACATGGGCGGCAACCTGAAGGAATGGTGCGCCGACGAGTACGGCGGCTACGAGGATGAGCGCGTCGGCGATGGGAGACGGCCAGAACCACCCAACGGCTCTTCCCACCGCTGTGTGCGCGGCGGCGTCTTCGGCCTCCCACCCCTCTACGCGCAGTCCGGCGCCCGCGAAATCAGTCCCCCGGTCGACCGCGGCGCTGAACTCGGGCTGCGCGCCGCCAGAACATCACGACTCTGAGCCTTCACCACATCCCCGTCAGCGCCCCCGCCAAGCGCAGCAGGCGGGGGCTGGAAAGGGCGCTGGACTCGCGCCGAGCCCTCTCGACCCCTCCGGTCCAACGCACCCCGCAGCCGCGCCGGCTTACCCGCCCAGCGCCTTCACACCCGGCAGCACCTTGCCCTCGAGCAGCTCGAGGCTGGCGCCACCGCCGGTCGACACGTGCGACAGCTTGCTCGTGATGCCGAGCTTCTCGGCCGCCGCGACCGAGTCGCCGCCGCCGACCACCGTGAACGCCCCCGCCGCCGTCGCCGCCGCGACCGCCTTGGCCACCGCTTCGGTGCCCTTGCAGAACGCGTCCATCTCGAACACGCCCATCGGGCCGTTCCATACCACGGTCTTGGCACCCTTCAGCGCGTCGACGTAGGCCTTCACCGTGGCCGGGCCGATGTCGAGGCCCATCAATCCGTCCGGGATCGCCGCGTGCACGCTCGCCGGGCTGTCGGCCTTGAACTCCGCCGCGCACACGTGGTCGGTCGGCAGCAGCAGCTTCTTGCCCGCCGCCTTGGCCTGCGCCAGCACCTTGCCGGCGGCCTCGACGAGGTCCTTCTCGACCAGCGACTTGCCGACCTTCTGCCCCATGTGCACGAGGAACGTGTAGGCCATGGCACCACCGATGATCAGCGTGTCGACCTTCGGCAGCAGGTTCTCGATGACGGGCAGCTTGTCGCTGACCTTGGCGCCACCGAGGATCGCCACGAACGGCCGCGCCGGGCTCGCCAGCACCTTGGCGAACGCGTCCAGCTCCTGCTGCATCAGGAAGCCCGCCGCCGTCGGCAGACCGGTGATGCCACTGACCGAGCTGTGCGCGCGGTGGGCCGCGCCGAACGCGTCGTTGGCGTAGATGTCGCCGAGCTTCTTCAGGCTCGTGCGGAACGCCTCGATCGCCGCCGGCTCGGCCTTCCTGCTGGTCTCGGTGCCGTCCTTGTTCTTC
>JAEUHU010000021.1 GCA_016793305.1 Planctomycetota bacterium
CTACGGCGGCGACTGGGCCAGGCGCATGCAGCGCGAACTGTTCGCACCACTCGGGATCACCAGCGGCGGCTTCGGCATGCCGGGGGACAAGGAAGGCACGACGCAGCCGTGGGGGCACACCGGCAAGGGCGAGAAGTGCGAGGCGCAGTTCGGCGACAACCCGAGCTCGCTCGGTCCGGCCGGCACGGTGCACATGACGCTGCGCGACTGGGCGAAGTTCGCGGCCCTGCACCTCGGCGTGCAACCCGAGCCGGCGTTGCTGCGCACGGAGACGCTGCAGGCGCTGCACACGCCGTGGCCGGGCGGCGACTACGCGCTCGGCTGGGCGGTGACCGAGCGGCCATGGGCCAAGGGCAAGATCGTGACCCACAACGGCAGCAACACGATGTGGTTCTGCGTGGCGTGGCTGGCGCCCGAGGCGAAGTTCGCCGTGCTGGTGACCTGCAACCACGGCGACGGTGCCGCTGCCTGCGACGAAGTGGCGGCGGCGTGCATCGCGCGCTTCCGCAAGCCGGCCAAGTAGCCGCCCTGAGTGCCGCCGGCCGCCTTCGTGCGGCTGGATTCGCATCCGGCGGCGCGCGAAGCTGGCCGCATGCCGTTCTCGTACC
Source organism: Planctomycetota bacterium (assembly GCA_016793305.1). Next base: position 609 of record JAEUHU010000021.1, read on the forward strand.
AACCGATCTTCGAACTCGGCGACGCCACCACCCCGTACCGGCTGCTGACCCGCGACCACGTGCGCACGCGCGACGTCGGCGGCAAGCGCGTGCTCGAAGTCGACGCTGCGGCGCTGACGCAGCTGACGTTCGCGGCGATCCGCGACATCAGCCACCTGTTCCGGCCGGGTCACCTCGAGCAGTTGCGCGCGATCCTGCAGGATCCCGAGGCGTCGGCGAACGACCGCTTCGTGGCGCTGCAGCTGCTGAAGAACGCGAACGTCTCGGCCGGCATGGTGCTGCCGAGCTGCCAGGACACCGGCACCGCGATCGTGATCGGCAAGAAGGGCCAGCAGGTGTGGACCTCCGGCGACGACCACGCGGCGATCAGCGAGGGCGTGCACCGCACGTTCACCGAGACCAACCTGCGCTACTCGCAGATGAGTGCGCTCACGATGTACGAGGAGAAGAACACCGGCGACAACCTGCCGGCGCAGATCGAGCTCTACGCCGAGGAAGGCGACGAATACGAGTTCCTGTTCCTGACCAAGGGCGGCGGCTCGGCGAACAAGACGTTCCTCTACCAGGAGACCAAGGCGCTGCTGAACCCGAAGACGCTGCTGGCCTGGATCGACAAGGAGACGAAGAAGCTCGGCACCGCGGCGTGCCCGCCGTACCACCTGGCGATCGTGATCGGCGGCATGTCGGCCGAGTTCACGCTGAAGACCGTGAAGCTCGCCAGCGCGCGCTACCTCGACACGCTGCCGACCACCGGCAACGCGCACGGCCGCGCCTTCCGCGACCTCGAGCTCGAGCAGCAGGTGCTCCAGCTGACGCGCGGCAACGGCATCGGCGCCCAGTTCGGCGGCAAGTACTTCTGCCACGACGTGCGGGTGATCCGGCTGCCGCGCCACGG